>JBKJUS010000054.1:0-14854 GCA_046590575.1 Mycobacteriales bacterium | reverse complement strand
CGCGCAGGTGCCACCCGAGACAGCCCCCAGTGTCCAGAACACTCCGGTCGCTGAGGGCAGCGTGTCGTCCAGGACGGCAACGCGAGCCACGCCGGGCCCGACGTTGCTGACCAGCATCGTGAAGCCGATCGGCGTGCCGGAGCTGACGACCGCGTCGTCCGCGGTCTTGCGGACGTTGAGCCCTGGCTTGTTGACGGTCACGTCGGCCGTGCCCTCAGTTGCCGGGTGGTTGGCCGCACGGGCCGTAGCGACATTGCGGAACGTGCCGCTGGCATCGCTGGACGTCGGGCTGATGACATGGACGGAGAAGGTGCCGCCGGGCGCCAGCGTGCCGACCAAGCAGACGAGCGTCTGAGCACCCGCGCTGCCGGTGATCGAGCAACCGGAGACGGCCGGGGCCAGGGTCCAGTTGCTGCCCGGGATCGCCGGCAGCAGGTCGTCGATCCTGACGCCCGTCGCGGTGCCGGGCCCACCATTGGTCGCCACCATCGTGAACCCGACCTGGTCGCCGGAGCTGACCGTCGGGTTGTCGGCGGTCTTGGCCAGGGTCAGGCTCGGCGCATCCACGGTGATCACGGCGGTGGCGTCGCGATCGGGGCTGTTCAGGGCCTTCGCGACCGCGGTGTTGGTCAGCGTTCCCGGCGTGTCGAAGGTCGTCGGGCTGCTCACGCGGACCGTCGCAGACTGGCCGGGCGCCAGGTCACCGATCGTGCAGGTCAACGTCGGACCGCTGATCGCGCAGGTGCCTGGTCCGGCGTACGCAGGTGAGATCGTCCAGGACAGTCCAGCGCCCTGCGGGAGCGGGTCGGAGATGGTGACCGCCTTGGCCGTGCCGACTCCCGTATTGCTGACGACAACGGTATAGCCGACCGGGCTTCCGGCGTCGACCCGGCTGTTGTCCGCCGTCTTGGTCAGGGTCAGGTTCGGCTTGTTGACCACGACGGAGTCGGTCGACGTGCGCGGCGGGCTGTTCGTCGCGTCAGCGGTGGCGGTGTTCTCGAAGGTGCCGGAGGTCGCAGTCACGGTCGGGCTGCTGACGTGCACCGACACGGTGGCCAGAGGTGCCAGGTTGCCGTACTCGCAGTGCAGGACTTGCGGGTCAGACCCGGTGATGGTGCACGGACCGGTGTAACCCGCGTCGAGGCTCCAGGTGAGGCCGGTGCCGGTGGGCAGCGGGTCGTCGAGGGTGACGCCGAACGCGGTGCCCGGCCCGCCGACGGTGGTGACGACGTTGAAGCCGATGGTGTCGCCCGCGCTCACGACGTCCTTGTCGGCCTGCTTCACGACTGAGAGGTTCGGCTGGTTGACCGTGACGACCTCTGTCGTCGAGTCGACCGGGTCATGATTGGCGGCCCGGGCGACAGCCGTGTTGCGGAACTCACCGGTGGTCGCCTCGGTTGTCGCGCTGGTCACGCGGACCGTCACGGAGTCACCAGGTGCGAGATCGCCGAAGGCGCAAGTAAGCGTCTCGGTGGTGGGTGCGCCGTCGATGGTGCACGTGCCCGGGCCGGCGTAGGGCGAGAGCGTCCAGTCGATCCCGGGCCCACCAGGCAGCAGGTCGCTGAGGCGGGCGTTGCGGGCGATGCCCGGTCCGTTGTTGGTGACCGTCATGGTGAAGCCGATCGCCTCGCCGGAGCTGACGCTGGCGGCGGCGGCCGTCTTGTCGATGTCCAGGTCGGGCTGCAGAACCGTCACGGTCGCGGTCGAGGGCACCGGGGGGGCGTTGCGCGCGCTCAGCGTTGCGGTGTTTTCGATCGGGCCGACGGTGTCGGTGACGGTGAGACTGGTGACCGAGACGGTCGCGCCCTGGCCGGCAAGCAGGTCGCCGAAGGCGCAGCTCAGCTGCTGCGGCGGCGTCGGGCTGTCGATGGTGCAGCTCCCCGGACCGGCGTACGCCGGTGCGATCGTCCACACAACGCCGGTCGCTGACGGCAGCAGGTCGGCAAGGACGGCGCCGAACGCAGTGCCCGGCCCGGCGTTGTTCACGACAACCGTGAACCCGATCCGGTCACCGGAGCTGACCGACGTCGGCGTAGCCGTCTTCGTGTTGGACAAGTTCGGCTGCTGGACGACGATGCTCGCGAGGTCGTCGACGTCGTCGTGGTTGGTCGACGACGCGACGGCGGTGTTGTCGAGGGTCCCGGCGGTCTCACCGGTGGTGTTGCTGGCGACCCGGACGCTGACCGAAGCGTCCGGCGCGAGAGTGCCGAAGTTACAGCTCAGCGTCTGCGCGGCCGGGGCTGATCCGGCGATGCCGCAGGCAGCGTTGGCCGGGCTGACCGTCCAGGCCACTCCGGCCCGCATCGGGAGCGGGTCGCTCAGGGTGACCCCCGTGGCGGTCCCCGGCCCGGCGTTGGTGATGGTCACCGTGAAGGCGATCGACTGACCCGAGCTCACGGTGGCGTTCTCGGCGACCTTGTCGATCGTCAGGTTGGGCTTCAGGACCGTGATGGTGGCCGAGTCGCTGTCCGAGGCGCCGTTGGTGGGCGTCGCGGTAGCGGTGTTGGGCAGCGAGCCGCCGGTGTCACGGGTGGTGCTGCTCGCGACGCTGACGGTTCTCGTCCCTCCGACGACGAGGTCACCGAAGTCACAGGTGAGCAGCTGCGGAGCCGAACCGGTGATCCCGCAGGAGCCCGGGCCGGCGTACGCCGGGCTGATGGACCACAGCACACCGTCGGCGGACGGCAGCGGGTCGTTGAGGCGGACGGACCGGGCGACTCCCGGCCCGCTGTTGGTGACCGCGACCGTGAAGGCGATCGGACTGCCGGCGCTGACGCTGGCGTTCGCCGCGGTCTTGGTCACTTGGACTCTCGGCTGCTGGACCAGCACGCTGGCTGTGCCCTTCGCGTCCGGGTTGTTGGTCGACGATGCGGTAGCGGTGTTCGGCAGCAGGCCCGACGTCGCACCGGTGGTCGGGCTGGTCACCCGGACCACTCGGCTGGCGCCGGCGGCCAGGTCACCGAAGGTGCAGGCGAGCTGCTGCGGTGCAGACGACACGGAGCAGTCGGCCGCGTTGGGCGAGTTGGCGTCGAGAGTCCACACCACGCCGGCGAGAGCCGGCAGCGGGTCGGCGAGGGCGACCGCTCGGGCCACGCCGGTGCCGGCGTTGGTCACCGTCACGGTGAAGGCGACGTCGTCGCCGGAGCTCACGACGTCGTCGTCGGCGACCTTGGCGACCTGCAGGTTCGGCTTGTTGACGGTGGTCGAGTCGGTGTCGGGGTCCTCCGGTGCGTTCCGCGCAACCACGACCGCGGTGTTTTCGAAGGTGCCGCTGGTGGCCGACGTCGTCCCGCTGAGCACGTGGACCGACGCGGTCGCGCCCGGCGCCAGATCGCCGAAGGCGCAGGAGAGGACCTCATTGCCCACGGCGCCAGTGATCTCGCAAGTGCCCGGGCCGGTGTACGCAGGGGCGATCCGCCAGTCCAGGCCGGTGCCGGCAGGAAGGTTGTCGGTGAGAGACGCGCCGAGCGCGGTGCCCACGCCGCCGTTGGTGGCCGTCATGGTGAACCCGATGTTGTCGCCGGCGCTCACGCTCACGGCATCCGCAACCTTGTCCACCGTCAGGCCCGGGGCGTTGACGGTGACGTCTGCGTTCGCGGGCACGTCCGGGTGATTCCCGGCCTTGACCACCACGAAGTTGGACAGGGTGCCGGAGGTCGCCGAGGTCGTCTGGCTGAGGACATGCACGCTGAGCGTGCCGCCACCGGCGAGGTCGCCGAAGTTGCAGGTGAGCACCTGGGCCCCGACGTCGCCGGTGATGCCGCAGGTGCCGGGACCGGCGTACGCCGGGCTGATCGACCAGTTGACACCGGAGGCGGCCGGCAGCGGGTCGTTGAGAGACACATTGGTCGCTCGGCCGGCACCGGTGTTGCGCACGGTCATGGTGAAGCCGATGGGCTGGCCGGAGCTGACGGAAGCGTCGTCGGCGGTCTTGACCACCGACAGGGCCGGTGCCGCGACCACGACCTGCGCGCTCGCACTGATGGGGTCGACGTTGTCAGCCTGCGTGGTGGCCGTGTTGACGTACGTGCCGGCGCTCTGGGCGCTGGTCGCCGAGATCACGTGCACGCTGAACGATCCGCCAGCGGGAATCCGCGGGACGCTGCACCCGAGGGTCTGCGATGGCGCCGTCCCCGAGATCGTGCAGGTGCCTAGTCCGGTGTACGCCGGGCTGATCGACCAGGAGATGCCAGTCCCGGCGGGCAGCGCGTCGAAGAGCATCGCGTTGTCGGCGGGACCGGTGCCGGTGTTGTGCACGGTGACGGTGAAGCCGATCGGCGAGCCGACGTCGGCGGTCGGCTGGTCGGCGGTCTTGGTGATCTCCAGCCGCGGGAAGAGGATCGCCGCGCCCTGGATCTGGTTGTCGCGGTTGCCGATGGACGCGCCGTCGGCCGCCTCGAACTTGATGTGGTACGGCCCGCCGCTGATGCTCGCCGCACCAAAGCCGGCACCCCAGCCACGCGGCCCGGTCGGTGCGGCGAGGTGGCCGCCGAACAGCAGCATGACGTTGCGGGCCGCCGAGGTGTTCTCGACGCGGTAGGTCACGGTGACCGTGGCGTAGTCGTCGCCGCTGCCGGACAGGTTGTCGTGGACCGGCACGCTGACGTTCGTGATGGCGCCGCCGTACATCTTCATCTGCCGACCGGGACCAGCCGGGATCATGTGCCCAGTCGTGACACTGCTGATCGGGCCCGAGGATGTGGTCCCGGTCGGACCGACCGCGGCCCGGTCATCCGGGATGTCGAAGGAGCTCTCCGGGCCGCCCGGGCAGGTCACCCGCAGGCCCGCGCACCTGTCCGCGTCCTTCTGGGTGTAGTTCCAGGTGGCCAGCGAGTCGTAGGCGTGGATGGTGCCCTTACGGGCCTGGTAGCGAAAGGTCAGGGTGCGGTTGGTGGTCGGACTGCCCTTCGGCAGCGCCACGACGACCCGCTGCGGGGTGACGTCGTCCTCGCGGAAGTGGGAGTTGCTGCCCTGCAAGATGCCGTTAATCCAGCCGTCCGGGCAGGCCAGGCTCTCGCTCGGCGGCGCGCCGTTGGCGCACTGCGTGAAGTCGACGAAGGTCGCGCCTGTGCCGGCGGCCGCGCTGGCGACCCGCTGGTCCGGCAGCGCCGAGGATCCGGCGGTCACGAGCACAGCGAGCAGGAGCGCGCCAAAGCGCACAGGACGAACGGACACGGAAAGCCCCCAGGCATCGACCCCGACACGGACGTCGGTTTCGCCTCTCGCTCCCTGTCAGCCTAGGGCGACCAATAGTGCGGCTGCAGATCTCTGCGCGTCCGTATGACTACGTACAGTAAGTAAAGTGTCGCATTCGGTACCGTTTGGCAAGAAAAACTTCCAATTGCGACGTGAGATCGGACAAAAGGGGCCGAATCGACCACACTGGTCGATCACCGCCGTCCGGATCAACTGGGTAGAACGACCCGGTGGTTTTCGCCTTTCGCAGGGTAAGTGATGCGGCATGACGACGACTGAGCTCGGCGGTCTCGACGACTGGGACGCGGCACTGCCGACTTTCGCCATCCTGGCGCGCTTCGCCGAGGTCGCAGACTCCGCGGAGGAGGCCATCGCGACGCTCACCCGACGACTGGTCGACGCGGGGACCAACTTCGACCAGGTGCTGCTGGAGCGCCAGGATGACGCGCGCACGTGGTTCGCCGTGGCTCGGATCGTCACTGTCTCCGTCGACGCGCACACCGCCGTCGCCGGGATCCATGACGAACTGCACGCCGCTGGCCTCACTCCTGACGAGGTGTGGGCTGAACGGCAGGTCGCCTGACCGGTCCGGTCTGGCCCGAACGGGTGGGCGAGAACGCGGGCACAGCGATGCATGCCGACCCGGTCAGTCGGCCGCCGGGAGGTAGACCGACGCGCCAAGGTCGACGAACTCCGCGGACTTCTCCTTCATGCCCAGCTCGATCGCGGCTTCGTCACCCACACCGTGCTCCGCGGCGTAGGCCCGCACGTCCTGCGAGATCTTCATCGAGCAGAAGTGCGGACCGCACATCGAGCAGAAGTGCGCGGTCTTCGCCTGCTCGGCCGGCAAGGTCTCATCGTGGTAGCTGCGGGCGGTCTCCGGGTCGAGGGAGAGGTCGAACTGGTCGTCCCAGCGGAAGTCGAAGCGCGCGTCGGAGAGCGCGTCGTCCCACGCCTGTGCGCCCGGGTGGTTCTTCGCCAGATCGGCGGCGTGCGCGGCGATCTTGTAGGCGATCACACCCTGCTTGACGTCGTCGCGGTCGGGCAGGCCGAGGTGCTCCTTCGGCGTGACGTAGCAGAGCATGGCCGTGCCGTACCAGCCGATCATCGCGGCGCCGATCGCGGACGTGATGTGGTCGTAGCCTGGCGCGATGTCGGTGGTCAGCGGACCGAGTGTGTAGAACGGCGCCTCGTGGCAGATCTCCAGCTGGAGATCCATGTTCTCCTTGATCTTGTGCATCGGGACGTGACCGGGTCCCTCGACCATGACCTGCACGTCGTGCGCCCAGGCGATCTCGGTGAGTTCACCGAGGGTGGCCAGCTCGGCCAGCTGGGCCTCGTCGTTGGCGTCGGCGATCGAGCCAGGACGCAGGCCGTCGCCGAGGGAGAACGCGACGTCGTACTGCCGGAGCAGCTCGCAGATGTCGGCGAAGTGGGTGTAGAGGAAGCTCTCCTCGTGGTGCGCGAGGCACCACGCCGCCATGATCGAGCCACCGCGCGAGACGATGCCGGTCTTGCGCTTCGCGGTCATCGGCACGTAGCGCAGCAGCACGCCGGCGTGCACGGTGAAGTAGTCGACACCCTGCTCGCACTGCTCGACGAGGGTGTCGCGGTAGATCTCCCAGGTCAGCGCCTCGGCCTTGCCGCCCACCTTCTCCAGCGCCTGGTAGATCGGCACGGTGCCGATCGGGACCGCGCTGTTGCGGATGATCCACTCGCGGGTGGTGTGGATGTTGCGCCCGGTCGAGAGGTCCATCACCGTGTCAGCGCCCCAGCGGGTCGCCCAGGTCATCTTGTCGACCTCCTCCTCGATCGAGGAGGCCACCGCACTGTTGCCGATGTTGGCGTTGATCTTCACCAGGAAGTTGCGGCCGATGATCATCGGCTCGCTCTCCGGGTGGTTGACGTTGTTCGGCAGCACCGCACGCCCGCGGGCGATCTCGTCGCGGACGAACTCCGGCGCCATTCCCTCGCGAATCGCGACGAACTCCATCTCCGCCGTGACGATGCCCCGGCGCGCATAGGCCATCTGCGATACGGCGCGTGCGGGGTCACTCGCCCGCAGCGGGCGGCGGGCACCGCCGTCGAAGACCTCGTCGAGGTTGCGGTCGTCCAGCGGGTGCCGGCCGTCATCGGAAGCGTGGATGGCGCGACCGTCGTACGCCGCCACGTCGCCGCGCTCGCCGATCCACCGCTCCCGCAGCCGCGGCAGGCCGCGTCGGATGTCGGTCGTCACGGTCGCGTCGGTGTAGGGCCCGCTCGTGTCGTAGAGCACAACGCTGTCACCGGTGCTCAGGTGCACCTCGCGCATCGGGACGCGGAGGTCCGGCCGTGATCCGGGGAGATAGGTCTTCGATGACGCCACTGCACTCGCTCCCTACGCCGGCATTACCCGGACAGGTCATTGCGGTCGGCTGCCCTGGACAGCCCTCTCAGCCCGAGTACGTCGAGCTCCCGCGAGAGTCCGAGCCTACGCCGTGCCGCGGTGGACCGGTGGACTCACACATCAACCGGTGGGTGTGACCAGCCCGTACCGGCGACGAATCGCCCGCTCAGCCGTGCCGAAAAGCACGACGTCGACGACAATGCCGATGAGGCAGATAGCGATCATCAGGGCCACCAGAAGCTCCGCATCCTGGCTCTGTCGCGCGAGCTGCAGCCGCGACCCCACGGACGTAGCGCCGGACGCCGCGACGATGAGCTCGCCGGCCATCAGCCCGCGCCAGGCGAAGGCCCATCCCAGCTTCAGGCTCGACACGATCGATGGCAGCGCGGCCGGAAGGATGATCAGTCGGTAAAGGGTCATACCTCGCGCGCCCAGGGTCCGCCCGGCCTTGACGAGCAGCGGCGATGTCTGGTCGACACCGGAGAGGACGCCGTGGGCGATGGCGGGTGCTGCGCCGAGGATGACGACGCTGGCGATCGCGGTCTCGCTGACGCCGAAGGCAAGGATCGCCAGCGGGAACCACACGATGCTGGGCATCGTCTCGAGACCGGCGATCAGTCCGCCGACAGCGACCCGCAGCACGCTCACCCGAGCCACGACGATGCCGAGCGTGAGTCCGATGACGGTAGCCGCGCTGAAGCCGATCGCCGCCCGCCGCATCGTGATGAGCACCGACTCGAGCAGCCCTCCGGAGGTGACCTCACGGCTCAGCCGGGCGAGCACGGTCGCGGGGGCGGGCAGGACCGACTCAGGACGCCAACCCGACCAGACCACCACCTGCCATACCGCGGCGAGAACGACGAGGGCGACGAGCTTGGGCCACACGGCCGACCAGATCGCGGCGCTGCGACCGGAAGGCGGCCGTCGTACGCGTGCGCTGGAGGGTGAAGAGGGATCGACCACGGGACGCGCCGGCATCCGCCAAGTGTGCGTCGTAAGTCGGTGTCCGCCAAGTCGGTCGGCCGGAGCCGTCCAGGTGGCCGGGTCAGATCACGGCGGGCGGCGCGGCCGACTCGCTCACCATGGGTCGACCGGCGGCCGCCCAGGCCTGCATCCCGCCGTCGAGGTTGCGCACTGACCGGCCCTGCTCCAGAAGGTAGGACGTGACCTTCGCCGACCGGGTGCCGGCCCGGCAGACGGCGACGACGTGCTGGTCCGACGGGACATCATTGAGTCGTTCCAGTACGTGCCCCATCGGGATGTGCACGGCGCCCTCGATGTGCCCGGCCTGCCACTCGTCGTCCTCGCGCACGTCAAGCAGGAAGTGGTCGTCGCCGACCTCGCTCACGTCGATCGACGGGATGCCGGGCACCTGGACCTCCAAGACGCGGGACGGTAGGGCACGATCATGGCCTTATCCACGATGACGGAGGCAGCAATGGCCGACTACGACCTGGTCGTCATCGGGGCCGGAGCGACTGGCCTGGGCGCCGCGCGCAAGGGCCAACAGCTCGGCGCGCGGGTCGCGCTCATCGAGGCTGAGCGCCCGGGCGGCGACTGCACCTTCTTTGGCTGCGTGCCTTCGAAGGCGTTGATCGAGACGGCGAAACGCGTGCATGCGGCCCGCACCGGTGCGGCATACGGCTTCTCGGTGCCATCGATCGACGTCGACTTCGCGGCGGTCATGGCCCGCGTCCACGCCGTGATCGAGACGATCAGCGAGGACGAGTCGCCGGCGTTGCTCGCCTCGGAGGGCATCGACCTCATTACGGGCCACGCCACCTTCACCGACCCGCACACGCTCGACGTGGAGGGACGCACGGTGACCGGTCGCGGCATCGTCATCGCTAGTGGCGCCGGGCCGTTTGTCCCCCCGATCGAGGGGCTCGGCGATGTGGCGCACCTGACCAATCGGACTCTTTTCGACCTCACCACTCTGCCGACCCACCTGCTCGTCCTGGGTGGCGGCCCCATCGGGGTCGAGCAGGCGCAGGTCTTCCGACGTCTCGGGGCTCGCGTCACCATCCTCGAGGCACTGGATCGACTGCTCATCAACGACGACCCCGAGGCATCCACGCTGATTGCCGACGTACTGCGATCGGAGGGGGTCGAGATCCGTCTCGGGTCGAAGGTGGTCCGGGTCTCCGCCGGGCCGACCGTGCACCTCGACGACGGTACGACGGTCGCCGGGTCGCACCTACTGGTCGCCGTCGGGCGCCGACCCAACACCGCGACACTCGGCCTTGATGTCGCCGGCGTCGAGGTGGGCAAAGTCGGGCAGGTCATCGTCGACGAGCACCTGCGCACGTCGGCGTCGCACATCTACGCCGCGGGGGACTGCTCGTCGCCGCTGCAGTTCACCCACCTCGGGGACGAGCACGGCCGGCTCGCCGGTGCCAACGCCGTGTCGCGCAAGAAGCGGAAGTCGAGCACCCGGGTCGTCCCGTGGACGACGTTTACCGAGCCCGAGGTTGCGCACGTCGGCCTCACGGAGGCTGCGGCGTACGCGAAGTACGGCGACCGCGCGATGGTCGCCCGGCAACCGCTGTCGGTGGTGGATCGCGCTCGCTGCGCTGGGCAGACCGAGGGCTTCATCAAGCTCGTTGTCGTCCCGCGCGGGCCTGGGCCGCTGGCCAATCCGGTGCTCGCCAAAGTCGTCGGCGGCACGGTCGTCGCCCCGGGCGCCGGCGACATCCTCGGCGAGGTCGTGCTCGCGATGCAGACCAACGCGTTCGCTGGACGGCTGGTCCAGACGATCCACGCCTACCCCACCTGGGGTCTCGGCGTACGCCAGACCGCCGCGCTGCTCGACCGGCCCTACCTCGGCGCCGTACTGCGCCCCGCGCGCCCTACTTGAGAAGGCGGGAGAGGCGGCGGTCGGCGAGCGGCTTGCCGCCGGTCTGGCAGGTGGCGCAGTACTGCAGCGACGTGTCGGCGAAGGAGACTTCGCGCACCGTGTCGCCACAGACCGGGCACGGCAACCCGGTGCGGCCGTGCACCGCCAGACCGGACTTCTTCTCGGCCTTGAGCTCGCCCGCCGGCAGGTCCTTGGACCGTTCTACGGCGTCGGCCAACACCCGGACGATGCCCTCGTGCAATCGCGCCACCTCGTCGGGAGTGAGGTTGGCAGCGGGCTTGAACGGAGAGAGCCGCGCAGCATGGAGCGCTTCGTCGGAGTAGGCGTTGCCGACTCCGGCGATGCGGGACTGGTCGGTGATCGCCCGCTTGACCTGTCCGGTCTGGTCCGCGAGCAACGCAGCAAGCGTCGTCGCGTCGAAGGCAGCATCGAGCGGGTCGATGCCCAACCGCGCTACTCCGGGAACCGCGGTGATGTCGTGTACGACGTACGCCGCGAGCCCCTTCTTGGTGCCCTGCTCCGTCGCGTCGATGCCGCTGCCGTCGTCCAGGGCGATGCGCAGGGCCAGTGGGCTCTTGCCAGGCCGGGCAGGTGCCGCGGGGAGGGTGTCACGCCAGCGCAGCCAGCCCGCGCGGGCCAGGTGCAGCACGAGGTGCAGGCCATCGCAGTCGATGTCGAGGAACTTGCCGTGTCGTCCTACGTCGGTGACCGACAGGCCGTGCAGTGCGGTCGGCGGGGGGGCGAACGTCTTGAGCGCACTGATCGCGACCACGTCGACGCGGGCGACCACGCGGCCAGTCATCCGCGTGCGCAGGTAGCGCGCAAGCGACTCGACCTCCGGCAGCTCCGGCATGGGCAGCAGCGTAGCGACGCGTGCGACCGTGGGTCTGCGGTCGGCGGCCCGGTCAGACGACGCGGATGACGCCGGTCATGCCGTAGGCCTCGTGACCAGGCAGGTGACAGACGAACCGGTAGTCGCCCGGAGTGTCGAAGGTGATCGTCGTCGACTTCTCACTGAGCGCGGGTACAGAGACCTCGGTCGGTTGGACGCCGTGCGCCGGCTCGGTGCCGGTCCGGTGGCGCGTGTGGGTCGCTTCGTCCCCGACGATCCACTCGTGGTCGATCGGGTCGTCGTTGCGGATCAGCAGCGTCACGGCTCGGCCGACCGGCACGGTCAGCAGCGACGGGGCGTACGACGAGTGACGTACGGCCACGGTCTGGCTGGTCGCCGGTCGGTCGGCACCGCACCCGACGAGGCCCGCTGCGCCGATCGCCACGGCTATGGCGGCTGACCCGGCCCGACGACCGACGGTCACGGGGTCGATGTGGGGAGGCGGCGCGCGAGCGGTCCGACCACCACACCAGTCGCGAGGAGCAGGGCGGCGATCACCCCGACCAGCCAGACGGGCAGCCCGTCGTCGCCGGAGACGCCGGTGAGACCGGCAGCGCTGACCGACGCTAGCCCGGCGGCGACCGGTGAGGGCCGGCCCACACCGGAGGCGTCGATGGCCAGGTCGTGGACGAGCTCCCCGGCCGGGCCGGCAATGCGCAGCTTGGACAGCCAGGCCGACTGCGGCACCCACTCCATGCCTTTGTCCGAGCGCAGGTCATCGAGCAGCAGCGACGTGGCCGCCGCGTCGTGGACGAGCGGCATCGTGTCGCGGGGGGCGGGCAGCAGAGCCGGACGGCGGTCGGTCAGCAGGTAGACGTCAGCGTCGACCGGTTCGACTGCCGCCTTGCCGAGACCGAGGATGCGCAACGGCACCCACGGGTTGTCGGTCGGGATGGTGATGTGGACAGGAGTGCCGTCACCGATGGCCTGCCCTCGCTGCTGCGCCGCCTCGGCGTCGAAGCTGGCGGCCAGGAAGATCGGGCTGCGGTCGGCGTAGAAGTCGAGGACCTCGGGCGCGTCCGGCGGCAGCCGGAAGCCGTGCTCGGTCGCCCACTGCCCGACCTGGTCACCGCCGCCCTTGAGCACGGTGATGTCGAGCGCGTCGATGGTGACCTCGAGCAGCACTTCAGCGGACGGAGCGCTGGCCGCCCGAGCGCCTCCGGAGTCAGCCGCGAAGGCCTCCTGCGGCTGCGTTTCGCGCTCCAGTCGCTGCAGCGTCCAGTCGCCGCCGCGGACCACCGACGTCGGTACGCCGGGCAGCGGGATGATCGAGCCGAAGGCCCCGCCCCCGCCGGCGAACTCGAAGGACGTGACGTAGTGCTCCACCCCATCGGTGTAGCCCACGAACGTCGTGGTGCGCAGCAGGTTGACGGCGCCGTTGGGACCGATCAACCCCCCGCAGGCGAGCGCGGGGCCCGCCGTCAGCGACAGCACGGTGGTCAGGGCGAGGATGCTCAGGCTGCGTCTCATGCGGCTCTGACGCAAGGAATGCCAGCGCCGTTCCCGCGCGTTGTTTATGGTTGCAGATGCAACTACTTGAGAGGCCGGAGAGAATGACCACGACGATCGACGTACGCCGAGCGGGGTCGCGATTCCACACCGACATCGGGTGGCTGAAGTCGCGCCACAGCTTCAGCTTCGGCCAGCACTACGACCCGACCAACACCGGTCACGGACTCCTGCTGGTGCACAACGACGACGTCGTACGGCGAGGCACCGGCTTCTCGACGCACCCGCACCGTGACATGGAGATAGTCACGTGGGTGCTCTCCGGAGAGCTCGAGCACAAAGACTCGATCGGCAACGCCGGCGTCATCTACCCCGGGCTGGCGCAACGCATGAGCGCAGGCAGGGGAATCCTGCACTCGGAGATGAACGCCCGCGGCGACAGCGACGTGCACTTGGTGCAGATGTGGGTACGACCGGACACCGAGGCCGTGGACCCGGCGTACGAGCAGCTGGACATCAACGCGGAGCTGGACAAGGGCGGGCTCGTGCCGATCGCCTCGGGTCGGGGGGACGCCGCCGCGATCGCGATCCGACAGCGCGGTGCGGTGCTCTGGGGCGGCCGCCTCGCGGCCGGCCATGCAGTCCCGGTCCCCGATGCCGCGCATGCGCACCTCTATGTCGCCGGCGGCACGGCCACGCTGGAAGGAGCCGGCGCGCTCGTTGCCGGGGACGCGGTGCGGCTCACCGCCGCCGGAGCGCCGATCCTGGTGGCCGGCGCCGACGGCGCCGAGCTGCTCATCTGGGAGACCGCCTGAGCCTCACCCGCGCCAGACGGACCGAGCGCGAGACTTCTGGCATGGACGACGCCCGCAGTCGCGCAGTCTCCGGCTTCACGCTCTACGACGTCGCCAACTCGGCTTTCGTCACCACCGTCGTCACGGCGGTCGGCGGCCCGTTCATCACCGCCATCGCCAAGGCGGCAGCGGACGACCGCGGACGCGTCGACCTGCTCGGCCTGCACCCGCGGGCCAACGCTCTCTACGCCTACGCGACATCGCTCTCGGTCCTGCTGCAGGTCGTGACACTGCCGGTGCTCGGCGCGCTTGCCGACCGGGCCGACGCCAAGCGCCGACTGCTTGTCCTCGGGACGGCCATCGGCGGCGGCGCCACGCTGGTGCTGGCTGCGGTGCCGATGGGTCAACCGCTGGGTGCTGTCCTCGCCTTCGCCCTCGCCAACGTGAGCTTCGGCGCGGCGATACTCGCCTACAACGCCTACCTCGCCGACGTGGCCGAGCCGGCGGACCGGGACCGGGTCTCGGCCCGTGGCTACGCCTTCGGGTACGCCGGAGGGGCGTTCATCCTCGCGCTCACCCTCGGGCTCCTGGCGTTGGCCGGACCGCTCGGGATCGGCAAGGGTGGCGCGGTCCGTCTCGCCATCGCCGGTGCGGCGCTGTGGTGGATCGCGGTCGGCTACGTCGCGATCCGCCGGCTGGACGCCGTCCGCGACCTGCCGGGCTACGTCGACCACGGGCCGGGAGACCGGCTGTCCGCGCAGGTGCGGCAGTCCCTCGCCGGGCTCCGAGAGGCATTCGCCGCCCTGCGCGCGCTGCCAGGCACCGCCCGCTACCTCGGGTCCTTCCTGCTCTTCAACGATGCCATCCAGGCCGTCGTCGCCCTGTCGGCGGTGGTGCTCACCCAGGAGCTCTTCGTCGCGAAAGGTAGGGAAGCGGCGGATGCCACCGGCTTCCTGCTCAGCCTCGTGCTGCTCATTCAGATCGTTGCCGTCGCCGGCGCGCTGGGCTCAGCCCGACTGGCCGCGCGGGTTGGCGCGAAGCAGGTCCTGCTCGCCTCGCTGGTGGTCTGGACAGCGATCGTGGTCTATGCGGTGACCGCACTGGACAGCACGGCGGCGGCGTACGGCCTGGGGGTCGCCATCGCGCTGGTGCTCGGCGGCTCCCAGTCGCTGGCTCGATCGCTGTTCTCCTCGATGGTGCCCGACGGCCGGCAGGCCAGCTTCTTCGGGTTCTACGAGCTCGCCGAGCGCGGCACGGCCTGGGTCGGCTCGCTGGTCTTC
>JBKJUS010000024.1:0-3241 GCA_046590575.1 Mycobacteriales bacterium | reverse complement strand
CTACGACGCTCATCGCGAGGTCGTGTGGCGCTTCGTCATCAGCGTCGTCGGACGTCAGGATGCCGAAGACGTCTTTCAAGAGACCTGGATCGCCGCGTTGCGCGCCTACCCCGACCTGCGCGATGCCGGCAGCCTGCGGAGCTGGCTGCTCACCATCGCGCAGCGGAAAGGGGTCGACGAGCACCGCGCGAGGGTCCGGCGGCCGACGCCGGCGACCGCGTTACCCGAGATCCCGGCGCCGGCGTACGACGGCGACGACGCGCTCTGGCAGCAGGTGCGGGCGCTGCCGCCCAAGCAGCGCGCCGCCGTCGCGCACCGCTTCGTCGCCGACCTGTCCTACGCCGACATCGCCGCAGCGATGGACACCACACCCGAGGCCGCGCGCCGCAACGTGCACGAGGCCATCACGAAGCTGAGGTCCACATGGACGCCCTGACCGACATCGAGCGCGTCCTCGCCGGCGCCACCACGCGGCTGGCCGGCGGGCCCCCGGCACAGCTCACCGGTGCACTGGTCGCGGCCGCGGCCGCGGGCGGATTGCTCGATGTGCGCTACGCCGTCGTCGACGCGCCGCTCGGTCCGCTCGTCGTGGCCGCCACCGACGCGGGCGTCGTACGCGTCTCGTTCGACCCGGCCGACGTCGCCGCAGATGAGCTCGCCCGCCGGGTGTCACCCCGCGTGATGGAGGCGCCGGCACTGCTCGAGAAGGTGCGCAGACAGATCGACGAGTACTTCGCGGGCCGTCGTACGACGTTCGACCTCGCGATCGACTGGCGACTGGTGACCGGGCCGTTCGCCCGCCGGGTGCTCACCCGGACCGCGGCCATCCCCTACGGCGCCACCGCCACCTACGGCGACGTCGCGCGAGATGCCGGCAACCCGGCGGCCAGCCGTGCGACGGGCAACGCCCTCGGCGCCAACCCGCTGTGCGTCATCGTGCCCTGTCACCGCGTGCTGCGCTCGGGCGGCGGCCTCGGCGGCTATGCCGGAGGTCTGCCGGCCAAGCGAACGCTCCTCGACCTCGAGGCCGCGCGACAGTAGCCGGCGACGACTGCCGCGCCTTCAACTCCGCAGTACGACGCGAAACCCCGGGCGGGTCGTCGTCGTACCGCGGAGTTGAGCAGCGTTTCGTCGGCTAAGCGCTCGTGCCGCTGCGGGCGCTGGAGAGGATGACCTCGGCGCCCACCGGCAGCTCGAACGGATTGCCGGCGCCGATCACGTAGATGTGTACGGCGTTGACGCGCAGGTCACCGTGCCCACCCACTCGCTCGTTGAGCACCACGATCGTGGTCCCCTCGTCGAGCACCAAGACGGTGTTCGCACCCGGACGGCACCTCGGCTGCAACTCGAGCTCGGCGCAGATGTTCGTCCCGGCGACGACCAGGTCGGCGAGCACGGTCTCCCCCGTGGAGGTGCGGCCCGTCGTGGTCGACGTAGCCTCCACCGCCGTCGCCGTGATCGCGCCGCCGAGCAGGTTGAGACCGGCGACCCGGGCCGCGGACGACGCGTTCAACGTCGGCGTCAGTGAGCCGTTCGTCGACGTCTGGCCGGTGCCAACACCGAGGGGTGCCAAGGTCGCGACGGTCGCGTCCTCCACCCCGCCGGTGGAGCCCAACCGGACCAGGCCGAGCTGTGCTGATCCGGCCGGGGGGTTGAGGTTGGGCGTGTTGACCAGGTAAGCATCGCCGATCACTGACGGCAGGAGCCCGCCACACGCGACACCCGACGGGAACGTCGCCGAGGTCTCAGCGTGGGCGACCACGATCTCGCTGGTCTCGGTGACCAGTGTGGTCGCAGCCAGGTCGAGCAGCTCCACGCGCACGGCGTTGACCGCGAGGCTGCTCGTCATCACGCCGACGGCCGGCTGAGGCACCCCGGCGGCCGCGCCGCCGAGCACCTTCTCGAGCACGTGCACCCGAGCGACAAGCAGACCGCTCAGCGGGTTGCGTACGTCGATCGTGGTCGGCTCGCGGAGATCGGTGTAGCGGGTCGTGCCGATGATCAGCTCCTTGACCAGCGAACCGGCCGACGACGAACCGGCGGTGAGTGCAGTCGCGGTGCTGGTCGACGACGCGACCACGCCGCGGGCCTCGATCCGCACGCCGTTCGCGGTCACGATGACCTCGGCCACGGTCGCGATGGCCTTCTCGTTCGTTGCGCCGTTGGCCACGCCGCCGGACTCGACGACGCCGAGCACGGTCGCCGCGACGGTGCCCGGAACACCGACCGGGCCGGCGAGCGAGTCCGGGGTCATGTCGTTGGTGTCAGGCATCGCGGGGACCCCCAGCGTTCCCCCGAGGAGCGACGCCTCGATGCCGAAGGCCCGTGCGGAGCCGGCCGCGCCGGCGTTGCTGACGATGGTGTCGTCGGTGCCGGTGGCCAGCAGCGCGGTGGGCGACGTCAGGGTGACACTGTTGGTCAGCACCGTCCCGTTGTTCACGACCGGAACGCTGACCGTGAAGTTGCGGGTGCCCGAGGCCCCCGGGGGCAGCGTGCCGACGTTCCAGGTGACGGTCCGGCCGTCGGACGAGATTGATCCGGCATCGACGCCGGTGCCGGCGTCCAAGACTGTGGTGCCGGTCGGCAGCGTGTCGGTCAGCACGGCGTTGACCGCCGGTGCGTCGCCGGTGTTACCAAAGGTGATCGTGTAGCCGAGCTGGCCGCCCTGGACCGCGGTGTCCGTGCAAGACACCTTGGTGACGAACAGCTCAGGCCGCTTCACTGTGACGGTGTCCTCGGCGACGACGTTGCCGTGGTTGCCCGCCCTGAGCGTGGCGACGTTGCGGAAGACGCCCTCGGTCGCGACCGTCGTCGCACTCAGCAGGTGGATGACTGCACCCGAGGTCGGCGCGAGGTTTCCGAAGTCGCAGACCAGAATCTGGCTCGGCGCGGTGCCATTGACCGAGCAGGTGCCCGGGCCCGAGTACGCCGGGCTGATCGACCAGGACACCCCCGTCCCACCGGGCAGCGGGTCGTTGACCATGACGCCGAAGGCCGTGCCGGGACCGGCGTTGTTGGCGGTGATCGTGAAGCCGATCGGCTCACCGGCGTTGACCTCAACCTTGTCGGCCACCTTGGTCATCGTCAGGCTTGGAGCGAGCACCGTGATGGTGGCCGAATCCGTCACCGGGTCGAAGTTGCTGGCCCGGGTCGTCGCGGTGTTGGTGAAGGTGCCGCTGGTCGCGCCCGTCGTCGGGCTGGTGACGTGCACCGTCCGGACGGCGTTCACGGCCAGGTCGCC
>JBKJUS010000020.1:0-7445 GCA_046590575.1 Mycobacteriales bacterium | reverse complement strand
CCAAGGGTCTTCGGCAAGGAGCGAAAGCGGATCGTGGCGACGCACTGAGCGGAGGATCTCCTGGAATCCGAACATTCAGGAGTTCACCGGCCCTCGGGTGGATGCGCGCATCAGCGTGAGCACCCTCGGGCATGTTCGCGTCAGCTCGCTCGGACAGGGCAGGCTCGACGAGGCCCTGCTTCGGGGGGAAGCCACTCTCGCCCAGTCGAGGACATTCGCCCAGGGCCTCCCTGCCGCCGCGGTGTCTGACGTGGTCGTCAAATTCACCGAAGGGCTGCCTCAAGAGCAGCTGGTCGAGCTGTCATCGAAGTACGAGCCGACGACAGGAGCGCCGGAGCAGCGGTACGCGCTGAACCCGCTGCTACCCCCCATGTGGTTCTACGACGACCCGTTCGCAGGTGCCCGCAAGTCATTCAACACCGGGTCGTACGAGTACCCGGTCACCTGGCGACGGACCGACTTCAGGCGTCCGTTCCAGGGCTCGTTCGCGGAATGGACTTCCAGCCTCCGCCAGGGAGACAACGCACACCTTCGCGAGATCGGGCTCCCCGATGTCAACCGGCTCAAGGAACTCGGCCGGGGTAACCGCATCCACGGCGTCTACCTCACCAACGTGCCACTTGATCTGTTGCGCGGACTAGTTAAGGACCCGCTGGTGGAGAGCATCACCCCGGTCGATGTCCGCCTGACGATCCTGGACCGCGACCAGTCCTAGCTGCGGCAACGCCGAAAGGTCCCGCGGCCCCTCCCCCCGGTCGACGAGATGGGCCGTGTGCTGCTCATGACGCTTGTCGGGCAAACCCACCCGTCTAGCCGAGGTCATGAATTCGCCCGGTTGACCACGGCCCGTACTGACATCCGCGGGAGGGCCAGGTAGCGGCAAACTCTTGGTCCTCGCTGGGCGGGTGTCTGCGAAGGGCGCCCGGCTTGCGGGGGTCACCTGCTCTGGCTCCAGATGCAGGTGAGGCGCGTGCCAGCGACTTTCTTCGATAGACCTGACAACCTTCTCCTACCTTCGGCTGGTGTAGGCCGGGGGAAGGGGGTTTGGTTCATGACACCGGCTGATGAGGCGCAGTTCCGCGAGTTCGTGCAGGGTCGGTCGCCGGCCTACCTGCGGACCGCCTATCTGCTGACCGGCGACTGGGGTCACGCGGAGGACCTGTTGCAGACATCCTTGGCGAAGGTCTACCGCGCGTGGGGCCGGGTGCACGACCGGGACAACCTCGACGCGTACGTACGACGGGTCATGGTGAACACCTACTCCAGCTGGTGGCAGCGCGCGTGGCGCGGTGAGCGACCCACCGAAACGCTTCCGGAGATCGTGGGGGACGACTCCTATGCGCCGATCGATCAGCGTGACCGGCTGCGACGGGCGCTCGCGACGTTGCCGCCGAAACAACGAGCCGCCGTCGTGCTGCGCCACTACGACGACCAGTCAGAGGCCGAGGTCGCACGCATCCTGTCCTGCTCGGTCGGCACCGTGAAGAGCCAGACGGCGCGGGGACTCGCCCGGCTGCGCGACCTGCTCGACGAGACAGCGTCGGAAAGCTCCGGCCTCTCCCCTGTCACGACCGGAGGACACCGATGACCCGCATCGACGACGACACCGTCGTGCACCTTCTCAAGAGCTCGGTCGGAGATCCACCTCACCCGCCGGACCGCTACGAGCGCATCCTCGCCGAGGCGGGTGCGCAGCGACACCGTCGGGGACTGCAGTCGCTCGGCACGCTCTGCCTGGTACTTGCCATTGTCGGCTCAGTCGTCGCGCTCGACCGTCGCGGGACCGTGCTGGGCGACCCGGTCACGGTCCTCACCGCTGCAGCAGGCAAGGCTGAGGACCTAGGCACTGCGCGCATCGAAGGCACCGCAGAGTTCAGTGCAGCCGGGATCGCAAGCTCAGTGAGCATCTCGGGAGAGATCGACTTCCGCACGGACGCAACGTCACTGACGATGGTGACCGAGGTGAACGGCAAGTCGACCCCGACGCAACGCACGATCGTCGTAGACGGCGATCTCTACACGTCCATCCCTGACGGAGCGGGCACGGCGCTCACGGCCGGAAAGCGCTGGATCCGCACCGAAGGCTCTTCCCAGCTCGGTGCGTTCTCCGGGGCCGGTGCTGACCCGCGCGCGACGCTGGCGACCCTCAAGCGCATCTCGAAGGACGTTCGCAGTCTGGGCCGGGAGACCATCCGCGGAGTGCGGACTACACGGTACCGATTCCGTACCAGCGGCTCAGATGATCAGTCAGAGTCGGGGGTGCTGGGCGCCGTTCCGGATGTCGTCAGCGAAGTGTGGATCGACGACGACAACCTGCCCCGACGGTTCCGGCTCAAGCTCGACGTGTCCAAGCAGATGGCCGCCGTTCGACCATCCCAAGCGCCGGTCGGCGATGCCACGAGCGTCGTGACCTTCGACTTCTTCGACTACGGCAAGCCGGTCTCCATCGAGGCACCCCCGGCCGATCAGGTTCTGGACGCCGACGACCCGCTGGCAGCGGGCGCCGGAGGGTCGGCCTGCGTACAAACCAAGCAGCGTGAACTGAACGCGCGCATTCAGGCCGACGTGAAGGCAGGTCGAATCCTCAACTTCGACCAGTTCTTTGAAGAGGTCCAGCAGCTCATCAAGGACTGCGAACTGGGAGCCCAGAAGTGACGAAGCTGATGGAGCGACTCAGCGCGCTCGACGATCGAGTGCTGCCGAGGAGCCTGACCGCCGAGCGGGTGGCCGGATCGCAGATCCTGTACTTCCTACCGGCCGCGTGTATGGGGCTTCTGGCGTGGCAGGCCGAGAGTCGGTGGGAACGGCTGGCGTTTCTGCTTCTGTGCGCGTCTCTCCTCGTGCGGACCGGGCGAGACGTGGAGCGACTTCGCGTCCAGCTCGAGAGCGAGGGCGGATCCCTTCCCCTCGCCCGTGCGCGAAGGTGGGCCCCGGCGGCCGTGTTCATCGTGGCCCTGTCCCTGATTGCAGTGAGCATTGCAGTGCACACTGCCAACGACCCGATCGCACTGAGACCCGCCGAAGCGCGCGCCGTCGTCGACAAGCTCGTCGAAGCGTCAGTCATCGGCGATGGCAGCGGAGTGTGCCAGCTCGCCCTGAACAAAGGGACCTGCGTGCAGATCCACGACGACACTGCAGCGAAGGCACCGTCCCGACCGGACATCACCGCCTCGTTCACCTACGCGACCACAGAGATCCGGCTCGCCTCATTCGTCATCCGCGAGAGCGCCGACTCGAAGGGCTGCGCAGTCACCCTCCTTCAGCACGACGGGGAGCTACGGGTCGTGAATCCCGTTTACTGGGCGAACGGCTGCTGACAGTCGGTCAGACTGTGCCGGCTGAGCTGGACGTGGCACCCACAGGATGAGATTGGCGGTGTTCATGCCGAGCCGTGCGCGGATCGCGGGATAACTGCCCGCAGCCGATTACGGCCGGGCAAAGATTCGACGCTGGGCGCAGAACGATCCTCGTTCCCGGCGGTGCGTGCCAGGTGCTGGTGGCGCTGACGTGACACTTGCAGCGAGACCCGCCGAACCTTCCGGCCGTGTACGACATCTTTACCGTTGTGGGACTTTTTGCCGCATGACAAGGTAGCGGTGTGCGACCTCGTCGGCGGCAACGCCGACAACGCCTCCGCCCAGCATTGTCCGTAGCCGGAAGCTGACTGGAACCTGACTAGCCCGTTAATCGCGCCGGTGTCCAGGTGAGTACGATGCCGGTTTACCCGGACACCGGCCACCGAGCTGGTAAGGAGCGAGCGATGACGAAGGTCATTTCGTTGGTGGGCTGCTTGCTCGTGATGAGCATGGCGGTTTCCGCCACGGCGGCGCCTGGGTGGGCGTGCAAACTCGTCGTTGACGAACGGGGAGACAGCGACATTGCGTTCGAGCCGAATGCAGTAACGAACTCCTCGAGCCTGGACGTCGTCTCAGCCGACGTCGCCTCGAACGATCGCCTGCTCACCGCAGTGATCCGGGTGGACGAGCTCGTGTCCTTGGACCCGCGCTCGCCAGCAGGTTCGTTCTACCAGTTCATGTTCACCGCGCAGCGCAGTCGGTTCCATCTCGAGGCCGGTCGTACCGTTGACGGCGAGCTGTTTCAGCTATGGGTGGTGACCTCGTCGGTGGGCGACGAGAACGGCGGTTCGTCCACATCGGAGCGCCGGGCGGTAGTCGACGGGGTCTTCGACGAGGACGCGAGTGAGATCCGGATCACGGCACCGTTGAGCGCGTTCAGACCACACGCCGTCATCGCACGGGGCACAACCATCTCTGGCTTCTCGATCACAACCTTCCGCGGAGTCGGCAACTCCGGAGCCACAGGGCCCGGCCGAGGCTACTCCGCGACCATGCACAGCTCGGACCACGCGAAGAGTACGGCGACCTATCGCGCGGGCTCACCGAGCTGTGTCATGGTCGGTGCCTGACCTCCTCAGATCGGCACGCGGCCGTACGCGGCGATCTGGTTCCAGCGCAACCATCCGCGCGACGTCACCTTGGCCCGGCCGACAAGTCAGTCGCATGCTCGCGCCGAAAGCCTGTGCGGCCAACGCAGGTTTCACCTCCGCAGCCAGCGGCCGGACTGAGGTAGCGCCCCTGGCAAGCGGCCGCTAGTCGGGAACAATCCGCTGGTGCAGAGTGGAGCTGTGGCCGTTTGTGATCACCTCGATTTCGCCTCGCGGTCCTGCCACAGAGGCGCCTCGCGGCGTTGGTGGCTTGCCGGTGGCGGGACACTCGAGAATTCTTGGAGCGCGTGTCTGCGCAGGTGGCCGCCACATGGATCAAGCATGACGGACACGGCGGGCTCAGTGCGGTCAGTCTGTCGCGAGCTTTCCTAGAGGACCGCGGCGGGCGTGGCTGTCGATGCACCAGGTGGTTCCGACTGCGTGGATGTGGGCGAAGGTGGTGGCGATGAGAGGTAGGCCCTCGATCCCGGCTAGGCGGGCGATGTTGGCGGCGCGGCGGGGGCTGGTGGTGACGACGAGGATCGTGTCGGTGCTGTCGGCGACGGCGTAGCGGACGAGCTTGCGGCGCCAGACGCGGCGGGGCTCAGTGCCGCGGTCGACTTCGAGCTGCCAGGCGCCGGGCCTGCCGTCTTGGGTCCAGGTGATCCGCGCGTCGGGGTAGGGGTCGCTATGTCGGGCCCAGCTGCGGAGCTCGGCTTCGCCTTGCCAGCTGGTGACGGTCAGTGGCGCGGGGGCGTCGGTGGTGACGAGTGCGGCGAGGACGTCGCCGACGGCGAGGGTGTGCTCGAGCTGGGCGAGGCTGGGCTGCCAGCCGTCGCGCAGGCCGTCGTCAGCGCGGACGGCGGCATGGCCGACGGTGTAGAGGTAGAGGTGCCCGCGGCCGCCGACGACACGGCGCTGCCGGAGGTATCGGTGTGCGCAGAGCTGCTGCAGCCGGCGGCGTAGGGCGCGCGGCCCGGACGCCGGGGTGACGAGTGGGCGCAGCACGTCGGAGGTGGTGGCGCCGAGAGACCAGACGGCGCGAATGATGGCGTGGTCGCGGTCGCTGAGGACCAGCGGGCTGCTGGTCATTCGCTGGCGCGCCGGTGCTGGGCGTGGGCGAGGGGGCGACCGGGGAGGCGCAGGCGGGCGGCGAGGTGGGTGGTGTCTTCGTCGTTCCGTATGGGTGGGGGTAGGGCCAGGGTGCGGGCGGAGACGGTCTGCGGGGCGCGGCCGGGGATGGGGGCTTTCCAGTAGCACTCGTAGGCGTCGAGCAAGGTGAGGTCGTCCGGGGTGAACGGGGCGAGCATCGGGGCGAGGACCTCGGCGTCGCCGGGGCTGGTGCGGAAGGCAACCAGGGTGGTGATGTTCGCCAGCAGGGTGGATAGCACGTCGGGGCTGATGGCGCGGATCCGAGACAGGTTCTGGTTGGCGACGACGAGGCCGAGGCCGTACTTGCGGGTGGCGGTGACGACCCGAGCGAACGTGGAGAGCGCGAACTCCTGGAACTCGTCGATGACGGCGACGGCGAGTGGGCGCTGGTCGGCGGGACGGGACTCCCGGGCCAGCGCAGCCTGGTAGAGCCCGGTCACGAGCAGCGACCCGACGAGCTCGACGGTGCCCTCAGGGACCAGGCCGCGGGGCAGGTTCACCAGCAGCAGCCGCCGGTGGTCGATGACCTCGTCGAGTCGCAGGCCGGGGCCGGGGTCGCCGAACATGGTGCCGAGGAGCGGGTTGCGGTCGAACGCGGCGGCCTTGTTAAGTATCGAGCGGACGGTACGGGACCGGTCCTCGGCGCCGAGCTGGGCGAACTCGTCCCAGCGGGCTTTGACCCGCGGGTCGTCGCAGCGGCGGACGACGTCGCGGCGGAAGCCGGCGTCGGTGAGGAACCGGGGCAGCTCGGCGAGGCAGCTGTCGCCGCTGCCGACAAGCGCGGCGAGAGCGGCTTCGAGGAAGTGCAGCAGGTTGGGTGCACTGGAGCGGTGCAGGTCCCACAGGTCGGCGAAGACGGCGGCGACCGCAGCGGAGCGGACCGCCTTCGCGAGCATCGCCTGGCTGGGATCGGCAGCGGGCGGCAGCCAGAGCGGGTTGACGGTGGGGATGTTGGCGGTGTCGGTGAGGTCGAACAGCAGCGTGCGCTCTAGCGCGTCGTCGGGGAGGCGGGCGAGGACCTGGCGGGTGAGGTCGCCGTGCGGGTCAAGGACGACGGCGGCTGTGTTGGATTCGGCGAGCTCGAGGACGAGGCGGGTGAGCAGGCTGGTCTTGCCGGTGCCGGACGGGCCGACGACGTAGGCGTGGGTCATCAGGTCGGCGACGGTGACGCCGACCGGCTCGGCGTGCTGGCGGTGGGTCGTCTCGGCCAGGACGAGGCTGCCGGGTGCGGCGGCAGCGTGCTGCTCGCGGCGTCGCGCGGTGGTCCGCCGCAGGTGCGGGATGACCAGGTCGGGGCCGGGCATGTGGACCAGCCCGGCGAGCTCCTGCACGCCCAGGACGCAGCGCTGGCGCCGCGGCGCTGCGCCGGCCGCGGCCTTCGTCCAGGCGTCGCGCTCGGCGCGCGGGTGCAGGGCGTTCTGCTCGGGGACCGCGAACTGGCCGAGCGCACCGACGAGCGCGTCGTGGCCGGCCCGCGCGCGGGCCGCATCGGCGGCTCCCCAGCCGGTGACCAGGGTGGTGGTGAACGCGGGCTGTGCCGCTTTGCCGTTGATCCACTTCAGCATCGCCTCGAGGTCGGCGTGCGCGACCGGCGGGGCGTGCGGCGCCGCGGCCGTCGGCGGGGCGGTGGAGAACAGGCTGTCGAGGACCGCGTAGAGGAGGTCGAAGGGCAGGCCGAGAGCACGCAGCCACAGCGGGCTGGTGTCCGCGCCGGTGGCCAGCGCGACGGCGAGTGCGGCTTCCTGTCGCTGCTCCTCGTCCCGGCACCACGGAAGTTCCACACCCGCAGCCGGAAACTCGCCGTGGCGCTGGCCACCGGCGCGGACACCAGCCCGCTGTGGCTGCGTGC
>JBKJUS010000198.1:0-9564 GCA_046590575.1 Mycobacteriales bacterium | reverse complement strand
CGTTGATCATGGGCATCTCCGACCGCATCATCGCCCTCGACTCCGGCAAGGTGATCGCCGAGGGGACGCCGGCCGAGGTGATCGCCGACCCCATGGTGCTGGAGTCCTACCTCGGCGGCAGCTCGGTCGCCGTCGAGCGGTCCGGTCTGGTGGCGGCGTCCCCCGCCAAGGCCGCAGGCAGGTGCGCGGCAACCACCAAGAGTGGCTCGCCCTGCAGCCGCGCTGCGGTGCGCGAGAAATACTGCAACCAGCACGCCGACGCCCTGGTCGCCGCCCGTTGACCGAGCTGGCTGCCGAGCGGCTGCGCTGTGAGCACCTGGTCAACCCTCGTGGGATGGACCGCCGACCGCCCCGGTTGAGCTGGCAGGTCCAGGCAAGCCGACCGGGTACGACGCAGACGGCCTACCAGGTCCTCGTCGCCAGCTCGCCCCAGGGCGTGCTCGACGAGACGGCCGACGTCTGGGACAGCGGCAAGGTGCCCTCGTCGGAGTGCGTGCTCGTCCCCTACGGCGGTTCGGCGCTGACGAGCCGCCAGCAGCTTCACTGGTCAGTCCGGGTCTGGGACGACCTCGACCTGGCCTCGCCGTACGCGCCTGCGGCGTCGTGGGAGATGGGCTTGTTGGACCTCGCAGACTGGCAGGCGCAGTGGATCGCACCCGCTGCCCCGACCACCGCGTCGGCGGTCACCTACCTGCGCACCGACCTGCAGGTCAGCGGACCGGTACGGCGTGCCCGCGCCTACGTCACCGCCTTGGGCCTCTACGAGCTGCACTGCAACGGCCGGCGCGTCGGCGACGCCCGCTTCACCCCCGGCTGGACCGACTACTACCAGCGGGTGCAGTACCAGGTGCTCGACCTGACCGAGCATCTGGTGGAGGGCCCCAACGCCGTCGGGGCGGTGCTGGTCGATGGCTGGTACGCCGGCTACGTCGGCTTCCAGGGCACGCGCGAGCACTACGGCGACGCCCCGTCGTTGCTGGCGCAGATCGAGGTCGACACTGACGACGGACGGGCAGTGCACGTCACCGACGAGAGCTGGCGGGCCGGCTCCGGCGCGCTGGTGAGCAGCGACATGCTGCTCGGTGAGACCTTCGACGCGCGGCTCGTCGACGACGCCTGGTGTCGGTCGAGCTCGGCAGCCGGACTTGGGCAGCCGGTCCGCATCACGGCCGGGACGGCAGCTCGTCGGGTGTTCTCGCCGGCGCCTCCGGTGCGCGTCACCGAGGAGCGGCCGGCGTCCGCCGTCGAGCGCGTCGGGCTGGACACGCATCGGATCGACTTCGGTCAGAATCTCGTCGGCTGGGTTCGGCTCCGGCTCGACGGTGCGTCCGGGTCCACGGTCACCGTCCGGCATGCCGAGATCCTGGCGCCGGACGGTGGTCTCTACGTCGAGAACCTGCGCACCGCCACGGCGACCGACTCCTACGTGCTCGACGGCAGGGGAGCGCTCACCGTCGAGCCTACGTTCACCTTTCACGGCTTCCGATACGCCGAGGTCTCGAACTACCCCGGCGACCTTGAACCGGCCGATGTCACTGCCGTCGTCTGCGGCTCCGACCTCGAGCAGGTCGGGCACTTCACCTGCTCCGACGAGGGGGTCAACCGACTGCACGACAACATCGTCTGGGGCGCCCGCGGCAACTTCCTCGACATCCCGACCGACTGCCCGCAGCGCGACGAGCGCATGGGTTGGACGGGTGACGCGCAGGTCTTCGCCCCCACCGCCTGTTACCTGTTCGACATGGCCGGGTTCTTCACCAAGTGGCTGCGGGACCTCGTCGACACCCAGACACCCGGCGGCAGCTTTTGCGACGTGGCGCCTGCTGTGGTGCTCGGACCGGATGGCTCGGCGGGCTGGGCGGATGCGGGGGTGATCGTGCCCTGGACGGTGTCGCAGCAGTACGCCGACGAGGCTCTGCTCGCCGAGTGCTATCCCGCGATGGCCCGCTGGGTCGGCTACGTCCACGCCCACAACCCGGACCTGCTCTGGCGACACGCTCGAAGCTATGACAACGGTGACTGGCTCAATGTCGACGTCGACACAGACAAGTCGCTCATCGCGACTGCCTACTTCGCTCAGAGCGCCCGGCTGACGGCGAAGGCGGCCGAGCTCCTGCATCTCGAGGACGAGGCGCGGGACATGCATGGCCTGGCCGAGCGCATCGCCGACGCATTCCGGGCGGAGTTTCTCCTCGCCGACGGTCGGCTCACCTGCGAGACACAGACCGCCTATGCGCTGTCCCTGCGCTTCGGTCTCATTCCCGGCGACGCAGCACGTGCTGCAGTGCAGCGGCTGGTTGACGACGTCGAGGCGCACGGCACCCACCTGACGACGGGATTCCTTGGTGTCGGGCAGTTGCTGCCGGCGCTGACTGACGGCGGGCGCACGGATCTCGCCTACCGCCTGCTGCTCCAGGAGGGGTACCCGTCCTGGCTCTATGCGGTCAAGTTCGGTGCGACCACGATCTGGGAGCGATGGAACGGCTGGACCGAGAAGTCTGGGTACGGCGACTCGGCGATGAACTCCTACAACCACTACGCCCTCGGCTCGGTCGGGGAGTGGCTCTACCGCACCGTCGCCGGCATCGACTACGCCGAGCCGGGCGGGCGCCGGCTGCGGCTGGCCCCGGCACCCGATTCGGCGCTCCAGTGGGCATCGGCAAGCCACCGGTCGGCGTACGGCGTGGTGCGCGCGGGCTGGAGGCGGTTGCCCGACGGTACGTTGCGGGTCGACGTGGAGATCCCGGTTGGCGCCACGGCTGCGGTGCACGTGCCTGGTGCCGCCCCCGTCGAGTGCGGTTCGGGCGCATACTCGTTCAGCGTCCCGACCTCGGTTGACCCCCGCTTCCGGCAGGCGGAGGGTGAAACACCGGTGTAGTCAGAAGGTGTGATTAGTGCGACACTTCTCACACGTTCTCACACCCCGGACGCCGTCCCAGTCACCCCGTCTCGTTCTCCGTGAGGGAAGCCACCATGACTGCACGCCACGCGATCAGGCACCGAGCGCTCGTGGCCGCGATAGTCGCAGCCACCGCGCTGAGTGCGTGCTCCTCGACGAACAAGAAGTCGAGTGACGAGTCGAAGGGGCTGGAGGTGGTCGAGTCGCCCAGCGCGTCTCCGTCCGCCTTGCTGGACGTCGATGGGACGCCGCTGACGAAGGAAGAGATCATCGAGAAGGTGAAGACGGGTGAGCTGCCCCGGAGCGCGCTGGCATCGGCGTCATCAGCGCCCAGCAGCCAGTCGAGCGGGGGCACTGCGGCCCGACCGGCAGGCGGGTCGACGCCCGGTCCCACGAAGGCCGGGACGGTCAAGCCGGGACCTGTCGGGCCCGGCGTCACCGACAAGGAGATCAAGATCGGGATCTCCACGTTCAAGCTCGGGGACTTCGCCAAGAACCTCGGGGTCAACGTGGACGTGGGCGACAACGAGGCGCAGGCCTATGCAGTCATCAACTACGTCAACAAGAATGGTGGGATCGCCGGGCGAAAGGTCGTGCCCTCCTTCTTCGAGGTCGACTTCACGACGACCGGCGGCACCGACGGAGCGTTCGAGGCGGCGGCCTGCGAGCAGTGGACCGAGGACGACAAGGTCTTCGCCGCGATCAACCTCTCGCTACAGCGCCAGCAGCTGCTGGCGTGCCTGGCCAAGAAGGACGTCCTCGGCGTGCACAACGGCATGCAGATCGACGAGGCGCGCATGGCGCCGAACCGCCAGTGGTACTACACCACGATGGCCGGATCGAGCGTGGTCCACGACCGCGCGGCTCATACCGAGAACAAGTTCCTCTGCGGTCGCGGCTGGTACAAGGGCGCTACGGTCGGCATCATCTACTTCGATGAGGCGCCGCTGCGCAAGGTCGTTGACGACATCTACGAGAAGGGCATCCTCGCCTGCGGCGGTAAGAAGGTCGTCAAGCAGGCTGCCGGCCGTGGTCTCACGACGGCCGACAGCACCTACGTCTCGCGCTTCCAGGCGGAGGGTGTCACCAACGTGATGTTCCTCGGCGAGGGCGGCTCCTATGCCTACACCTTCATGCCGGCGGCGGAGAACCAGCTGTACCGTCCCAAGTACGCGCTGCGCAGCGACCACGCGCCGGCCATCCAGCTCGCGGCAGCCCAGGTGCCGCCCGAGCAGCTTCGCAACGCGATCGGCTACGGCGTCTCCCCAATGCAGGACACCGACAACGCGGGCGATCCCGGCCCGACCAACTCCGCCGATCGGCTATGCCTGGAGATCTTCAAGAACGCGTCCATTTCAGTGGCTGACCGCGGTGCGCGCCTCGCCGCGATGAGTTTCTGCAGCGGGCTGCTGTTCCTCAAGCAGGCGATCGACCAAGCCCCGACCGTCACGTCCGCGGGCGTGGCCGGGGTGGTGAAGGGCTTGGGCACGTCGTTCATCCCGCCGGCCGGCTTCACCTGCCGGTTCTCCTCGACCCAGCACGATTGCCTCAGCAGCTACCGCGAGTTCGCCTACAACTTCGAGGCCAAGGCCTTCCGCTACACCAGCGGCCTCAAGCCGATGGCTACGTCCTGACGTCCTGACGTCCTGACGACCGAGGAGTCATGAAAGTGCGTCGTAATGTCCTGCTGCGGCACCGAGCGCTCGTAGCCGCGATAGTCGCGGCGACCGCGCTAAGCGCGTGCTCCTCGACGAACACGGTGTCGAGTGACGAGTCGAGGGGGCTGGCGGCAACCAACTCACCGAGCCCGTCCCCTTCCGCGCTGCTTGACGTCGACGGGACACCGCTGACGAAGGCGGAGATCATCGAGAAGGTGAAGACCGGCGAGCTGCCCCAGAGCGCTCTCGCGTCAGCTTCCTCAGCGCCGGAACGCCGATCGACCGGTGCGGCGCCCGGCGGCACCGGCGCTAGCGCTGCACCGACCCGCGCCGGGAGCACCACGGTCGTCCCGTCGGCCGGGAAGTCCGGGCCCGGGTTCAGCGCGACCGAGATCAAGATCGGCATTTCGCTCTTCCAGCCGGGGTCTATCGCCGAGACGTTTGGCATCGACGCCGCTTTCGGAGATGGCCGCAAGCAGGCCAACGCCGTGGTCAGCTACATCAATACCAAGGGCGGCATCGCGGGCCGCAAGGTCGTGCCGTCGTACTACACCGTCGACTTCGGCCGGGCCGGTTCCTACACGGACGGCTCGTTCGAGGCTGAGGCTTGCGAGCAGTGGACCAACGACGACCGGGTCTTCGCCGCCGTCAACAACGCGATGGCCCGCGCCGCATTGTTGACTTGCCTCGGCAAGGCCGGCGTGCCGGGCATCCACGACGGGATGCCGATCGACGAGAAGCGGCTCTCGGCCTACCGCGACTACTACTACACCGGCACCGGTCCCAAGGCGCTGACGGTCGACCGCACCGCCACCGCAGTGGCGACCGTGCTCGGCCGGGCCGGCTTCTACAAGGCGCCGGACCCAGACAAGCCCACGGTCGTCGGGATCATCCACTACGACGACGAGTTCTACGCCTCGGTCGTCAACAAGAAGATGATCCCGATCATCAAGAGCTTCGGCGTCACCAAGGTGGTCGTGCAGGCGGCGCCGTACGGCGCCACCACGGCGGACGCGACCTTTGTGGCGCGGTTCCAGGAGGAAGGCGTCACGAACATCCACTTCCTCGGCGAGGCCAACGCCTACCCGATGACGTTCATGCCAGCCGCCGAGAGCCAGGGCTACCGGCCGAAGTACGGCATCTCCACCGAGCAGTACCCCAACCTGCTCGAGTCGACCGAGCCGATCCCGCGCCAGCAGCTGGCCAACGTCAATGGAGTCGGCTGGTCCCAGCTGCTCGACGTGAACAACCCGGCTGACCCGGGGCCGACCGGCCCGAGCGACACGCTGTGCCTCGACATCCAGAAGAAGGCCGGCCAGGACATGTCCGTGCGCGGCGCCCGCTTCACGGCGACGACGTACTGCCATGCGCTGTTCTTCCTGCAGAAGAGCTTCCTCAACGTGACGAGCCTCACCCCGGCCGGCCTGGCCGGCGGCGTGCACGCGTTGGGTGCGAGTTACAGCAGCCCCGGCGCGTTCAACCCGACGAGGTACGCGGCGAACCAGCACGACGGCGGCGGCACGTATCGCGACTTCGTGTTCAGAAACGGTGCTTTCGTCTACACCAGCGGCAACAAGCGACTTCCCGTGTGACAGTGGAAGTTCTCCTCCCGATCTGAGCCGACGGCTCAGGGCTGAAGACGTTCCACCAGCTCGGCGAGTACGGCGGAACGGCGAACCTTGCCGGCCTCGTCGCGCAGCGGAGTCGCGCTGCGATGGATGACCCGTGGCACTTTTTCGCGCAGCAGCCGCTCGGCGCAGAAGGCGAGCAGCTCAGTGTCCGTTACTTCGCCCGCGGTCTCCACGATCGCGTGCACCACCTGGCCGAGGTCCTCGTCCGGTACGCCGACGGCACAGCTGGTGCGTACCGCCGGGTGCTCCTCCAGCACGGCTTCGACCTCGGCGGGATAGACGTTGGCGCCGCCGACGATGATCATGTCCGAGTCGCGGTCGAGCAGGTAGACGTAACCCTCGTCGTCGAGATAGCCCACGTCGCCGAGGCACTCCCAGCCACCGTCACGCCGCCGCGCCTCCGCGCCGATGTAGCGGTACGGGTTGGGTACGCCGGCGCCGCGGCGCATCCACAGCGGCCCCGACGTGCCGGGCGCCGCGGGTTTACCGTCGTCGTCGAAGACGCAGATCTCGCCGACGAACGGCTTGCCGACGGTGCCGGGATGGGCGAGCCAGTCGGTGCCGCCGATGACGGTGACCGCCTGCACCTCTGACCCGCCGTAGATCTCCCACACCCGCTCCGGTCCGACCCAGTCGATCCACACCCGCTTGAGCCACTCGGGGCACGGTGCAGCCATGTGGATCACGGTGTGCAGGGAGGACAGGTCCGCCCGTTCGCGATCAGCCTCGGGCAGCCGCCACATGCGCAGCAGCATGGTGGGCACGGTGTAGATCCAGTCGGCCCGGTGCTGCTCCACCAGCTCCAGCGCCGTCATCGCGTCGAAGCGCGGCATCACCACGACATGCGAGCCGAAGAGCAGGCTGATCGCCGTCGTGAGGAACGGCCCGTTGTGGTAGAGGGGGCCCGTCGTGATGACGGTGCCATCCTCGGGGATGCGGATCGTGCGGCCGAACCCGACGACTGACTCGATCACCGCGGGCTGGGCCGCGACGATGACCTTCGGTCGGCCGGTCGAGCCGCCGGACGTCGGCGCCTTCCAGTACGGCGAGACCGTGCGTGGCAGCGGTGTCGTCAGCGTGCCAGGCGGGGGGGCGAAGCCCGCTACGACGGCCGGGCAGGGCGAGGCGCCCGAAGTCAGTCCGACCAGGAGGTTCGGCTGCACGAGGTCGACGATCGCGTCGAGTTCTCGCGGGGGAAGACGGAAGGACACTGGCTGCGGGATTGCGCCGAGCTTCCAGGCAGCGAACGCGCTCTCGATGAACTCGATGCCGTTGGGCAGGCCAATCGTGACGAAGCTGCCTGGCGTGACACCGTGGTCGGCGTAGGCCCGCGCGAGCGCGTTGGTCCGATCGTCGAGATCGCGTCTGGAAAGGGTGACCGCGCCGCAGGTCACCGCGGGCCGGTCCGGGTCCACGGCAGCCAGGTCGGCGAGCACTTCTCCGAAGCTGCGGCCCGCGATCATGTCCTCAGCCATCGATGACTCCTCGCTGGATGGTGTTGCAGAGGATCGAGAAGCGTCGGTCGCTCTCTTCCTGGCCGGGGTCGACGTTGGCGAGGAGGACGACGACGAGTCCGTTCGACGGGTCGGCGTACGCCTGGGTCGAGCACATCCCGGGATGGCCGAACGTGCGCTCCGAGCACAGCACCCCTCGGCTGCTCCCCGCGGGATCGACGCCGACGATGAACCCAAGCCCGAACCCTGCCGAGGGCAGGGTCGGAGCGACGACCGAGGTGGCGAGTGCGACGGTCTTCTCGGCGACCAGGCGCCCGCCGTCGTAGACACCTTCGTCGAGCCACGTCTGGTAGAGCCGGGCGAGGTCCCGCGCGGTCGAGTGAGCTCCGATGCCGGGATGCAGTGCGCGTCGCGCCTCCCGAGCGCGCCACACGTCGGCGACCGCCGCGCGCTCCGGCGTCGCGCCCACCGTGTCGCTGGTCTCATCGGTCAGGAGGTCAGGCAGTCCGTACGTCGTGTGCGTCATGCCGAGCGGCGTGAGCACGTGGTCGGCGCAGAACCTGCGGAAGTCCTCGCCGCTGACGCGCTGCACGACTTCGGCCACCATCGCCGCACCGGTCAGGGGATGGTAGGTGACCGCTCCGCCCGGCGGGGATGTGGGCTCGAGAGCGCAGATGCGAGCGACCGCGTCCGGGAAGTCGGCAAAGGCGGCCACCGGCACCACCTCGTCGGTGTCGGGGATGCCGGCCTGGTGAGTCAGCAGGTGCCCGACCGTGACCGCATCCTTGCCGTGCCGGCCGAAGTCCGGGACGAAGCGCACGACCGGGTCGTCGTACGAGACGTGGCCCTGGTCTACCAGGAGATGCAGGGCCGTCGCAGTGATCGGCTTGGTGGCCGAGAACAGGTTGAAGCGCGTCAGCGTCGTGACCAGGTCATCATCCTGGCCGCGTACGCCGAGCGCTTCGTCGATCAGGGTCCGGCCGTGCTGGGCGACGAAGAGCTGCATCCCACGCGTGAGTCCAGCGGCGATGTCGCGCTCGATGAGCGCACGCAGCTGTTCGATCATGTTGACGATTACACCACCGCTCAGCCACTCTCCACCCATGCCGCACGCCGCTCGCGCCGTGGTCGTCACCGGCCCGGGCGAGCCACCGCAGGTCGACGACATCGAGCTCGCCGACCTCGTCGACGACGAGGTGCTGGTCCGCATTGCGGCGACTGGGATCTGCCACACCGACCTGTCCTGCGCATCGGGAGTGCTGCCGACGACGTACCCGGTGGTGCTCGGCCACGAGGCGGCCGGGGTCGTCGCGCAGTGCGGCCCTGCGGTCACCAGGTTTGCGCCGGGCAACCGGGTGGTCGTCTCCATCGCACATCACTGCGGACACTGCCGCTACTGCGAGTCCGGCTACCCGCCGCTCTGCGAGGAGAGGTTCGCAGCGCGCCCGCGCTACACGCACCGGGGAAAGCCACTGCTCCAGGCTTTCGGGACCGGGACGTTCTCGACCGCGACCGTGCTGCGGCAGCGCTCACTGACACCGGTTTCCGACGGAGTGCCGCTCACGGTGGCTGCGGTGACCGGCTGCGCGGTGACCACCGGCTTCGGCGCGGTCATGAACGACGCGCGGGTGCGACCGGGGTCGACCGTCGCGGTGCTCGGCTGCGGAGGAGTCGGGGCGAGCGCAGCGATGGGCGCGCTGGTGAGCGGGGCGTCCCGCGTCGTCGTCGTCGACCCGAACCCGGAGCGACGGCGACTCGCACTGGAGATCGGCGCCACGGAGGCAGTGGAGCCGGACCTGGCGGCGCTGCTCCATCTCGAGCCGCGTGGATTCGACTACACCTTCGAGTCGGCCGGCCGGATCGAGGCGATGGAGCTCGCGGTCGCGGCGACCCGCGCCACCGGGACAATCACCTTGATGGGC
>JBKJUS010000185.1:0-6533 GCA_046590575.1 Mycobacteriales bacterium | reverse complement strand
GAACTTGATGTAGGAGCCGTCGGGACGACGCTTCTCCTTCACCGTACGGACGATGACCGCCTTGACGACGTCACCACGCTTCACCGCAGCACCCGGAAGAGCGTCCTTCACGGTGCCGACGATGATGTCGCCGATACGGGCGTAGCGACGCCCTGAGCCACCGAGCACGCGGATGCAGAGGATCTCCTTCGCACCGGTGTTGTCGGCGACGCGCAGTCGCGATTCTTGCTGGATCACAGCTTCATCCTCATTACTTGGTCATCCCCATTACTTCTTACTTCGCCTTCTCGAGGATCTCGACGACGCGCCACCGCTTCGTGGCAGACAGCGGACGCGTCTCCATGAGACGCACCCGGTCGCCGACGGCGGCGGTGTTCTCCTCGTCGTGCGCCTTGAGCCGGCTCGTCCGGCGCATGGTCTTTCCGTAGAGCGGGTGCTGCACGCGGTCCTCGACGGCGACGACGACGGTCTTGTTCATCTTGTCGCTGACGACGAGACCCTCCCGAAGCTTGCGGAAGTTGCGGTCCAGCCCCTCGTTCGATGCGGTGTCGTTCTGTGCTGCCTCGTTCACGGCTTCTCCCATCAGGCACCGCCAGCCAGAACGGCGAGCTCGCGCTCGCGCATGACCGTGTAGATGCGGGCGATGTCCCGGCGGACTGTCTGCAGTCGCCTGTTGTTGTCGAGCTGGCCGGTGGCGACCTGGAACCGGAGGTTGAACAGCTCCTCCTTGGACTCCTTCAGCCGTCCCACCAGCTCGTCGTCGTCCAGAGCGCGAAGGTCCTCGGCACTGGCCATCACTCACCCACCTCGCGCTTCACGAACCGGCACTTCATGGGCAGCTTGTGCATCGCGCGTCGCATCGCCTCGGAGGCGACGGACTCCGGAACGCCCGACAGCTCGAACATCACCCGACCCGGCTTGATGTTGGCGATCCACCACTCCGGCGAGCCCTTGCCGGAGCCCATGCGGGTCTCGGCGGGCTTCTTGGTCAGTGGACGGTCGGGGTAGATGTTGATCCAGACCTTGCCGCCGCGTCGGATGTGCCGGGTCATCGCGATACGAGCCGACTCGATCTGACGGTTGGTGACGTACGCCGGCTCGAGCGCCTGGATGCCGTACTCACCGAAGGTCACCCGGGTGCCGCCCTTGGCCGCGCCGCTGCGGTCAGGGTGGTGCTGCTTGCGGTGCTTGACCCTGCGGGGGATCAGCATTACTCGGCGCTCCCCTCAGTGGTCGGCTCGGTCGTGGCGCCTGTCTCGGTCGCAGTCTCTGTCGCAGAGCTGGTCTCAGGTGCAGCGCTGGTCTCAGGTGCAGAGCTGGTCTCAGGTGCAGCGCTGGTCTCAGGTGCAGCGCTGGTCTCAGGTGCAGAGGTGGTCTCAGGTGCAGAGCTGGTCGACGTCAGGTCGTCAGCCTCCACGACCTCGTCCGTCTGCCCCTCGATCGGGATCTCGCCCGGCTGCGAGGGCAGTGCCTGACGGGGCGAGTCGCTCCGCGGCTTGCGGACGGGACGGCGCTGAGCCTGCGCCTGGCGCATGGCTGTCTCGGCAGCGTCACGCTCGGCTCGACTCTGGACGACGTCGCCCTTGTAGATCCAGACCTTCACACCGATGCGGCCGAAGGTCGTACGCGCTTCGTAGAGGCCGTAGTCGATGTTCGCGCGCAACGTGTGCAGAGGCACCCGTCCTTCGCGGTAGAACTCGCTGCGACTCATCTCGGCACCACCAAGTCGGCCTGAACACTGCACCCGGATGCCCTTGGCGCCGGCTTTCATGGCGCTCTGCATCGCCTTGCGCATGGCCCGGCGGAACGACACTCGGCTGGAGAGCTGCTCGGCCACACCCTGCGCGACCAGCTGGGCGTCGATCTCCGGGTTCTTCACCTCGAGGATGTTCAGCTGCACCTGCTTGCCGGTCAGCTTCTCGAGGTCACCCCGGATGCGGTCGGCCTCTGCGCCACGACGGCCGATCACGATGCCAGGACGTGCCGTATGGATGTCCACGCGAACACGCTCGCGGGTGCGCTCGATGTCGACCCGGCTGATGCCCGCGCGTTCCATTCCCTTGGACATGAGACGGCGAATCGCCACGTCTTCCTTGACGTAGTCGGCATAGAGCTTGTCGGCGTACCAGCGCGACTTCCACTCGGTGGTGATGCCGAGACGGAACCCGTGCGGGTTGACTTTCTGACCCACTAGCGGGCCCCTCTCCTGCTGGAGGTCGTGGTGCGGCTGGCACCTTCGTCGGGACGACTCTCGACGACGACCGTGATATGGCTGGTGCGCTTGCGGATGCGGTAGGCGCGACCCTGGGCGCGGGGCCGGAATCGCTTGAGGGTCGGACCCTCGTCGACGTACGCCTCACTGACCCACAGCGTGTCGGGGTCGAGCCGCTCGTTGTGCTCGGCGTTGGCGACGGCACTGGCCAGCACCTTGGCCACCGGCTCGCTCGCCGCCTGGGGAGCGAAGGTGAGGACGTTGCGGGCCTGACCCGCCGGCAACCCGCGGATCAGGTCGACGACGCGGCGCGCCTTCATCGGCGTGATTCGGACGTAACGCGCCTGCGCGCGGGCGCCCGGCCGTTGCAGCTCAGCCACGACGAACTCTCCGCTCATCCTTGACGTGCCCACGGAAGGTTCGAGTGGGCGAGAACTCGCCGAGCTTGTGACCGACCATTCCCTCGGTGATGAAGACCGGGACGTGCTTGCGCCCGTCGTGGACCGCGATCGTGTGCCCGAGCATGTCGGGAATGATCGTGGAGCGACGCGACCAGGTCTTGATCACGGTCTTGGAGCCCTTGGCGTTCTGGTCGTCGACCTTCTTGAGCAGGTGGTCGTCGACGAACGGGCCCTTCTTCAGGCTGCGCGGCATCGCGGACTACTCCCCTAGCGCTTCTTGTTCGTACGGCGGCGGCGCACGATCAGTGCGTCGCTGGGCTTGTGCTTGCGGGTCCGGCCCTCGGGCTTGCCCCACGGGGTGGTCGGGTGCCGACCTCCGGAGGTCTTGCCCTCGCCACCGCCATGCGGGTGGTCCACGGGGTTCATCGCGACGCCGCGAACGGTCGGGCGCTTGCCCTTCCAGCGCATGCGGCCAGCCTTGCCCCAGTTGTTGTTCGACTGCTCGGCGTTGCCCACCTCGCCCACCGTCGCGCGACAGCGCAGGTCGACGTTGCGGATCTCGCCGGACGGCATGCGCAGCTGGGCGTACGGGCCGTCCTTGGCCACGAGCTGCACGCTCGTCCCGGCCGATCGGGCGATCTTCGAGCCACCGCCGGGGCGCAGCTCCACGTTGTGGACCACGGTGCCGACCGGGATGTTGCGCAACGGCAGCGCGTTGCCGGGCTTGATGTCCGACGACGGACCGCTGACGACAGTGTCGCCCTGGCCGAGGCGGTTGGGCGCGACGATGTAGCGCTTCTCGCCATCGGCGTAGTGCAGCAGCGCGATGCGAGCGGTGCGGTTGGGGTCGTACTCGATGTGCGCGACCTTCGCCGGCACGCCGTCCTTGTCGCGACGGAAGTCGATGACCCGGTAGGCCCGCTTGTGACCGCCTCCCTGGTGCCGGGTGGTGACCCGGCCGTAGGAGTTGCGGCCACCCTTGCTGTGCAGCGGGCGGACGAGGGACTTCTCAGGCTCGGAGCGGGTGACTTCGGCGAAGTCGGCCACGCTCGAACCACGCCGTCCCGGCGTTGTCGGCTTGTACTTGCGGATGCCCATGTCCCTATGCCCCTGGTCCGCCGAAGATCTCGATGCGGTCGCCCTCGGCCAGGCTCACAACCGCCCGCTTGCTGTCGTTGCGGGTGCCGTAGCCGAACTTCGTGCGCTTGCGCTTGCCCTTGCGGTTCACCGTGTTCACAGCGGTCACCGAAACGCCGAAGATCTTCTCGATCGCGATCTTGATCTCGGTCTTGTTAGCGTCAGGTGCGACGAGGAACGTGTACTTGTTGGCGTCAAGCAGCCCGTAGCTCTTCTCCGAGATGACCGGGCGCAGGATGACGTCACGCGGGTCGGCGATCACTGGTCACCCTCCAAGGTGGTGGTCTCGGTGATCGGCTCGGCCGAGCCGGCCGCAGGGGCCTCCTGGGTCGGCTCTGCAGCCGGGACGACAGTCGAGGCGGGCTCGAGCTCGCTCGAGCGAGCCGAGGCCTTGGCCGAACGACCCTTCGGAGCGCCGGCAAGGTAGGTCTGCAGCGCAGCTTCGGTGAAGACGACGTCGTCGCTGACCAGGACGTCGTAGGTGTTGAGCTGACCCGGGTCGAGGAGGTGGACCGCCGGCACGTTGCGCAGGCTCTTCCACAGCGCCTCGTCCGCGCGGCCGGCCACGACCAGGACGTTCTTGCCCATGCCCATTGCCTTCAGGGCCGCGACCGCGAGCTTCGTCGACGGGGTCTCGCCGGCCGCACCAAAGCTGACGACGTGCACCCTGTCACTACGCGCCCGGTCGGACAGAGCGGCGCGAAGAGCGGCCTGCTTCATCTTCTTAGGGGTGCGCTGGGAGTAGTCACGCGGGACCGGACCGTGCACGACACCACCCCCGGCGAACTGCGGCGCCCGGATGGAGCCCTGCCGAGCCCGGCCGGTGCCCTTCTGCCGGTACGGCTTCTTACCGCCGCCGCGAACCTCCCCACGGGTCTTGGTCTTGTGCGTGCCCTGCCGGGCCGCGGCGAGCTGAGCCACAACGACCTGGTGCATCAGCGGCACGTTGACCTGAACGTCAAACACGGCGCTGGGGAGCTCGACCGAACCCGACTCGGCACCGGTGTGGTCCTTGACCGCAATCCGCGAACTCGTCTCCGACGAGGTGGTGCTCATGCCTTCACCGCCCGGTTGGCCTTGGTCTTGACAGCGGTTCGAACGGTGATCAGGCCGCCGATGGGCCCGGGCACCGCACCTTTGATGAGGAGTAGCCCGCGCTCGGTGTCGACTGAGTGCACGGTCAGACCGAGAACGGTCACGCGCTCATGGCCCATCCGGCCGGCCATCCGCGTGCCCTTGAACACGCGGGACGGCGTCGCGCAGGCACCGATCGAACCGGGCGACCGATGTTTGCGCTGCACGCCGTGCCCGGCGCCCAGCCCATGGAAATTGTGACGCTTCATGACACCGGCGTAGCCCTTGCCGCGGCTGGTGCCGACGACGTCGACCTTGGCGCCGGCCTCGAATACCTCAACCGTCACCTCCTGGCCGACTTCGTACGCCGACGCGTCGCTCGTGCGCAGTTCCTGCACGTGGCGACGCGCTGGCACGCCCGCCTTGCGGAAGTGACCCTGCGTAGGCTTGTTCACCTTGCGCGGGTCGATGGCGCCGAATGCAAGCTGGACGGCGGAGTAACCGTCGACGGCGGGCGTGCGCACCTGGGTGACCACGCATGGCCCGGCCTTCACCACGGTCACCGGCACTACCCGGTTCGCCGCGTCGAAAACCTGGGTCATGCCGACCTTCTCGCCCAGGATCCCCTTGATCTGCGATGCCATGAAGTCAGCAGTCCCTTACAGCTTGATCTCGATGTCGACGCCCGCGGGAAGGTCGAGTCGCATGAGCGAGTCCACGGTCTTCGGGGTCGGGTCGAGGATGTCGATGAGCCGCTTGTGGGTGCGCATCTCGAAGTGCTCGCGCGAGTCCTTGTACTTGTGCGGCGAACGGATGACGCAATAGATGTTCTTCTCGGTCGGCAATGGCACCGGCCCGGCAACCTGCGCACCAGTCCGAGTCACCGTCTCGACGATCTTGCGCGCCGAGCTGTCGATGATCTCGTGGTCGTAGGCCTTGAGCCGGATTCGGATCTTCTGTCCTGCCATGGTGTCCCTCTTCTTGTGGTGCGCTGCCAACCAGTGGTGGTGATCGCCCGGGCCGGCTGGAGCCGACCCGGGCGTCGTGCTACTTGAGGATCTTGGTTACTCGACCAGCGCCGACGGTTCGGCCACCCTCACGAATGGCGAAGCGCAGGCCCTCCTCCATGGCGATCGGCTGAATCAGCGTGACCACCATCTCGGTGTTGTCGCCGGGCATGACCATCTCCGTGCCCTCAGGAAGCTGCACGACGCCGGTCACGTCCGTGGTGCGGAAGTAGAACTGCGGGCGGTAGTTGTTGAAGAACGGCGTGTGCCGGCCGCCTTCGTCCTTGCCCAGGATGTAGACGTTCGCCTCGAACTCGGTGTGCGGGGTAATCGAGCCGGTCTTGCAGCAGACCTGGCCGCGCTCGACCTCTTCGCGCTTGATCCCACGGAGCAGCAGACCGACGTTGTCACCGGCCATGCCCTGATCGAGGAGCTTGCGGAACATCTCGACGCCAGTGACGGTGGTGGACTGCGTCTTCTCGTGGATCCCGACGATCTCGATCGTCTCGTTGACGTTGACGATGCCGCGCTCGATGCGGCCGGTCACGACGGTGCCGCGACCAGTGATCGTGAAGACATCCTCGATCGGCATCAGGAAAGGCTTGTCGACGTCACGCGCCGGCTCGGGGATGGAAGCGTCGACAGCTGCCATCAGCTCCAGGATCGACTCGCCCCACTTGGCGTCGCCCTCGAGCGCCTTAA
>JBKJUS010000222.1:0-16186 GCA_046590575.1 Mycobacteriales bacterium | reverse complement strand
GATCTTCAGCTTGTCCATTGACCGGCCTGAGGTCCTCGTCGGCCTGGTCGTCGGGGCCTCGGTGACCTTTCTTTTCTCGGCGCTGGCCATCAGCGCGGTGTCCCGCGCCGCGGGCCGGGTCGTCTACGAGGTGCGCAAGCAGTTCCGCGAGCACCCCGGGATCATGGACTACACCGAGAAGCCCGACTACGGCGCTGTGGTGGACATCTGCACCCGGGACTCGCTCCGCGAGCTGCTTACCCCGGGCGTGCTGGCGATTCTCGCGCCGGTCGCCATCGGCTTCGGTCTCGGTTACGCCCCGCTCGGTGCGTTCCTCGCCGGCGCGATCGCCTGCGGCCAGCTCATGGCGGTCTTCCTCTCCAACGCCGGTGGCGCGTGGGACAACGCCAAGAAGCTGGTCGAGGAGGGCGTCTACGGCGGCAAGGGCTCGGACGCGCACAAGGCCACTGTGATCGGTGACACCGTCGGTGACCCGTTCAAGGACACGGCTGGCCCAGCCCTCAACCCGCTGATCAAGGTGATGAACCTCGTCGCTGTGCTCATCGCGCCGTCCGTCGTGAAGTACAGCATCGGCAAGGACGAGAACGACGGCGTACGCATCACCATCGCGCTCGTCGCGGCAGCCTGCATTGCGGCCGCGGTCGTCTACAGCAAGAAGCGCACCGTCGCCTCGGCGACCGAGATCGAGATCGACGCCGACAACCCGGTCCTCTACGCATAGATCACACGCCGCACCTGGGGCGGATCTTGGACGCATCAACCCGGTCGGGAGCACGGTGCCACCGCGAAGCGTCCAAGATCCGTCTCGGTCCGGTCCGGCTAGAGTGGGTCGGTGAGCCAACTCTCGTTCTTCTCCGCCGATGCCATGCCGGCGTCCCCGGACGACCTCGAGGGGCTGCTCTGCGGTCCGGGCCAGACGGTCCGCCAGGACAACGGCGCCCGCGTGTCGGTGCTCGTCCCCCTCGATGAGATCTGGCGATGTGACTACGTCACGGCGGCGCTGCACGAGCTCGGGGTCGGCGGCGAGGTCGTCGACGCCGAGGGCGAGGCGGTCGCCATCCGGACCCCGTTCACCCCGGCCCTGGAGGACCTGGCGCGACGGTGGAGTACGGCGGGGGCCAAGCGCCCGCCGCTCGATCTCACGCTCGACGGACCGCGGCTTCGGTGGTGGGTGCTCGCCGCCGGGAACCACGACGCGCAGGGCTACCTGCTTCGATTGAGCGCCCAGGATGAAGGTAGCTGGGCGGGCATCGGGGCAGCGCTCGCCAGGGCCGGGTTGCCCGGCGCGCTGGTTGGACCGCGCGCCGACGGACCGGCGTACCGGTTGATCGGCAGTAAGCGCTTGGGCCGGCTGCGGGAGTTGGTCGGGAGCCCACCGGAGGGCTTGCCCGCTGGTGCTTGGCCGAGTGTCCGGTAGCTCGTCGGAGTTGACGCTTCGCGCACAGCGTGCCCACACTCCGCCGGACGGCCATGACAGGCTGGCCGTCGCCCCTGACCCCCTTTGACCGTAGGAGACGCGTGCCCACGACCACCGAGCCGCTCGACGATGCCGCCCCCGCCGGCCGCGCCGGGCGGCGGCTTGTGATCGTCGAGTCGCCTGCGAAGGCCAAGACGATCGGTGGCTTCCTCGGCGCGGATTTCATCGTGGAGTCCTCGATCGGCCATATCCGTGACCTGCCGCGTAATGCCGCTGACGTCCCCGCGGCGCAGAAGGGCGAGTCCTGGGCCCGGCTGGGGGTCAACGTCGACGACGACTTCAAGCCGCTGTACGTCGTCTCGGCCGAGAAGCGCGACCAGGTCCGCAAGCTCAAGGCGCTGCTCAAGGATGCGAGCGAGCTCTACCTCGCCACAGACGAGGACCGTGAGGGCGAGGCGATCGCCTGGCACCTGCTCGAAGTGCTCAGCCCGCCGACGTCGATGCCGGTCAAGCGGATGGTTTTCCACGAGATCACGTCGACCGCGATCGCCCATGCCGTCGAGAACCACCGGGAGATCGACCGGCGTCTCGTTGACGCTCAGGAAACTCGCCGCATTCTCGACCGTCTCTTCGGCTACGAGGTCTCGCCGGTCCTCTGGAAGAAGATCATGCCGAAGCTCTCGGCTGGCCGGGTGCAGAGCGTCGCGACCCGCATCATCGTCGAGCGCGAGCGGGCCCGGATGCGCTTCCGGTCCGCGGGTTATTGGGACATCGAGGGCACGTTCGACGCGCTGTCCGCGCCGCCCGGTGTCAGCACTTCCTTCACTGCCACCCTTGTCTCCGTGGACGGTGCGCGCCTCGCCACCGGCAAAGACTTCGGCGAGGACGGCGCGCTTACCCGACAAGGCGTCGTCGTGCTCGACGAGAGCCAGGCGCGCGGACTCGCCGACAGGCTGCACGGGGCGGAGCACACTGTCCGGTCGGTGGAGGAGAAGCCCTACCGCCGGTCGCCGTACGCCCCGTTCATGACGTCCACCCTGCAGCAGGAGGCGGGACGCAAGCTGCGATTTCCGTCGCAGCGGACGATGCAGGTCGCGCAGCGGCTGTACGAGAACGGCCACATCACTTACATGCGCACCGACTCCACGACTCTGTCGGAGACGGCGTTGAACGCCGCCCGCGCCCAAGCCCGTGAGCTCTACGGTGCCGACTACGTGCCGGACCAACCGCGACGCTACGAGAAGAAGGTCAAGAACGCGCAGGAGGCGCACGAGGCGATCCGTCCGTCGGGCGACTCGTTCCGCACTCCCGATCAGATGCGCGGTCAGATCGGCGGCGACGAGCTGCGTCTCTATGAGCTGATCTGGATGCGCACGGTGGCGTCGCAGATGGCCGACGCGCGCGGGCAGAGCGTGCAGGTGCGCCTCGGTGCGGTCTCCATCGACGGTGAAGATGCCGAGTACGCCGCGAGCGGCAAGAGCATCACGTTCCCCGGCTTCCTGCGGGCCTACGTCGAGGGAGCGGACGACCCGGACGCGGAGCTCGAGGACCGTGAGGTTCTGCTGCCACCGCTCGCGCAAAGCGACCGGGTGACCGTTGCCGGCCTCGAGCCCAAGGGTCACACCACGTCACCTCCGGCGCGTTACACCGAGGCGTCGCTGGTGAAGGCGCTGGAAGACATGGGCGTCGGGCGGCCCTCGACGTACGCCTCGATCATCGGCACCATCCAGGACCGCGGCTACGTGTGGAAGAAGGGCTCGGCCCTGGTGCCGACTTTCACCGCCTTCGCCGTGATCGGTCTCCTTGAGCAGCACTTCCCCAGGCTGGTCGACTACCGGTTCACCGCGTCGATGGAAGACGACCTCGACGACATTGCCGGCGGTCGGGCCGAGATGGTGCCGTGGCTGGCCAGCTTCTACTTCGGACGCGCGTCCGGTCCGGACCCGTCGCCCGGCCTCAAGGCGATGGTCAGCGAGCACCTCGGTGAGATCGACGCGCGTGAAGTCAACAGCATTCCGATCGGCGTCACCGATGACGGTGAGCCGCTCGTCGTACGCGTCGGCCGTTACGGTCCCTACATCCAGCTCGGCGACCGCAAGGCATCGGTGCCCGACGACGTCGCACCCGACGAACTCACCGTCGAGCGGGTACTTGAGATGCTCGACCAGCCGAGCGGCGAGCGGGAGCTCGGCCTGGATCCCTTGAGCGGTCATCCGGTCCTAGCGAAGGCCGGCCGCTACGGGCCCTATGTGACGACCGTGCCTCCCGAGGACAGCAAGGACACCGCACGTACGGCGTCGCTGTTCAAGGACATGGACCTGGACGCGATCTCCCTCGACGACGCCCTCCGACTGCTGACCTTGCCGCGCGTCGTCGGGGTGGACCCAGCGGACGGCGTGGAGATCACTGCGCAGAACGGTCGGTACGGGCCCTACGTGAAGAAGGGATCGGACTCGCGCACCATCTCCTCCGAGGAACTGCTCCTCACCATCACCCTGGATGAGTCGCTCACCATCTTCGCTGCGCCCAAGGCTCGTGGTCGGGCCGCCGCCGCAGCCCCGCTGAGAGAACTCGGCCCGGACCCGGTCAGCGGGCAGCCGGTAGTGGTGCGAGAGGGTCGGTTCGGCCCTTATGTCACCGACGGCGAGACCAACGCGTCGCTCCGCAAGGACGACGACGTGGAGGCGATCACGATCGACCGGGCAGCCGAGCTGCTGGCCGACCGCCGGGCCCGCGGTCCGGCGCCAAAGAAGCGGCAGGCCCGCAAGGCGCCGGCAAAGAAGGTCGGGGCAAAGAAATCCGCAGCGAAGAAGGCGCCGGCCAAGAGGGCGACCAAGAGGGCCTGACCGCTGGCCCGGAGCGTTCGGCCTCCCGCGGCTACAGTGGTCTTGACCGTCCTACCCGTCGCCTGACACGTCTTGGAGCTCGCGATAGCCACGGCCAAGCCCCCGGAGAGCGCGGCGTTGCCCGGCCTCGCGGAAAGCGGCGCAGATGCTGGCGCGGTGCGCAGCGTCCTGAGCTATCCCGCTTTTCGCAAGCTCTGGTTGGCCCTGTCGGTGTCCAGCTTCGGTGACTGGCTCGGGCTGCTCGCCACCACCGCGATCGCCGCGGAGCTGACCGGCGACCAGGTCAGCAAGTCCTCCTTCGCCATCGGCGGAGTGCTCATCTTCCGACTTCTCCCGGCGCTGATCCTCGGCCCCTTTGCCGGGGTAGTGGCCGACCGGTTCGACCGACGCCGGCTGATGGTCTTCTGCGACCTGAGTCGCTTCGCGCTCTTCGCCTCGATCCCCTTCGTGCCGCGGGTGTCCTATCTGTTCTTCGCGTCCTTCGTCATCGAGTCGTTCAGCCTCTTCTGGATCCCGGCCAAGGAGGCATCGGTCCCTAACCTGCTGCCTGCTGCGCGGCTCGAGAGTGCCAACCAGCTCAGCCTCATCACGACCTACGGCACTGCACCGATCGCGTCGGCGGTCTTCGCTGGCCTCGCGGTGATCAGCCGCGCGCTCGGCTCAGTGGTGCCGTTCTTCGCGTCGAACCCCACCGACCTTGCCCTCTACTTCAACGCGTCGACGTTCCTCTTCTCTGCGTTCACGGTGTGGCGGCTGCGCGAGATCCGGGGCGCCGATCGGACCGCCGGAGAGGGTGGACGGCGACCGAGCTTCCTCGACGACCTCCGCGAGGGCGGCAAGTTCCTGACCAGCACCCCGCTCGTGCGTGGGCTTGTCATCGGCATCCTCGGCGCGTGTGCGGCTGCTGGGGCCGTGGTGGGGCTCGGGCGCGTCTTCGCCCGCATCCAGGGCGGCGGCGATGCGGCGTACGGCATCCTCTTCGGCACCGTCATCGGCGGACTCGCGCTCGGCATGGGGCTCGGCCCGAGGCTGCTGCGCGGATTCTCGCGACGCCGCATGTTCGGACTCTCCATCGTGGCAGCGGGCGTCTCGCTCTGTCTGATGGCACTGACGCCCAACATCATCCTGGCGCTCGTAGCGACCCTAGGTGTCGGCGGTTTCGCCGGGGTTGCCTGGGTAGTCGGCTACACCCTGCTCGGGGCTGAGGTCGAGGACGAAGTGCGCGGGCGGACCTTCGCCGCGGTCCAGTCACTCATGCGCATCGATCTTCTCCTGTCGCTGGCCGTCGCGCCCTTCGTGGCCGGCGCCATCGGAGAGCACTCGGCCGTCGTGGGCGACGTCCGGTTCCGTCTGGACGGCGTGACCATCGTGCTCTTCGTCGCCGGGCTCCTCGCCGCCGCTGTGGGCGTTTTCGCGTTTCGGCAGATGGACGACGGCACGATCCCGCTGCGGCAGGAGCTGCTGGACGGCGTACGCCGGCGCACCGGGTTGCGACCGCCGACTGCGCCCGGAGTGTTCGTCGTCTTCGAAGGCGGCGAGGGGGTCGGCAAGTCCACTCAGGTGGAGCTGCTCGCGGCGCGCCTACGCTGTGATGGATGTGACGTAGTGACGACGTTCGAGCCGGGGGCAACTCCACTGGGCGTCAAGGTGCGCGCCCTGCTGCTCGACCGCGAAACGCAAGGGCTGTCAGCGAGAGCCGAGGCGTTGCTCTACGCCGCGGACCGTGCGCAGCACGTCAACGGCGTCGTGCGGCCCGCCCTCGAGCGCGGCGCAGTGGTGCTCTCCGACCGTTACGTCGACTCGTCACTGGCCTACCAGGGTGGCGGTCGGGCACTGGAGCCCGACGAGGTCGCCCGGCTCTCGACCTGGGCGACCGGCGGTCTCGTGCCGGACCTGACGGTGGTGCTGGACGTCTCGCCGGAGGTGGGCTTGTCTCGCCTGGGCGCCCCGCCCGACCGGATCGAGCAGGAGTCGGTGGAGTTTCACGAGCGGGTGCGCCAGGCCTTCCTTACCCTCGCCGGCGCGAACCCGGCGCGTTACGTCGTCGTCGACGCGACGCACGAACCGGACGCCGTGCACCAAGCAATCGTCGAGGCGGTACGGGACCGCCTCGACGATCGGCTCGCCGCCATGACTGCACCGACGACGGACGGGACCGTCGAGGCGGCCGTAGTCAGGTGAGCGTCTTCGACGTTCTTGTCGGGCAGCCCGAGGTCGCTGCACGGCTGCGCGCCGCTGCCGCCGGTGACGGCATGACCCACGCCTGGTTGTTCACCGGCCCGCCAGGGTCGGGCCGGTCCGTCGCCGCTCGAGCCTTCGCAGCCGCTCTGCAGTGCGCCGCTGGCGGCTGCGGGGTGTGCGAGTCCTGCCGCCTGGTCGCTGCCCGCTTGGCGCCGGATGTCACGCTGGTCCGGCCAGAGGGCATCGCGATCCTGAAGGCCGACGCCGAGCTCATCATCGGCCGGATGGCGCGCCGTCCGCAGTCCTCACCGTGGACCGTGGTGGTAGTCGAAGACGCTGACCGGCTCACCGACCCAGCGGCCAACATGTTGCTGAAGACGCTGGAGGAGCCGCCCCCCCGTGGAGTGCTCGTGCTCTGCGCGCCGAGCACTGAAGACATCCTGCCGACGATTCGCAGCCGCTGCCGGTCAGTTGTGCTCGGGCTGCCCAGCACGGATGACATCACCGCTGTCCTGACCGCCGAAGGTGTGCCCGAGCCGGCTGCGCGCTGGGCCGCAGGTGCGGCACAGGGTCACGTCGGCCGGGCACGTGCGCTTGCGACCGACGAGTCGGCCCGCGAACAGCGGCAGCGGGCGCTGGCGATTGCCGGCCGGCTCGCCAGCGTCGGCGAGTGCCTCGAGTCGTCGGCCGACCTCGTCGCCGCTGCCACCGAAGAGGCCAAGGCGCACACCGCGGTCGCGAGTGAAGAGGCAGACGCTCTGCTCGAGGCGGTAGGCAAGGTCCGCGGCAGTGCGGGGCTGCGCAAGGAGGTAGAGAGCAGGATCAAGTTGCAGACCAAGCGATCGCGCCGCGATGCGCTCGACCGAGCGCTGGTCGACCTCGCAGCGTGGTATCGCGACGTCACCGTCGTTGGGCTCGGTGGCACGTCCCTCGTGCACGCCGACCAGTCGGCTGCCATTCACGCCGCTGCAGCGGCCTCGTCGCCGGCGACCAACCTACGTCGCGTCGAGGCCATCCTTGCCTGCCGTCAGGTGCTCACGGAGACCAACGTCGACGAGCTGCTTGCCGTGGAGCGGATGGCCATGGCGCTGCGATCGGCCTGACGCCGTAGCATCGTTGCCATGGCGATGATCTGTGCGGTCTCGTTCGAGAGGTACGGCCGGCTTTACTACCTCGACCCGGGTGAGCACGCGCCGCGGATCGGGGACAAGGTGCTGGTCCCGACGGACGACGGCCCCGAGGTGGCTGAGTGCGTCTGGGCTCCGCAGTACGTCGCCGACGAGATCGGTGGGCTCCCGGTGCTGGCTGGGGTCGCCACTGACGCCGACCTGGACCGGGACGAGCGCAATCGGGCTCGCCGTGCTGAAGCGCGCGTTGCGACCAAGCGGCTCGTGCGCGCGCATGACCTGCCGATGAAGATCGTGGCTATCGACTACGTCAGCCAGGCAAACCGGTTCACCGTGTACTTCGCCGCGGAGCACCGGGTCGACTTCCGGTCGCTGGTGCGCGACCTCGCGAAGACCCTTGGTGCCCGGGTCGAGCTTCGCCAGGTCGGCGCCCGTGACGAGGCGCGGGTGCAAGGTGGCATCGGACCGTGCGGTCGCGACCTGTGCTGCGCGACGTTCCTCAAGGACTTCGAGCCTGTGTCGATCCGGATGGCCAAGGATCAGGACCTGCCGCTCAACCCGCTGAAGATCTCAGGGGCGTGCGGGCGGCTCATGTGCTGCCTGAAGTACGAGCATCCGCTCTACCAGGAGTTCAAAGCCGAGGCACCCAAGATCGGCGCCGTCGTGGAGTCACCCGATGGTCAAGGGACCGTCGTCGGCCACAACGTGCCGGCTGAGTCGGTCGTCGTACGCGTGCACGAGACTGGTCGTCGGTGCGCGTGCTCCGTGGCTGCCGTGTGCGGTTCGCGCACCGCGTTCGACACGGCGTACGGCGATGGCACCGTCGGCTCCGGCGCTGCTCCGGGCTGAGCCCATCGCGCGGGTACACTGCCCCGTCGTCGCCCGTCGCCGGGTGACGCGCCGCCTTAGCTCAGTCGGTAGAGCGTCTCACTCGTAATGAGAAGGTCGTCGGTTCGATTCCGACAGGCGGCTCTGTGTGCAGATCCAGGACAATCTTGGAGAGGATTCTTCAGACGTGAGTCGAAGTCTCCAGAGCATGGGTGTCGCATCGCGTCGGATGGTCGGACTCGTCCTCGCTGCGACGGTCATCGGCACCAGCGCGGTGTCGACGGCGGCCACTCCCGTCACGTGTGCTGCCCGGAAGCGCCAGCCGATCGAGGTCGAAACGCTGCACATGACTTTCGTGCGGGACAGGACGCCGCGACGTAGCGGTGACCAGGTGACGCTTCGAATTCGCGTCACCCGCGCGGTACGCCCGGGTAGTCCGCTGTCGCCGGTGACCGAGGAGCTGCCCATCGCATTCGCCTCGGTTGAGGGCGAGCTCTTGCGTGGGGATCGAGCGCTCGACATCGCAGCGAACGAGACCGATTCGGACGGCTGGGTCGCTTTGGTCTTCAACTTGCCTGGCACGACCCGGCCGGGTCCAGTCACGATCGAGGCAGAGGTCCGGTACGCCGCTGTCGGCTCGCAGACCTGCGAGGAGCCCTACGTCGTCGAGACCGGCGCGGGCCGAGACGACCAGGTCGTCGTCGTTCGACGGACGTAGGGTCTCTGCATGACGCATCGCTGGACGACGGGGTTTCTGGCCGCGCTCGCGCTGTTCGGGACGGCCGCCTGCAGCTCGGGCGTGAAGAAGTCAGACAGCCAGTCGGGCGGATCGATCACGGTGCAGCTCTCGGGCGGCGACAGCGAGATCGCGGCCGCGCAGGAGCTCGTCAGCGCCTTCGAGGCAAGTCATCCCGGCACGTCGGTGACCCTCGTGCCTGTCGCTTCTCAGGGTGACCACATCGCCAAGCTCGCGACGTCGTTTGCGGCCGGCAACCCGCCTGATGTCTTTCTCATCAACTACCGGCGGCTCGGGTCGTTCGCGCGGCCGGAGGTCATCGACGCAGTGGATGTGAGCGCGGCGAAGGGGCTCTACCCCTCCACCGTGTCGGCGTTCACCAGGGATGGCCAGCTGCAGTGCCTGCCGCAGAACGCCTCCAGCATGGTCATCTACTTCAACACGGCTCTCTTCGCGAAGACGGGTGTTGCGCTGCCGGAGCCGGGCTGGACCTGGGACGACATGCTTGCGACGGCGCGGGCGCTGCAGGCCAAGGGCGTCGAGGCGGTGGGCTTCGAGACCGAGCTGATCCGACTCGCGCCGTTCGTCTGGAGCAATGGTGGCGAGATCGTTGACGATCAGGCAGAGCCGGCGAAGGTCACCCTCGACAGCCCCAAGGCGAGGGAGGCGGTGCAATTCCTGCTCGATCTGCAGAGGACCGGTCTCGACGCCACCCAGCGCGCTGCGCAGGAGCCGGAGGAAGCATTCATTGCGGGGCGCACGGCGATGTTGCTGGAAAGCCGCCGGGTGGTGCCGTCACTGCGCAAGACCGACGGGCTCGATTTCGACGTCGTCGGCGTGCCGAAGAAGGAGACGGCGACAAGCGTCCTGCACTCCGACGGCTACTGCGTGGCGGCAAAGTCGAGGAACCGGGCGCTGGGTCGCGCTTTCGCGGAGTACGCCGTGAGTGACGAAGGCGCGACCGTGCTCGCCCGGACCGGTCGCACGGTGCCGAGCCGACAGTCGCTGGCCGAGTCGCCGGTCTTCCTCGATCCCGCCGCCGCGCCGAAGTCGGGGCAGGTCTACCTCGACGCGTTGCCGACCGTGCGCGCGATGCCAGGCGCGGCGGGCTGGAACGAGGCCGAAGAGACGGCTAGCGAGATCCTCACCCAGCTCTTCGCGGGCAAGCTCTCGCTGGACGCCGCGGTCGAACGGATCGGAAGAGACACCGCGACCGTTCTCGCCCAAGAACGGTAGTACTCAGGGGTGGAGGCCGCCGGCATCCGCTAGCCGCTGGCGGGAGGCGAGGATCTCAGCCTCGGCCGCGGCGCGGCCCACCCAGGTCGCGCCCTCGACCGACTTGCCTGGTTCTAGGTCCTTGTAGGTCTCGAAGAAGTGCTGGATCTCCAGCAAGAGGTGCGGCGGCACGTCGTCGAGCTCGGTCGCGAGGATGCGCGGGTCGTCCGACGGGACGGCGAGGACCTTGTCGTCGCCACCCTTCTCGTCGGTCATCCGGAACATCCCGAGCGCCCGGCAGTGGATCAGGCAGCCCGGGAAGGTCGGCTCGTCGAGCAGCACCAGGACATCGAGAGGATCGTCGTCTTCTCCGAGCGTCCCGTCGACGAACCCGTAGTCGGCGGGATAGCGCGTGGCGGTGAAGAGCATGCGGTCCAGCCGGATGCGGCCGGTGCTGTGGTCCATCTCGTACTTGTTGCGCGTGCCCTTGGGGATCTCGATGGTCACGTCGAAGTTCATAGAGTGGAGTGTGCCGTACGCCGACCGACCGGCGACCAGCGGCAAGAACAAGAAGGGGCCTGAGCTCCGTGCGACGGATGCAATCGGACGAGTCGCGCACCCGTGGGTCGTCATGGGTCGCCTTCGCCGTGGTCGCTGCTGTTGTGGCGGGTGGCATCGTGGTGGAGGTGCGGCGAACCGGTGTGCCCCTGGTCGCCGCCGTCGCGCCTTCGCCCACTCCCGCACTCCCAGCCGCGCCAGTGCCCACGCCGTCCCCCCTGCCGCTTCTCGGCCGGGCGCTGGACGCCGGTGTAGGGGTGCTGGCCCGAAGGGCGGTCGCGGCCGCCATCGACCCGACGTTTGCCGACCCTCGGCTCGGGCCCCGGGTCAGTGCGGTCGTCGTGGACGTGGCGACGGGCACAGTCCTCTACTCGCGCAACGCGTCTCTCTCTGTGCTGCCGGCGTCCACGGCGAAGGTGATGACGGCCGCCGCTGCGCTCCATGTGCTTGGACCGGAACGTCGGCTGGAGACGACCGTCGTACCGGTCGGTGCTCTGGTGTCCGGACGCCTCGAGGGTCGGCTGCTGCTCGTCGGCGCCGGCGACACCACTCTCGCGTCGCCCGCGGGGGCCACGCGCTCGCGCTATCCGCAGCCGGCCAGGCTCGAAGTTCTTGCCGATGCAGTGCGGGCCGCGGGAATCACGCAGATCACGGGTGCCGTGGCGGTCGACAGTGGCGCGTTCGGACTGCCGCGGACCGGTCCTGCGTGGAAGCCCAACTACCTCACGGAGGGATCGGTCGCGCCCGTTACCGCCCTCATGGTCGACGGCGGGCGCATCACTCCGGGGGAGTCCGACCGCCACGTCGAGCCGGATCTCGCTGCCGGGCGGGCGTTGCGGGACCTGCTGCGCCGACGCGGCATCACGGTGCCCGACCTGGTCGTGCGCGCGACCGCACCACTAGGCGCTCAGCCCATCGGCCGGGTGCAGTCGCCCACGGTGGCCGCGCTTGTCGAGCGCATGCTGGCGGCGAGTGACAACAACCTCGCCGAGTCCCTCGCGCACCTGGTCGCACGTGAACGGGGGCTCCCCGCGACGTTCGCTGGGGCCGCCGAGGGAGTCTCGGCGGCCTTGTCGGAGCTCGGCGCACCTGGTGACGGAGCTGGTCTGGTCGATGGCTCCGGGCTTTCCCCATTGAACCGAGTCACGACGGCTGGGCTGGCCAGAGTTCTGGCGCTGGGTCTTTCCGTCGACCAGCCCACGTTGCGGGCGCTGGTCAGCGGGCTGCCCGTGGGCGGCTTCGATGGCACCCTTGCAGAGCGTTACGGCGAAGCCCCGGCCGATGCCGGCGCCGGCCGGGTGCGCGCCAAGACCGGGTCGCTCAACAACGTGAGCACGTTGGCGGGAGTGGTGGAGACGGTGGACGGCCGCCAGTTGGTCTTCGCGTTCTCCGCTGACCGACTGCCCAGCCGGTCAGCGACGATCGGCGCCGAGGTGCTCGACCAGGCCGCTGCCGCGTTGGCCCGGTGCGGCTGCTCCGGCTGAGCCCGGCCGCCGCGGCAGTACGCCAGTGGTGGCGTCCATGGGTACGATCCAAACCATGGCATCCCGTCTTCGCCCGCTCGCCGTCGCCGTCACCTCGCTGGTTCTGATCGGGCTCATCGCTCCTCAGGCCGCCTTCGCCCAGGTCGTCGACATCCCGCCGTCGCAAGAAGACCTGACGCCGGCGGACAACTGGACCTACAAGCTCATGGCTGCGCTCGCTGCGCTTGCCGTATTCGTGCTGCTCGCCACCGTCGTCGGCTACGTCGTGAAGGCGCGCGGGTTCAAGGCCAACGCCAAGCGCGGGGGCTCGAAGTAGCGGGCATGATCGACTGGGACGTCGCTGTTTCCACGGCGCGACGCCTGGTCCGGCCGGGCCCGCCGACGACGGCCGAGGAGGCCCGGGCCATCGGCGCCGAGCTTCGGCGGCTGGTGCCCATCGCGGAAGGGCACGTCGCCGCGATCACCGGCCTGGCCATTCCTGATCTCGACATCCCCGTGGCCGTCGTCGACCGGGTCGGCTGGGTGCAGGCCAACGTCGAGGGGTTCCAGGTCGTGCTGACCCCGCTCGTCGAGAAGATCACCGCCAGACGAGCGGATCGCTCGGCCGGTGGTGTGCTGAACGCCGTCGGACCGAAGGTCACCGGCGTCCAGGTGGGCACTCTGATGTCCTACGTCGCCTCGCGGGTGCTCGGGCAGTTCGAGCTGTTCCTGGCCGCCGGCGGGCCCGGCCGGCTCACTCTCGTCGCCCCCAACATCGTGGAGACCGAGCGGCGGCTCGGCGTCGACCCGCACGACTTCCGCCTCTGGGTCACCCTCCACGAGGTGACGCACCGCACCCAGTTCACCGCCGTGCCGTGGCTCCGTGAGCATTTCAGCGGCCTCGTCGAGCGGTTCGTTGAGGCGAGCGATCTCGATCCGGCCCAGCTGCTCGGGCGACTCAAGGCCGCCGCTGGTGCGGTGCGGAGCGCCGCGTCCGGCGGTGGCGGGGTGAGCATGATCGAGGCCGTGCAGACCCCGGCCCAGCGGGCCGTGCTCTCGGAGGTCCAGGCGCTGATGAGCCTTCTCGAGGGCCACGCCGACGTCGTCATGGATGCAATCGGTCCGGACGTCGTACCCACGATCGTCGAGATCCGTCGTCGTTTCGACGACCGCCGCAAGGGGAGCGGGCCGGTGGACCGGATCATTCGCTCGTTGCTCGGGCTCGACCTCAAGATGCGTCAGTACGCCGAGGGCGCCGCCTTCGTCCGCCACGTCGTCGATGCCGAGGGCATGGCGCGGTTCAACACGGTCTGGACGTCCCCCGACACCCTCCCGACAGAGGCGGAGATCCGCGACCCTCAGGCGTGGGTACGCCGCGTGCTCGGGCCCCTGCCGGCTGCTGCCGACGGTGCCTGAGCCGCACCCCTCGGTCGCCGCGGTCCGTCTCGCGGTGCGCAGGGCCCTGCCCGACACTGCGAGCGACGACCTGGTACTCGCCGGCGTCTCCGGCGGCGCTGATTCCCTTGCCCTTCTCGCCGCGCTCGCGTTCGAGGCGCCTCGCCACGGACGACGGGCCGGTGTCGTCCATGTCGACCACGGTCTTCAGCCGGGGTCAGCGGCCCAGGCGGAGCGGGTCGCGGCGGTGGCTCGGGAGCTGGGTCTGTCCGAGGTGCAGGTCATTCGACCGCCGATCGCTCGTCTCGCGGGGGAAGGTCCGGAGGCCGCAGCCCGCCGGGTCCGTTACGCAGCTTTCGCACTCGCTGCTGAACAAGCCGGATCCGCGCACCTCTTCCTCGCGCACAGCCTCGACGACCAGGCCGAGCAGGTGCTTCTGGGTCTGGTCCGCGGCTCGGGCACCCGCTCGCTCGCCGGCATGCCGGCCAGCCGGGCGGGCATCCGTCGACCGCTGCTGCACCTGACCCACGCCACTCTCATCGAGGCGTGCCGGCGTCAGGGCCTCGAGCCGTGGGCGGACCCGAGCAACGACGACCCGGCGATGACCCGCAACCGGGTGCGTCACCGCGTGCTGCCAGTGCTCGAGGCTGAGCTAGGTCCCGGGATCGCCGCGGCACTCGCCCGCACGGCATTGCTGGCCCGCGCTGACGCCGACCTCCTCGACTGCCTCGCCCTCGACGCATGGCTCCGGTGCGAGCACCAGCCGGCCGGTCGGGTGCCTGCGCTCGACATCAGGCCGCTCGCCGCTGAGCCGGACGCGCTGCGGTCCCGCGTCGTACGCCGGCTGCTGCTCGAGGCCGGCGCGCCGGCCGGTGACCTCACCCTCACCCACGTGCAGTTGGTGGACGGACTGGCTCTGGGCCCGCCCGGCCATCGCGAGATCTCCATCCCCGGAGGTTTGGCCGCCGTCCGCCGGTGTGACACGCTCGTCGTCGAGAAGCCCTGACTCGCGTGGAGGCTCCCCCAGTGCCCGACGAACTCGGACCGATCCTCGTCACCGAGGAGGAGATCAAGGCCAAGGTCGTCGAGCTCGCGGCGTCCATCGACGCCGACTACGAAGGGCTGGAGCTGCTCCTTGTCGGGGTGCTCAAAGGCGCGTTCATCATCATGGGCGACCTGGCCCGGGCGCTGAAGACGCCGACCAGCGTCGACTTCATGGCCGTGTCGTCCTACGGCAGCGGGACGTCGACGAGCGGTGTGGTGCGCATTCTCAAGGACCTCGACCGCGACATCACCGGTAAACACGTCCTCGTCGTCGAGGACGTCATCGACTCCGGCCGCACGCTGAGCTGGTTGCTGCGCAACCTGGGCAGCCGTCAGCCGGCCTCCTTGGAGGTGTGCGCCCTGCTGCGCAAGCCGGAGGCGGCAGAGGTCGACGTCAAGGTGCGCTATGTCGGCTTCGACCTGCCCAGCGTCTTCGTCGTGGGCTACGGTCTCGACCACGCCGAGCGTTACCGCAATCTGCCCTACCTCGCCACGCTCAATCCGGGCCGGAACGACCGGGGCTGAGCAGGCGTTGACCACGGTGTACGTCGCCGAGTGGACAACACGCTCCAATTGAGAGCCCACGTAGGCGGTGTTACCGTGAAGACATCCACGGACCGCACGAAACCGCCGTACCCCGACCAGCGGGCGGCAGGTCGGGGTCTCTAGGCGGCAGGAGGACGGGGTCCGCAGGATCGGGATCCCGGATGAAGAGTGAACGTTAGACGTTACGCGCGCGGGCCCTTCCCTTTCATCGTGGTCACGCTGCTGCTCGTGCTCGTGTTCATCAGCTTCGCCCGACCTGACGGTGCGAAAAGCCGGCCGCTGTCCTTCGTCCAGGACAAGATCGCGGCGCGCGAGGTGAAGACCGGCAAGATCTTCGACAAGGAGCAGCGGGTCGAGATCGAGACGAAGGACGGCGAGAAGTTCCGCGCCGACTTCGCTTTCGAGCAGGCTGACGAGCTCCAGTTGGCGATCAAGGAGGCCGGCGCCGACAGTTCCGGCGTCAAGGTCAGCGGCGACAATGTGCTGGTCAGCCTGCTGTTCAGCCTGCTGCCCATCGCGGTCATCGTCTTCATCCTGTTCTTCGTCATGAACCAGATGCAGGGCGGCGGCTCGCGGGTCATGAACTTCGGCAAGTCCAAGGCCAAGCTGGTCACCAAGGACACGCCCAAGACCACCTTCGCCGACGTCGCTGGTGCCGATGAGGCCATCGAAGAGCTCCAGGAGATCAAGGAGTTCCTCGAGAACCCGGCCAAGTTTCAGGCGCTCGGCGCGAAGATCCCGAAGGGCGTCCTCCTCTACGGCCCGCCGGGATCTTCGCGCCGAGCGCCTGAAACTTGGCCGGGTTCTCGAGGAACTCCTTGATCTCCTGG
>JBKJUS010000213.1:0-10971 GCA_046590575.1 Mycobacteriales bacterium | reverse complement strand
GGCACCTGGGGCCACAGCGGCTCGCCGATGGAGGCGCACGCCCACAGCACGCTGGCGGCGTACGGCGTGGACGGTGCGGACTTCCGGGCCAGGGAGCTCGTCGCCGAGCACGTCGCCGGCGCCGACCTCGTGCTCGCGGCGACCCGTGAGCACCGCGCGGCCTCCGTCGTGCTGCACCCACGTGCGGCCAGCCGCACCTTCACGCTGCGTGAGTTCGCCCGGCTGGTCGGGGCGGTCGACCCGGCTGAGCTCCCCGACGGTGACGTGGTCGCCCGGGCCCGGGCGCTGGTCAAGGCCGCCGCTGCCCGTCGGGGCCTGGTGCCGCCGGCGCGGCCTCGCGATGACGACCTCGAGGACCCCTACCACGCACCGGCATCTGCGTTCGCCGCCTGCGGTGAGCTGGTGCAGGCCACCCTGACCGGCCCGCTCGACACGCTCGCTGCGGTGAGCGCCGCCCCCTGACCGGCCCGTACGATCGCGCAACCGACTTGAGGAGCAGCCATGACGTTCTGGGGACCTGACTTCGACGCCCTGCAGGCGGTCGACCCGGAGATCGCAGGGGTCGTCACCGACGAGCTCGCGCGGCTGCGCAGCGGACTGCAGCTCATCGCGAGCGAGAACTTCACCAGCCCCGCGGTCCTGGCCGCGCTGGGCTCGACGCTGTCCAACAAGTACGCCGAGGGCTACCCCGGCAAGCGCTACTACGGCGGCTGCGAGGTCGTCGACGTCGCTGAGACGATCGGCATCAACCGGGCCAAGGAGCTGTTCGGCGCCGAGCACCCCAACCTGCAGCCGCACTCCGGCGCGAGCGCCAACATCGCGGTCTACGGCGCGTTCCTCAACCCCGGTGACACGGTGCTGGCGATGTCGCTGCCGCACGGCGGCCACCTCACGCACGGCACGAAGGTCAGCTTCTCGGGCAAGTGGTTCAACGCCGTGCACTACGGCGTGAGCCAGGCCACCGAGGACATCGACTACGACCAGATGCGCGACCTCGCGCGCGAGCATCGGCCCAAGATGATCATCTGCGGTGGCTCGGCGATCCCACGGCTCATTGATTTCGGTGCATTCCGCGCAGTCGCTGACGAGGTCGGCGCCATCCTGATGGTGGATGCGGCGCACTTCATCGGACTAGTCGCCGGCCAGGCGATCCCCAGTCCAGTTCCCTACGCCGACGTGGTCACCTTCACGACACACAAGGTGCTACGCGGTCCCCGCGGCGGGATGTTGGTCTGCAAGGCCGAGCATGCCGCGAAGCTCGACAAAGCCGTCTTCCCGATGATGCAGGGTGGCCCGTTGATGCACTGCGTCGCGGCGAAGGCGGTCGCGCTCAAAGAGGCGGCGACCCCGGCGTACCAGACCTACGCCCGCCAGGTCATCGCCAACGCACAGGCGCTGACCGAGGGACTGGCCGCCGAGGGCATGCGTCCGGTCTCCGGTGGCACCGACACGCATCTCGCCCTGCTCGACCTCGCGTCTCTCGGCGTCACCGGCGCGGAGGCCGAAGCGCGTTGCGACGCTGCGCGCATCGTGTTGAACAAGAACGCCATTCCCTACGACCCGCAGCCGCCCAGTGTCGCTTCCGGCATCCGGGTCGGCTCGCCGGCCGTCACGACGCAGGGCATGGGGGAGGGCGAGATGAAGGAGATCGCCTCCCTGATCGCACGCGCCGTGCGGGATACCTCAGCCGCGGCCGAGGTCGGTGCGACAGTTGCTGCGATGGTGGCCCGGCACCCGGCGTACCCGAGAGGCTAGGCGCCGGCGACACGGGCAGAGAGGCGAGGCAGCGCAGTGCGCGAGTACACGCTTGTCTTTCTGGTCGCCGCCGCGGTGACCTACTTGTTGACGCCGATCGCCCGACGGGTGGCGATCCGCACCCACACGATGGCCGAGCCGCGTGACCGTGACGTCCATGCCATCGCGACGCCACGGCTCGGCGGGGTCGCGATGTACGGCGGGGTGGTCGCTGCGTTCTTCGTCGCGCGGCAACTGCCGACTCTGGGCAAGACGTTCGAGGGGTCTTCTGAGGACACCGCGCTTCTTGTTGCCGGCGGACTGATCTGCCTGCTGGGCGCTGTCGACGACAGGTGGGGGCTCGACGCGTTCACGAAGCTCGCGGGCCAGTCCCTGGCTGCGGGTGTCATGGTGATTCTCGGCCTGCAGCTGCTCTACCTGCCGGTCCCAGGCAGTGACGGCACGCTGATTCTGACCCGAGAGCTCGCCGTGCTCGCCACGGTGGTGCTGAGCCTGGTCATGGTCAACTCCATCAACTTCATTGACGGTCTTGACGGGCTGGCGGCCGGCGTCGTCGCGATCGCCGCTGGCGGGTTCTTCGTCTTCAGCTACCAACTGGCGGTCGAGCAGCGCGCGGAGGTGGCCCGGCCGGCGACGCTGATGAGCGCCGTTCTGGTCGGGGTGTGCGTCGGGTTCCTCCCGCACAACTTCAACCCGGCCCGCATCTTCATGGGTGACGCTGGGTCGATGCTGCTCGGCCTGATGCTCGCCGCGGCCTCAACGTCGGGCATTGGCAACATCGCGTTCGGGCAGCTGGACAAGACCCAGCAGGCGGCCTTCTTCGTCCCGCTGATCGTGCCGGCGATCATCCTGGCGGTGCCCTTCATCGACCTGGTGCTCGCCGTCATTCGCCGGATGCGAGCCGGTCGCCCGGTCTTCGCGCCGGACAAGGAACACCTGCACCACCGCCTGCTCGAGTACGGCCACTCGCATACCCGGGCCGTCCTGATCATGTACTTCTGGTCGGCGCTGATCGCCTTCGGCGGAGTGGCCATCTCGTTCGCCCGACCTGCCCTCGTGCTCGGTGTCGTGACCGTGCTTGCCCTCGTCGCAGTGCTCTCGATGAGCCTGCCTCGCCTCCTCGCCCACCGTCGTGCGTCGTAGACCGCCCCGACGGCCCCCGGACTTCGTGAAAATTTTCACAAGATTCCGCCACACGCCCTCTGACCTGCGGAAATGCAGTTTTCGGCGTTTTGACCCTGCTGAGCGCCGACTGCTAGGTTTTCGCTGACATGGCTGGGTCGACGCGGCAGACGGACTGGCAGGACCTCGGGATGGCGTGGAACGCCGTCATCGAGCTCGTGGCAGCGACGATTGTCTACGGCGCACTCGGCTGGTTCGCCGATGCATGGCTCGGCACCGGTCACGTTCTGTTCATCCTCGGGCTCCTCGGCGGCAACGCCCTCGGCTTCTACGTCCTTGTCAAACGGACACAGGCGGCTGAGCGAACCCGCGAGAGGGATCAGGCTGACCGGGATGCCGAACGTGCGCTCAGCTGACCGGATCGATCTCGACCTCGACCGGCGTCTCGTCCGCGTCGCGATCTGGATGGCCCTCTTCGGGGCCGTCCCCGCGGCCGCGGCAGGTGCGGTGGCGGCCGGGCGGGATGGCGCGCTGGGTGCCCTTTGGGCAGTCGGCGCGGTAGGGCTCAACGGCGTGGTCGCGGCGTTGGTCTCGTGGCGGGGTGGTCTCACCCGGCAACAGATCGGCGTCGGCTTGGTGCTCGCGGTCCTCCCGGCCCGTCTGCTCCTGCTGGCTGCGGCGTTGGTCATCGGGATGGGACCGTTGGGACTGCCGGTCCTACCGGTTGCCGTGACGGTGATGGTTGCTGAAGGCTGCGTGGTCGCTGCGCAGAGTTGGCTGGTGGCACGCGGTACGACGTTCGTCGGACCGCTGACTGAGAGGCAGACCACGTGATCGAGCTGGCGTCGGGAGTCCCGAGCCTGACCGAGCTGTTCGACTTCCAGCCTTTCCGTGACAACCCGCTCGGCATCAACTGGACCGTGCTGTCGATGGCCATCGCGTTTCTGATCTCGCTGCTGATCCTCTCCGGCGTGCTGGGCTCACCGCAGGTCGTCCCCGGCAAGCGGCAGCTGATCGGCGAGACGGTCTTCTCCTTCGTGCGCAAGAACATCGCCGAGGAGGTGATCGGCCACGACGGTGCGCGCTACGTGCCCTACCTCGCGACGACGTTCCTGCTGATCTTCACGTTCAACTTCATGGAGGTCTTCCCGTTCATCGCCTTCCCGGCGACGTCGAAGATCGCCGTACCGCTGTTCCTCTCCCTCCTCGCCTGGTTGGTCTTCAACATCGAGGGCATGCGCATCAACGGAGTCGGCACGTACTTCAAGGACATCCTGTTTCCGCCCGGCGTCCCGCTGGTGCTCTACATCCTGCTCACGCCGATCGAGTTCCTCTCCAACATCATCATCCGGCCCATCACGCTGACCCTGCGATTGACCTTCAACATGCTCGCCGGCCACCTCATCCTCACGCTGCTGACGGTGCTCGCCGCATCAGTCGCAGTGGCGTCACCGAAAGTTCTCGCCCTGCCCTTGGTCCTCGCGATCGGGGTCACCCTGACCGCGTTCGAGGTCTTCGTCGGTTTCCTGCAGGCCTTCATCTTCACCACGCTCACCGCGCTCTACATCGGTGGGGCGGTCCACCCGCAGCACTAGGCGACACCCGCTCCACCCACCCGGTCACGACGCGTCGCCCACAGCGGACGGCGCTCCAGCAGACGAAAGAGAGCGACATGGACATCACCGTCCTGGCCCAGACGGCTGAGACCGTCTCCAACAACAACGAGGGCTTCACCGCCATTGCCCGCGGTCTGGTCTATGGTCTGGCCGCGATCGGCCCCGGCATCGGCATCGGCTACCTCGTCGGCCAGACTGTGCAGGCGATCGCCCGTCAGCCCGAGGCCGCCGGCCAGTTGCGCACCACGATGTTCATCGGCATCGCGCTCGTCGAGGCGCTCGCCATCTTCGGTCTTGCGCTGTCCTTCATCGTCGCGGGCTGACACACCACCGAGAGGCGACACACCATGGTCAACGTCATCCTGCTCGCCGCTGAGGAAACCGAGGGCGAGTTCTCGCCCGTCGTACCGGTGCTCAGCGAGCTGATCTGGGCAGCTGTCTTCTTCACGATCCTCTTCCTCATCGTGAGCAAGGTGGCGCTGCCCAAGCTCAACACGGTGCTGGCCGCCCGCGAGGCTGCCGTCACCGGCCAGATCACCGCGGCTGAGCAGGTGCGCGCCGACGCTGACCTGCTGCTCGCTGACTACCGGGCCAAGCTCGCCGACGCGCAGTCGGAGGCCAACCGCATCATCGACGAGGGTCGTCGTACGGCGGAGGGCATCGTCACCGAGTCGCGCTCGCGCGCCGAGGCGGAGGCGCAGACGATCGTCACCCGCGCCCAGACCGACATCCGGGCCGAGTCCAACCGAGCTCAGGTCGAGCTGCGGACCACGCTCGCCGAGCTCTCCATCCAGGTCGCTGGGCGCGTCGTCGGGCAGTCGCTCGACAGCGAGGCCCAGCGTGAGCTGGTCGAGCGCTACATCGACGAGCTGTCGACGACCGCGTCGCAGAACTAGGACGAAGCGATGAGTGACAAGCAGATCGAGGGCTACGCCCGGGCGCTGTTCGAGATCGCCCAGGCTGAGGACGTCGCGGACCGGGTCGGCGACGAGTTCTTCCGCTTTGCCCGCACCGTCGACGCCAACTCGGACTTGCGCTCGGCGCTGACTGACCCAGGGCAGATCACCGAGGCGAAGTCGCGGATCGTCGCCGAGCTGCTCGACAGCAAGGCCCATCCGGTCACCGTTCGGCTCGTCAGCTTGCTGGTCGAGACCGGCCGGGCTCGTGACTTCGGCCGCATTGTCGATCGCTTCATCGCGACGGCGAGCGAGCACGGCCAGGCCGCCGTCGCCGAGGTCCGGGTTGCGGCACCGATCAGCGAGGAGCAGCGCAATCGCCTCGCCGAGGTTCTTTCCGCCAGCAAGGGTCGACCGGTCGACGTCAAGGTCATCGTCGACCCCAGCGTTCTCGGCGGCGTCGTGACGACCATCGGCGACGAGGTCATCGACGGTTCTGTCAAGCGACGTCTCGACCAGCTCCGCGCCAGCCTGCTCGCCGGCTAGTTCGCCGTACCACCAACTTCTGGAGACACCACCGTGACCGAGCTCTCGATCCGCCCTGATGAGATCTCTGCCGCGCTGCGCAAAGTGGCGAGCGAGTTCGCCCCGTCGCTGCAGCGCGAGGAGGTCGGCCGTGTCCTCGAGGCCGGTGACGGCATCGCCCGCATCAGCGGTCTGCCCCAGTGCATGGCGAACGAGATCCTCGAGATCCAGACCCAGTCCGCGGGCGTGATCCAGGCGCTCGCGCTCAACCTCGAGGAAGACCAGGTCGGCGCCGTCGTCCTCGGCGACTCGGCGTCGATCGAGGAAGGTGCCGCGGTCACCCTGACCGGACGCATCCTCTCGATTCCCGTCGGCGACGCAATGCTCGGCCGGGTCATCGACCCGCTCGGCAACCCGATCGACGGCAAGGGCCCGATCGCGACCACCGAGACTCGCCGTCTGGAGGTGCAGGCGGCATCCGTCGTCGAGCGCCAGCCGGTGACCCAGCCGCTGCTCACCGGCGTCAAGGCGATCGACGCCATCACCCCGGTCGGTCGCGGGCAGCGGCAGCTGATCATCGGCGACCGGCAGACCGGCAAGACCGCTGTGGCTCTCGACGCGATCATCAACCAGCGCCGCTTCTGGAAGACCGACAAGGAAGTGCGCTGCATCTACGTCGCCATCGGCCAGAAGGCGTCGACGGTTGCGGAGGTCGTCAACACGCTGACCGAGGCCGGCGCGATGGAGTACACCGTCGTCGTCAGCGCCCCGGCGTCGTCACCCGCGCCGTTCCAGTACCTCGCGCCCTATTCCGGTGCAGCCATCGGCGCGCAGTGGATGTACGACGGCAAGGCCGGGCTCATCGTGTACGACGACCTCTCGAAGCAGGCGGTCGCCTACCGCACGCTTTCGCTGCTGCTGCGTCGCCCGCCGGGTCGCGAGGCCTACCCCGGCGACGTGTTCTACCTGCACTCGCGGCTGCTCGAGCGGGCCGCGCGTCTGTCCGAGGAGTTGGGCGGCGGCTCGCTCACCGCGCTGCCGCTCATCGAGACCCGCGGCGGCGACGTGTCGGCGTACATCCCGACCAATGTCATCTCGATCACCGACGGGCAGATCTTCCTCGAGACCGACCTCTTCTACCAGGGCGTCCGGCCGGCTATCAACGTCGGCATCTCGGTCTCTCGGGTCGGCGGCAACGCGCAGACCAAGGCGATGAAGAAGGTGGCCGGCACGCTGCGCCTCGACCTTGCGCAGTTCCGTGAGCTCGAGGCGTTCGCTGCCTTCGGCTCCGACCTGGACAAGTCCTCCCAGCAGCAGCTCGACCGGGGTATCCGCCTGGTCGAGGTGCTCAAGCAGCCGCAGTACGTTCCGGTGCGTCTCGCCGAGCAGGTCGCCATCATCTGGGCGGCCAGCAAGGGGTACCTCGACGGAGTGCCGGTCTCCGACGTGAAGCGTTTCGAGAAGACTCTCATCGAGCACCTTCAGACGCGCGACGCTGCGGTCCTCGACTCGCTCGACAACAACGCACCCCTCGACGAGGTCGAGCCGCGGCTGAAGGCCGCTGCGGACGCGGTCCTAGCCCAGTTCACTTCTGACATGACCGGCGACGACGTCTACGCCGCGAGTGAGGCGGAGCGGGCTGCCGAGGAGGCTGCCAGCGAGGGCACCATGCGCATGCGCCAGCCGTCCGCCAAGCCGTCGGCTTAGGGACGTCACGTGGCTGGCAAGCTTCGCGAGGTACGCCGACGCATCAAGTCGGTGAAGAGCACGCAGAAGATCACCCGGGCAATGGAGCTCATTGCGGCGTCGCGCATCGTCAAGGCGCAGGCTCGCAGCGAGGCCGCCCGTCCGTACGCCGAGGAGATCTCGCGCATCGTCGCCGACCTGATGGCGGCGGGTGGCGGCGGTGCTGAACTGCTGACCGCCCGCGAGGCCGAGACGACCGTCGGCGTACTCGCAGTCACCGCCGACCGCGGACTGGCCGGTGCGTATTCGACCAACGTCATCAAGCTGGTGGAGATCGAGCGCCGTGAGGCCGCGACCGCCGGCAAGGGGATCGAGCTCTACACGTACGGGCGCAAGGCGCTGTCCTACTTCCGCTACCGCAAGGTCGAGCCGGCTGGCGTATGGACCGGGCACAGCGACACTCCGCCGTACACCGTGGCGAAGGAGATCGGTGAGGCCCTGGTCGCCGACTACCTCTCCGGCAAGGTCGACCGGGTGGTCATCGCCTACACCGAGTACAAGTCGGTCGTCACGCAGCGGCCGAAGGTCGTGCAGCTGCTGCCGGTCCTCGCGCCGGACAAGCCGGCCGAGGCCGAGGGCGTGCTGTCCGCCGATATCGAGTTCGAGCCGGATGCCGAGTCCATCCTCGAGGCGCTGCTGCCACGCTACGTCGAGAGCCGGGTCTTCGCCTGTCTGCTCGACGCGGCGGCATCGGAGCACGCGGCCCGTCGACGCGCGATGAAGGCCGCGACCGACAACGCCGACGAGCTCGTCAAGATCCTCACCCGTGACGCCAACCGCGCACGGCAGGCCGAGATCACCACCGAGATCTCCGAGATCGTGGGCGGCGCTGAAGCGCTGTCCGCGAAGGACGAGTAGGAGCACACCAGATATGACTGAGACCCTCACGCCGCCCGCGCCTCGTACCGACAGCCTGCCAGTCGGCCGCGTCGTCCAGGTGATCGGCCCGGTCGTCGACGTGGAGTTCCCCGTCGGTGCGCTGCCGGAGATCAACTTCCGGCTCGACCTCGTGCGCACGATCGAGGGTGAGACCCGATCGATCGCGCTCGAGGTCGCACAGCACATCGGCTCGGGAGTGGTGCGCGCGATTGCACTGTCGCCCACCGACGGCGTACGGCGCGGCCAAGAGGTCACCAACACCGGCTCGCCGATCATGGTGCCGGTCGGCGCCGGCGTCCTCGGCCACGTCTACAACGTGCTCGGCGAGCCGCTCGACGCGCCCAAGGAGTCCATCAAGGCCAGCGACTACTGGCCGATCCACCGGTCCGCACCGAGGTTCGAGGACCTCGAGCCGAAGGCCGAGATCTTCGAGACCGGCATCAAGGTCATCGACCTGCTCGAGCCCTACGTCAAGGGCGGCAAGATCGGCATGTTCGGCGGTGCCGGCGTTGGCAAGACCGTCGTCATCCAGGAGATGATCTACCGCGTCGCCCAGCAGCACGGTGGTTCCTCGGTCTTCGCCGGGGTGGGGGAGCGCACCCGCGAGGGCAATGACCTCTGGCTGGAGATGAAGGAGTCCGGCGTCCTCGAGAAGACCGCGTTGGTCTTCGGCCAGATGGACGAGCCGCCTGGTGTACGCCTGCGAGTCGCGCTGTCCGCGTTGACGATGGCGGAGTACTTCCGCGATGTCGACCGCCAGGACGTGCTGCTCTTCGTCGACAACGTCTTCCGCTTCACCCAGGCCGGCTCCGAGGTGTCGACCTTGCTCGGCCGCATGCCGAGCGCCGTCGGCTACCAGCCGACCCTGGCCGACGAGATGGGTGTCCTGCAAGAGCGCATCACCTCGACCCGCGGTCGCTCGATCACCTCGCTTCAGGCGATCTACGTGCCCGCCGACGACCTCACCGACCCCGCGCCAGCCACGACGTTCGCCCACCTCGACGCAACGACCGTGCTGTCCCGGCAGATCGCCGAGCTCGGCATCTACCCGGCCGTCGACCCGCTCGACTCCACCTCGCGCATCCTCGACCCTCGCATCATCGGGCAGGAGCACTACGACGTCGCCCGCAAGGTGCAGGGCATCCTGCAGCGCTACAAGGACCTGCAGGACATCATCGCCATCCTCGGCATGGACGAGCTGCCCGAGGAGGACAAGGTCGTCGTGCAGCGCGCTCGGAAGATCCAGCGCTTCCTCTCGCAGCCGTTCTTCGTCGCCGAGCAGTTCACCGGCATCGCCGGCAAGTACGTCCCGCTGGAGGAGACGGTCTCGTCGTTCAAGGCGCTGACTGAAGGGGAGTACGACCACCTGCCCGAGCAGGCGTTCTTCCTCGTCGGTGGCATCGAAGAGGCCGTCGCCAAGGCCAAGACTCTCCAGGGTTAGTCAGAGTCGAGTAGATCTCGTTGTGAGGCGTTTCTCGGTCGCTCCGACGACCGTGAGGCTCCCCACAACGCATTCCGAGGCTAGGCGGACGGATGCCTGACACCGGCCGGCGGGTCGAGTTCGAGGGTGCGGTCAACTTCCGCGACCTCGGTGGGCTGCGAACGGCCGACGGCGCCGTCGTACGTCGTGGCCGTCTCTATCGCAGCGACAGCTTGCACGCGCTGACGGTGGCCGACCGCGACCGGTTGCACGACGAGCTCGGCGTGCGCACCGTGTTCGACCTGCGGATGGACTCCGAGGTCGACGAGCATGGGCCTGGTCCCGGACACTTCCGGGACCATGTCCGGTGGCTTCGCCTTCCGCTGTTCACGAGCTTTCGACCGGAGTGGGCCGAGCCCAGTGCCTGGGCGACGGAGGACCTGCGGGCGCAGCGTTATCTGGAGTTCATCGAGTCCGGCGGCCCCGAGCTGGCTCGACTTGTCGTCGAACTCGGCCAGCCCGATGGCACACCCGCGGTGGTGCACTGTCAGGTAGGACGCGACCGCACTGGGGTGGCAATCGCGCTCATCCTTGACCTGTTGGGAGTGGACCGTGGACGCATCGGCGATGACTTCGCGGTCAGTGGGCGGTACATCACCGAGTTCCCACTCTCGCCCGAGCGGATGACCTCGTTGCTCGGTCTCATCGACTCGGCATACGGCTCGACCGAGGCGCTGCTTCGCGAGCACGGTGTGGCCGAAGCCCACGTCGCGGCACTGCGCGACGCTCTGCTCGCCGCGGATGCTCGCTAGGGAGCATTCGGGCGAATAGGCTCGGCGCGAATCAGTGACTGCCCGTGGAGGTATGCATGGCACGCGCCGCACTTGCCAGCGTTGTGATCGCCGCAGCGGTGCTCGCCGCGTCGGCGGGACCCGCATCGGCCACACCCGTCTGCACTGACGGCTACAAGGGCGGGCAGCCGCTCAGCACGTGCGGCGGCCGGGTCTTCCCG
>JBKJUS010000186.1:0-8411 GCA_046590575.1 Mycobacteriales bacterium | reverse complement strand
TCTCGAGCAGCGGAGCGGCGAGCCGGATCACCCGCTGCTCGAGACCCTGCCCAAGGCAGGTGACTCGCTGCTCCTCGACGCTCGCGCCGGCTACGCCTACGAGCGGGTGCCCAAGTCGGAGGTCGAGGAGCTCGTCCTCGAAGAAGTCCCCGACATCGACTACAGCCAGATCGGCGGCCTCGCCGCGCAGATCGAGTCGATTCGCGACGCGGTCGAGTTGCCCTACTTGCACGCCGACCTCTTCAAGGAGCACCAGCTCAAGGCGCCCAAGGGGATCCTGCTCTACGGCCCGCCCGGGTGCGGCAAGACGCTGATCGCCAAGGCGGTCGCCAACTCTCTGGCCAAGAAGGTCGCGGAGGTCACCGGAAAGCCCGAGGGCAAGTCCTTCTTCCTCAACATCAAAGGTCCGGAGCTGCTCAACAAGTACGTCGGCGAGACCGAGCGGCACATCCGGCTGATCTTCCAGCGCGCCCGCGAGAAGGCCTCCGAGGGCGTGCCGGTCATCGTGTTCTTCGACGAGATGGACTCGATCTTCCGTACCCGCGGGTCCGGTGTGTCGAGCGACGTCGAGACGACGATCGTGCCCCAGCTGCTGAGCGAGATTGACGGTGTCGAAGGCCTCGAGAACGTCATCGTCATCGGCGCCTCCAACCGCGAGGACATGATCGACCCGGCGATCCTGCGCCCCGGCCGGCTCGATGTGAAGATCAAGATTGAGCGACCCGACGCTGAGGCGGCTCGAGACATCTTCAGCAAGTACGTCGTGCCGGAGCTGCCGATCCACCCGGATGATCTGGCCGAGCACGGCAACGACCGTTCTGCGGCCTGTGAGGCGTTGATCCAGCGCACGGTCGAGCGCATGTATGACGTGATCGACGACAACCGCTTCCTCGAGGTCACCTACGCCAACGGGGACAAGGAAGTCCTCTACTTCAAGGACTTCAACTCCGGCGCGATGATCGAGAACATCGTCGCCCGGGCGAAGAAGATGGCGATCAAGGACTTCCTCGACCTCGGCCAGAAGGGTCTCCGACTCTCGCACCTGATGTCGGCGATTCTCGACGAGTTCAAGGAGAACGAGGATCTGCCCAACACCACCAATCCCGACGACTGGGCTCGTATCTCGGGCAAGAAGGGCGAGCGGATCGTGTACATCCGCACGCTGATCACCGGGACCAAGGGCAACGAGGCGGGCCGCTCCATCGACACGATCGCCAACACCGGCCAGTACTTGTAACCTCCGGTTCCGCGTCGGTCCGGCGTACGGAGGTAGCCTTTCTCCCATGAGCTCGCGGCGGATCATGGGCATCGAGACCGAGTACGGCGTCTCCGTGCCGGGTCAGCCAGGTGCCAACGCGATGGTGTCCTCCTCCTTGATCGTCAATTCCTACTCACCGTCGCGTGACCGGCGTACCCGCTGGGACTTCGAGGAGGAAAATCCACTCAGGGACGCTCGGGGCTTCGACGTAGGCAGCAGCGACCACGAGATGCCGGGGGAGGACGATCTTGGACTGGCCAACGTCATCCTCACCAACGGGGCGCGCTTCTACGTCGACCACGCCCACCCGGAGTACTCGACCCCTGAGGTGACCAACGCCCTCGACTGCGTCCTGTGGGACAAGGCGGGGGAGCGGGTGATGGCTGAGGCCATGCGCCTGGCCGGACGGGTACCTGGAACCGCGCCGGTGCAGCTCTACAAGAACAACACCGACAACAAGGGTGCGTCGTACGGTTGCCACGAGAACTACCTGATGGCCCGAAAGACGCCCTTTGCCGAGATCGTGCGCCACCTCACGCCGTTCTTCGTGACCCGTCAGGTGTTCTGCGGCGCCGGCCGGGTGGGTCTCGGCCAGGACGGACGTGGCCAGGGCTTTCAGATCAGCCAGCGTGCCGACTTCTTCGAAGTCGAGGTCGGTCTCGAGACGACGCTGAAGCGACCGATCATCAACACCCGTGACGAGCCGCATGCCGACCCGGAGAAGTACCGGCGATTGCACGTCATCATCGGTGACGCGAACATGAACGAGGTCGCCACCTACCTCAAGGTCGGCACGACGTCGCTGGTTCTGGCGATGATCGAGGCCGGCTTCATCGACGCCGACCTTTGGGTCGACGCACCCGTGGGGGCACTGCGGTCAGTCAGCCACGACCCGACCCTGAAGCATCTGCTGAGTTTGCGCGATGGTCGTCGGATGACCGCAGTGCAGCTCCAGCTGGTCTACCTCGAGCTGACGAAAGCGTTTGTGAAGCAGGGTGTCGACGACGGGGTCGCCATCGACCCGGTGACCGCCGACGTGCTGGCCCGGTGGGAGAGCGTGCTCACCCGGCTTGAGGACGACCCGATGACGTGCGTTCGGGAGGTCGACTGGGTGACCAAGCTGCAGATCCTGCAGGGCTACCGCGACCGCGAGGGTCTCGACTGGGGCAGCCACAAGCTGCAGCTTGTGGACCTGCAGTACCACGATGTCCGGCCGGACAAGGGCCTCTACAACAAGCTTGCCGCTGGCGGCCGGGTGGACCACCTCGTGACCGAGCCCGCCATCGTTCGAGCGATGGTCGAGCCGCCAGAGGACACCCGGGCCTACTTCCGCGGACGTTGCCTGGCGAAGTACGCCGCCGATGTCGCGGCCGCGTCGTGGGACTCGGTCATCTTCGACGTTGGTCGGGAGTCACTTCAGCGGGTGCCGACCTTGGAGCCGTTGCGGGGGACGAAGGCCCACGTTGGGCCGCTGCTCGACCGCTGCTCGACCGCTGCAGAGCTGGTTGACGCGCTCGCCCGGTAGTCGCCAACCCGACACCCGCCGAACCTTCGCGGCGCGCCGTAACTCTTCTAGCCTATGCAGATGTCCATCTCCGACCGCGCCGCCGGTCGGTGTCGGGTGCCGGCTCTTCTGTCGTTGGCCCTGTTCGCCGGCGCGTTGGGCGCGGGCCAACCGGCGAACGGCGGGCCGCCGGCTCGAGCAGCTGCATCGTTGAGAGTCGGCACCAGCGCCTTCTGGGATTCGACGGCTTCTCGCGACTCTGCGACCGCACCGAAGTGCGAGTCGCGGTGCCACGACTTCGCTGTCGATGTCGCTCCCGGCGGTGCGTCACTGCGCGTCGCCGTCGACACGAACGGACAGACGTACCCGCAGCTGCAGGTCTTTGCGCCGAACGAGACGCTCCTCGACGAGACCTATGGCACCTTCTCCGCGGAGGTGTTCCTCGATGCGCCAGCGGCCGGGCGGCACATCGCTCGCGTCATGCTCAGCGGCCGTGGTGAGGGCGGGTTCAGAATGCGGGCGCGGCTGGCGCGGCCTGCCGCCGAACCATCTGCGAGCGGACGCGCTCTGCTGCCGAACCTGCGGCTCGTGCCGCCGTACGAGTTCACGATGGCCTCACCCATCGCAGGGCAGGGCCTCGGGTGCAACGCCTACGAGAAGGCGGAGTTCGGCGCCCGTCGGTGCCTGCGGTTCTCGCTCGGCCCGGCCAACGTCGGCGAAGGCCCGTTCATGCTGCGCTTCCCAGCGATGAGCGGCCTCACGGCTCCGGAGCCAGTCTACCAGCTCATCGACCATGCTGACGGGACCTTGACCGAGCGGCAGGCTGGCAGCGCCCTCTACCACAAGACCCATGCCCATCATCACCACAACGGCTTCGGTTCCCTCGAGCTCTACCGGGTGACCGATCCGCGGAAAGGCACGATGGTCCGGGCCGGCAGCGGTCCGAAGCAGGGCTTCTGCATGCTCGACTTCCTCATTGCCGACTGGCGTTCCTTCGGCAATGGCCCGGCCGGCGCGACTCGCCAGGACTGCAGCCTTGTGTCCGGCGCGACCAGCACTCAGCTCGGTCTCAGCGCTGGCTGGGCGGATATCTATGTGTGGTCGCTCGACGGCAACTACGTGGAGTTCGGCGACAATCCGGACGGTCGCTACGTGGTGCGTTCGGTGGCCGATGCGAGCAACGATGTTCTCGAGAGTGACGAAACCGACAACGCGGGATACGCGTACGTCGAGATCAAGGGGTCGACAGTGCGGGTGCTCGAGCGAGGTCGCGGCCGGTCGCCGTGGGATCCCCGCAAGGTGCTCGCTGACGACATCCTCCCGAGCAACGCGTGATCCGTACCGATTGACCCTCGCTGGCGGCTGGCCACCGACATCTCCGCCGGCGTCAGTGCCAAGGGCTAGGCTCGGAGAGCAGGCTCAACTTGGCGATCTCGCGCACCTTCGCAGGAGGCGGCACATGGCGACGAAGGACACCGGCGGCGGACAGCAGCGCGCGTCGAAGAAGTCGGAAGAGGTCGAGGAAGTCCAGGTCGACGCTCCAGCCGAGGGCGTGGCCGAGCGCCACGAGAAGCTCTCCGAGGACGTCGACGCACTACTAGACGAGATCGACGATGTACTAGAAGAAAATGCCGAAGAGTTCGTGCGGGGATACATACAAAAGGGGGGCGAGTGACAGACCGTGGATCAGGTCGGCTGCCGTCGGCCTTCACCACGCCAGGCATCGGGTCCTTTGCCGACTTCCTCGACCTGCACGCTCCTGACCTGCTGCCCGGTCGGCGCACCCCGCCGACGCACCACGTCGAGGCGCCCCACGGTACGACGATTGTCGCAGCCACGAGTGCGTCAAGCGTCATCATGGCCGGCGACCGGCGCGCGACGATGGGCATGACCATCGCGCAGCGCGACATCGAGAAGGTCTTCCAGGCCGATGAGTACTCCTGCGTCGGCATCGCGGGCACGGCTGGCATCGCCATTGAGATGGTGCGCCTGTTCCAGGTCGAGCTCGAGCACTACGAAAAGCTCGAGGGCTCGACTCTGTCGCTCGAGGGAAAGGCCAACCGGCTGTCGGCGATGATTCGCGGCAATCTCGGGATGGCCATGCAGGGCCTCGCCGTCGTTCCGCTCTTCGCCGGCTGGGACCTCGATGGGGCCATTGGCCGAATCTTCAGCTATGACGTGACGGGCGGCCGCTACGAGGAGTTCTCCTACCACTCGGTCGGCTCAGGTTCGATGCACGCGCGCGGAGCGCTGAAGAAGCGTTACCGCGAGAACATGACGACGGAGGAGACCGTCCGCATCACGGTCGAGTCACTCTACGACGCCGCTGACGAGGATGCGGCTACCGGAGGTCCGGACCTCGTTCGCAAGATCTACCCCGTCGTCGTCGAGGTGTCCGCCGACGGGTTCCGACGGCTGCCCGACGCCGACGTCGGAGCCGTGGTCGATCTGGTCGTGGCCGCCCGCTACGCGAACCCGGGAGGCTGATCCGCATGTCGATGCCGTTCTACGTCTCGCCCGAGCAGTTGATGAAGGACCGGGCCGACTACGCCCGCAAGGGGATCGCCCGTGGTCGAAGTGTGTTGGTGATGTCCTACGCCGACGGCATTCTCTTCGTCGCGGAGAACCCGTCCAGCGCACTGCACAAGGTGAGCGAGATCTACGACCGGATCGCCTTCGCCGCAGTCGGGAAGTACAACGAGTTCGAGACCCTGCGCACGGCGGGCGTCCGCTACGCCGACATCCGGGGTTACCAGTACGACCGCATCGATGTGACCGGCCGAGGTCTGGCGAACATCTATGCCCAGCACCTCGGCACGATCTTCACGGAGAACCAGAAGCCCTACGAGGTCGAGATCGTTGTCGCGGAGGTCGGCGATGCCCCCGAGGACGACCAGATCTACCGGCTCACGTATGACGGCAGTGTCGCCGACGAGCGGGACATCGTGGCCATGGGCGGCGAAGCCGAGCCGCTGTCGACCTACCTGAAAGAGCACCACGAGCACGGACTGAGCCTCGCGGCCGCCGTGAGCCTGGCAGTGCGGACCTTGATGTCCACCGGGGACAAGGCGCTGGCTGCCGAGCAGCTGGAGGTCGCGGTGTTGGACCGCACCCGGCCGCGTAGGAAGTTCAAGCGGCTCGCCGACGTCCAGGTCGCGGAGCTCATCGCCGGCTGACGTGCTGTCAGACCCGGCGGGATCTCAACCCGGCGAGACCGCCGAATCCTCGATCGCCTTGGCGAGCAGGGACCCTTCGGCGTACTCGATCGTCTTGAACATCGTGACAGTGCTGCCGTCGCTGGGGTTCGATTCGAACCTGAGGTCATCAACGAGATGCCGCATCAGCTGGATTCCCCGACCGCTCTCCGCGTCCGTATCTGCGCCGTCCGCGCCGACCGCCTCCGGGTCGAAGCCGCGACCGATGTCGATCACCTTGATGCTGCACACCTCGTTGTCGAGGGCGAACTGCACTTCGTACTCATCACCGGGCCCAGAGTGGTCGATGACGTTGGTGCACGCCTCGGTCAGAGCTAGCGTGACGTCGCTGGAGCACTCCTGGGTCACGCCGACGGCCACCATGGACGCATCGACGATGCGACGCGCTACCGGTACGGTCTGGAAGTCCCGAGGGAATGCCAGAACCAGCATGATCTCCATGGTGCATGAATTGCCAGTGAGCCGCCGAGGCAAACCCGCGTTTCGCTGCAGTTCGCGGTTTATCTCCCCGCCGACGGGTTACTTCGTTCCGGCGCCGCCGTAGCCGCCCGCTCCGCCACGAAAGACTCCACCGACGCCGTAGGCCTTCACGTTGGGGTCGATGTCGGCCGCCGAGTCGATGCGCAGCTTCGCGCCTTCGTCGGGGGTGATCGTCGTACCGACGTACACCTCGGTTCGAGGCTCCGGACGGCGGGTTGGAGCCGTCTCAGTCTTCACGCGGGCACGTCGTCGCAGGAACATGTCCCGAGGATAGCGAATCGGGATCAACTCGTCCCTTGCGCAATATTGTGAATTCGCACAGGATCTCACGGTATGACCGCGTCACTCCCGCTCGCCCAATGCCGACTCGTCGTTGTCGCGTTCGGGGCTGCTGTCGCCCTAGCTGCGTGCTCGTCGACGACCTCGAATGCGAACGGTGACCGCTCCGACGCGGCCGACTCACGCACGGTGCCTAGCAGGTCAGGTCCGGCGCCTGTTCCCACCGGCGACAGCGGCCAGCCACTCACGAAGCAGCAGGTCATCGAGGCAGTGAAGTCCGGCAAGCTGCCCTCCAGCGCGCTGCCGGCAGACAAGGGCGCCGCCGCGACCGCGGGCAGTGGCGGATCGCGCTCACCGAGCAATCGCGGAGCTGCGCCAGTCGCACCGGCTTTCGGTCCCGGCGTCTCCGCGACCGAGATCAAGATCGGGATCGTGCTGATAGAGAACGGCGGCTCGTTTGGATCGACCTTCGGCGTCGCGACGGACTTCGGCAACACCAGGGCCCAGTCCGACGCTGTCATCCGCTATCTCAACGCTCGCGGCGGCATCGCCGGACGCACGATCAAGCCGGTGTATTACACGTTCGACCTCGGCCGGGTCAGCACCCGTGACGGTCAGGCTGAGGAGGAGGCCTGTGCGAAGTGGACGCAGGACGACCGAGTCTTTGCCGTCATCAACGCTGCGTTGGCGCGGCCTACCCTGCTGTCGTGCCTGGCGAAGGTCGGTGTCCCCGGCGTACACGACCAGATGCCCGTTGACGAAGGCACATTGGCTACGCAGCGCAGCTTCTACTACAGCGGTGGCCATGTTGGTGGGATGACGCTCGACCGACTCGCTCGCTCGTCCACCCAGGTGTTCGCCAAACGCGGGTTCTTCGGCAAGGACGCCGTCGTCGGCATCGTGCACTTCGACGATCCGGCCTACGTGCGGGTCGTCGACCAGCAGTATCGACCAGCGCTGAAGGCAGCGGGCGTGACGAAGGTGGTCACCCAGGCCGCTCCACGGTTCCTCGAGGGGCAGTACTCCACGTACGTATCGCAATTCCAAGCCTCGGGAGTGACGCACGTCATGTTCCTCGGCGAGGCCGGCGGATACCCGCTCTTGTTCATGCAGGCGGCGGAGAACCAGCTCTACCGGCCCAAGTACGGCCTTCGCACCGACAACTTCCCGGGTGCCGTACTGCAGGGAGCCGCCCCGAAGGAGCAGTTGAAGAACTCGATGTCGATGGGCTGGATGCCGAGCCTGGATGTGGATGCAGCGCGCGACCCCGGTCCAGTGAGCTCCTCGGCGAAGCTTTGCTTGGAGATCCAACGCGAGGCCAGCCAGAACATGGACGACCGTGGTGCCCGGGGGACGGCGCTCGGGTACTGCAACGGCCTGTTCTTCCTGCGCGACAGCCTGGCGAAGTCCTCGAGCATCACTTCGGCAGAACTGGCGCGAACTGTCAGCCAGCTAGGTGCGAGTTTCGTGTCCCCTCAGGTCTTCGGCACTCGCTACTCGTCCGCACAGCATGACGGGGTTGGCTCCTACCGCGACCTGGGGTACGGCGCTGAGTGCAGCTGCTTCAACTACACCGGGCCGATCAAGCAACTCTCCTGATCTGACTTCGATCGCCCTGTCGCGCCCACGCCATGCGGTGACCGCGGGCGAGATACCGTGGGGCGATGGACCGCCG
>JBKJUS010000196.1:0-3286 GCA_046590575.1 Mycobacteriales bacterium | reverse complement strand
GCTTCTTGTCGTCAAGCTGAAGCTCTGGCAGGTTCTTCGGGGGACTCAACGCCCTGCCCGAGGCTGTTTGTGCGACCTTGGACACCACGTCAAAGAGGAACACCATCGTGTCGTTCTTCTTCATGTCAAGGTCGGGCTGGGCCTTGCCGAAACCGTCCTTCGGCGCGATGGCGACGAGCACCCGGCTACCGATCTTTTGGCCGGTGAGTCCCTTGATGAATCCGGGGAGGATCGCCGATTTCGACAAGGTGATCGTCAGGGGCTTGTCGCTGGTGAATGAGTTGTCGAACTGCTTGCCGGTGCGGCCATTGACGGCAACGTAGTTGACCTTCACCGAATCGCCCTCGGCCAGCGCATCCCCGCCGCCCGCGCTGATGACCCTCGCGGCAGTCTTCTTCGTGGTGAAGCCTTTGGCCACCGTGACCTTGGGGTTCGCGGCCTTGCTCACGGTGATCTTGTCGAGACCACCGCCGCTCGGGTCGTTCCCGCCACATCCGGCGAGAACAAGGCTGGCTGCGGCTACGGAAGCCAGAAGAATACGGCGCACGACACGACCTTCGATGTGGTTGACAGACCGTGGACCATCGTAACGACCGCTGCCAAGGGGCGTGGCGTCACATACCGTCGATGAGGCGTTGCACGCGCTCGTCGCGGGAGCGGAACGGGTCCTTGCAGAGAACCGTGCGCTGGGCCTGGTCGTTGAGCTTGAGGTGCACCCAGTCAACAGTAAAATCTCGGCGGCGCTCCTGTGCACGTTTGATGAAGTCTCCGCGTAGTCGTGCACGAGTCGTCTGAGGGGGAACCGACTTGGCCTGGAACACCTCCAGGTCGTTGGTCACCCGCGCCACGGCTCCCTTGTTCTCCAGCAGGTAGAAGATGCCGCGATCCCGCCGGATGTCGTGGTAGGCGAGATCGAGCTGGGCGATGCGAGGGTCACCCCAGCTGAGCCCATGCACCGTCCGGTAGCGGTCGAGAAGCTTGTACTTGATGATCCAGTCGATCTCACGCTCCACCAGTGAGAGATCTTCGGACTCGACTGCCTTGAGGGTGCGCTCCCATAGGTCGAGCGCTCGGTTGATGGTCGGGGTGTGCAACCCGTGCCGGTCGACGAACTCGGCGGCCTTGCCGAAGTATTCTGCTTGGATCTCAAGCGCGGACAGCTCGCGCCCATTGGCAAGCTGGACCTTCTTGCGCCCGGTCATGTCGTGCGCGATCTCACGGATGGCACGGATCGGATTGTCGAGTGTCATGTCCCGCAGCGAGACGCCTCCTTCGATCATGCGCAGGACCAGGTCGGTGGTGGCGACCTTGAGCAGCGTCGTCGTCTCACTCATGTTGGAGTCGCCCACGATGACGTGCAGTCGGCGGAAGCGCTCGGCATCGGCGTGCGGCTCGTCTCGGGTGTTGATGATGGGTCGGGAGCGGGTCGTAGCGCTGGAGACGCCCTCCCAGATGTGCTCCGCGCGCTGGCTGACCGAGAAGATCGTGCCGCGGGGCGTCTGCTGAATCTTGCCGGCGCCGCAGATGATCTGTCGCGACACCAGGAACGGGATCAGCACGTCTGCGAGCCGGCTGAACTCCCCTGCCCGGCTCACGAGGTAGTTCTCGTGGCACCCGTATGAGTTGCCGGCCGAGTCGGTGTTGTTCTTGAACAGGTAGATGTCGCCCTCGACGCCGTCATCTGCGAGCCGCTGTTGGGCGTCGATCATCAAGCCTTCGAGGATGCGCTCTCCGGCCCTGTCATGGGTCACGAGGTCGACGAGGTCGTCGCATTCGGGGGTCGCGTACTCCGGATGGCTGCCGACGTCGAGATAGAGGCGTGCGCCGTTGCGGAGGAAGACGTTGCTGCTGCGCCCCCAGGACACCACGCGGCGAAACAGGTAGCGCGCAACCTCGTCGGGTGAGAGCCGGCGCTGGCCCTTGAAGGAGCACGTGACGCCGTACTCGTTCTCGATTCCGAAGATCCGCCGGTCCATGCCGTCAGCCTAGCCGCGGCGCACGCATTTGGCGGGCCGACATGGAGTCCGTCACACCCACGGTGAAGCTGTGCGTCCGACGACCTTCTACCCGAGTGCGGCGCGAACGTCTGCCTCGCTGAGGCGGCGGAACTTCCGGGGCTGGGAGCGTGTGCGGGTCAGCACGGCGACCTCAAGGGCAGAAGCTTCCACTGTGCGGGCCGGGTCGGTGTCCTGGCCGAGCGCGGTCACCGCGATGCCGATGGCCTGCTCGATCGCGAGCCCTTCCGCATAGTGCTCACCCAGATGCGCCTCGACCTGTTCGCTTTGTCCGCCCATGACAGCGAAGCCCTGCACGTCGGCGACCGAGCCGTCGTACATCAACCGGTAGATCTGATCGTCAGTCGCGTTGTCGCCGACCTCGGCCACGAAGATCTCGACTTCGTACGGCTTCTCGCCACCCGAGGAGAAGATCGTGCCCAGCGTCTGGGCGTACGCGTTGGCGAGCGCCCGACCGGTGACATCACGACGGTCGTAGGAGTAGCCGCGCAGGTCGGCGAGGCGTACACCGGCAATGCGGAGATTCTCGAACTCGTTGTAGCGGCCCACAGCGGCGAAACCGATGCGGTCGTAAATCTCGCTGATCTTGTGCAGCGCCTGGGAGGGATTCTCGGCGACGAACAGGATGCCGTCGGCATACTGCACGACTGCCACACTGCGACCGCGCGAGATGCCCTTACGGGCGAAATCGGCCCGATCCTTCATCAGTTGCTCGGGCGAGACGTAGAACGGTTGTGTCATGCAGTGAGTCCTCTCGGGTCGATCGAAGACGACACGTCGCCTGCCAAACGGGGAACAGGCATCAGTTCAGGGGTGCCACGGGGCCGTCGGGCCGGAGCAACCGGCCCCCGATGACGTCGTCAGCGATCGCACCGACTTCCTCGTCATCCAGGCGCCGGTAGCCGTCCGTCGTGACCACAGCCACCACCGGGAAGATGCGGCGCGTGAGGTCGGGTCCGCCGGTGGCGGAGTCGTCGTCGGCGGCGTCGTACAGGGCATCGACGGCGAGCCGGACCGCCCGCGCCTCGTCGACGTCGTCGCGGAACTGCTTCTTCAAGGCGCTGCGCGCGAACACGCTGCCGCTGCCCACGCTGTGGAAGCTGTGCTCCTCGTAACGGCCGCCGGTCACGTCGTAGGAGAAGATCCGGCCGGCACCCATGTCGAGGTCGTAACCGGCGAACAGCGGCACGACCGCGAGGCCCTGCATCGCCATCGGCAGGTTGCCGCGGATCATCGCGGACAGCCGGTTCGCCTTGCCGTCCAGGCTCAGC
>JBKJUS010000158.1:0-3976 GCA_046590575.1 Mycobacteriales bacterium | reverse complement strand
GTCGAGGACAACCGATGAACCGGGTGCTGCGCGCGGCGCCGCCGTGCAGCCGAGCGCGCGCCGAGAGCGACCGCGGCTTCACCCTCGTCGAGCTCATGGTGTCGATGACCATCTTCCTCATCCTGAGCGGGATCACCTTCACGTCGCTAGTCACTGCCGCGCGCACCACCCGGTCCAACCGGGAGTACGTCGACCTCAACGAGGAGGCTCGGCTGCTGCTGAACCGGATGTCGCGAGAACTGCGGGAGGCAGAGCGGATCCTCGCGGTCAGCAACCCGGGAGGCTCGACGTTCAACCCGGACGCCGACAGCTCCGTCCGGTTCCAGGTCGACTTCAACGGCAACGGCGTGTTCGAGCCGTCCGCGGCCGACCCTGAGGTGCTCACCTACCGCTACGACTTCGCCGGTCAGCGGCTGGTGCTGCAGGCCGGTGGCGCCACCGTCCCGGTGCTGGCGGCCAACGTGGCCGACTTCAAGGTCAGCTTCACCAGCCGCCGGTTCAGCTACAACGGAACGACCAACGCCGCCGGCGGGGTCTGTGGCACGACCACCGGGCCCAAGGACACGGTAGTCACCTGGGAGGAGATCGACGGTCATCCCAGCCAGGCCGACGGCGACTGCGACGGGCAGCTCGACGTAGAGCTGCCCCTCATCGACTCGGTGACCATCGACCTTCGGGTGCTCTACGGCGCCCGCCAGCAGACCTACCGGACCACCGTCGACCTACGCAACCGCGGCACGTAGAAGGTAGGGAATGACAATGCTTGCCCGACGCATGCGCAACACCGCGAGAGGCGACCGCGGGGTCGCCATGATCACGACGCTGCTGGTCGGCGCCGTCCTGGCAGCCCTCGGCGTCGCCGTCGTCGACGTCTCGGTGGCCAGCCTGAAGAGCGCCGGACGCGACCGAGTGGCGGGTGGCGCGCTCGGCGCAGCGGAGGCCGGCATCGCACAGGGGATCGACCACGTCCGCAGCACTGGCGTCGGCGGTCTGGCTCCCGGGGCACCCTGGGGTGATGCGGCCAACGCCGTCGACTTCGACCTGAGCGATGGCCGGAGTGCCTCGGTGTGGATCGAGGTCATCCAACCGTTTGCTCCACCGCTGGTGAAGGTCGGCACCTACAAGATTCACTCCACCGGGACAGTTGGGAACGGACCTGGCCTGCGTTCGTTGGAGCAGACCATCACGGCCCGACCGTTCGAGTTCCCGATCGGCGTCTTCGCGCACCAGATTGCGCTCAACGGCACGCCGAACACCTTCCAGGAGAACGTCTTCTCCACCGGCTGCATCAGCGGCCGGGACAAGATGATCTTCGAAGGCATCGATCCCTACTACGGCATTCCCGCCAGCGCCCACTCGGTGAAGTGGATCTCGACGAAGAACGGCTCGTGCGCGGCGAACGAGAGCAGGAACATCCACCGTACGTCGGTGTGCAACCCGCTCTACCCTTACGACCAGGACGCACTGGGCGGCAATCTCAACGGCACCTCGTGCGACGGCTCAGGCACCACGTACCCCCAGACCTCGGGGTTCACCCAGGCGGACCTCGACGCGACGTACGGCAAGGCGCTGACCGAAGGCCAGCTGGCCAGCCTGCGGGCGAAGGCGCAGTCCCAGGGCAACTTCTGGACCTCTGCCACCGGGTGGACCCCACCGAACCCAGCCGTGCACCCGAACGCGGTGCTGTACTTCAAGATCGGGCCGAACGCCACGGTCACCCTGCAGAATGAGCTCAACGGCTACACCTACGACCAGACCTGTGTGAACCCGCCGCGGAGCCTGATCATCGTCGTCGACAACGGCAGCGTCGGCAGCGGCGGCGTCCACCTCAACAGCAACAACGACCTGTTCGGCGCACTGTTCGTGCAGAAGGGCAACTTCCAGTACAACGGCACGGCCACCTGGACCGGCACGGTCTATGCCAACACCCTCGACAAGTGGAACGGTAACGCCGAGGCGCGACTGGACAGCTGCTTCCTGACCAACCTGCCCGGCGGGCTACTCAACGTGTCCTTGACGCGCTTCCGTGAGGTCGACCGCTGAGTCTTCTAGGGTGACGGCCATGGTGGTCGCGCTCGCTGGGTTCTGTGCCGTCCTGGGGCTAATCATCGGGTCCTTCCTCAACGTGGTCATCTGGCGGGTCCCGCGCCGCGAGAGCATCGTCACGCCGCCGTCACACTGTCCCGCCTGCTCAGCGCCCATCAGACCGGTCGACAACGTCCCGGTCGTGTCGTGGCTTCTCCTCCGGGGTCGGTGCCGGTCGTGCGCCGAGGGCATCAGCGTGCGCTACCCGCTCGTCGAGTTGGCTACAGGTGTTGTCTTCGCCGCGCTCGCCGCCCGGTTCGGCTTTGATGCGGCGCTGCCGGCTTTCCTCTACCTCGGCGCGATCTGCGTCGCACTCGCCCTGATCGACATTGACGTCAAGCGACTTCCTGATGTCATCACGCTGCCGAGCTACGTCGTCGGTGTGGTGCTGCTGGGTGCCGCCGCGCTCGCGCAGGAGGATCCCTCGCGGGTGGTCAGAACCCTTGCCGGCATGGCGGCGCTGTACGCCGTCTACTTCGCCCTCGCTTTCGCCTACCCGGCGGGGATGGGTTTTGGCGACGTCAAGCTGGCCGGCGTGCTCGGTCTCTATCTGGGCTGGCTGGGCTGGGACGTGTGGGCGGTGGGCCTCCTAGCCGGGTTCTTCAGCGGAGGCCTTTTTGGCGTGGCGCTGCTCGCGCTCGGCCGCGGCGGACGAAAGACGAAAGTTCCGTTCGGCCCTTTCATGATCTTCGGCGCTTTCCTCGCCATCTTCGTGGGAGAGCCGATTGCTCGCGTCTGGTTGGGCACCTGATCCACGCCCGCTGAGCCATTTGGGCGCGCCAAACCACAGGCAATTCCTCAAGGCTTTCCGCAGGCAGGCCGATGAGGCTGTGACACCGAGTCACCATTCGGCCCGGTGAGATGCCTCACATGGCTTGCGCGCAGTGAGCAGAGGGGACCAGTCGTGGCAGTACGTACCGCAGTCGGACTCGACATCGGCACTTCCGGTGTACGAGCCGCCGAGGTGACCCTGGGCAAGCAGCCGGTCCTCGAGCGGTTCGGGCAGGTCGCCCTTCCGCCTGGCGCCGTGCGCGACGGAGAGGTCATCGACCCCGGCGTCGTCTCACGCGCTATCAAGCAGTTGTGGTCGACGGCGAAGTTCTCGACCAAGAAGGTCGTTCTCGGCGTCTCGAACCAGAAGGTCATCGTCCGCCAGGTCGACTTGCCCTGGCTGCCGGCGGCCGAGCTGCGCAAGTCGCTCCCGTTCCAGGTCCAGGACTTCATCCCGATCCCGGTGGACCAGGCAATCTTGGACTTCCACCCGCTCGAGGAGTTCGTCAACGACCAGGGCGGCCGGATGCTTCGAGTGCTGCTCGTTGCTGCATCGAGGGACATGGTCGCCGGTGCGATGGCAGCGGCGCAGTCCGCGGGCCTCTCGCCCATGATGGTCGACCTCACGCCCTTCGCCCTGCTGCGGTCTCTTGCGCCGCTCGACTCGGTCGGTTTTGACGACTCCGAGGCTGAGGCGCTGGTCGACGTCGGCGCCAGCGTGACCAACATCATCGTCCACCAGGGCGGCGTACCGCGCTTCGTGCGCATCCTGCTCATGGGCGGCAACGACATCACCGAGGCCGTCGCCGAGCGGATGGGTCTTCCCGCCGACCAGGCGGAGACCACCAAGCAGCAGCTCGGCATGACGTTCGACCCGATGGCCGACGCGGCGCAGCACCCGGCCGCTCGGGTCATCGACCAGTACGCTGGCCAGTTCGTCGATGAGGTCCGCGGATCTCTCGACTACTACCTGGCGCAGCCGCAGGCCGTCCGCCTTCGCCGGGTCGTCGTCTCCGGCGGTGGGGCGCAGCTCGGCGGTCTCGTCGACCGGATCGGGCAGGCCACCCGGATGCCCGTCGAGGCGGGCCAGCCGCTGGCTCACCTCAAGCTCGGCAAGCTC
>JBKJUS010000116.1:0-3955 GCA_046590575.1 Mycobacteriales bacterium | reverse complement strand
GAAGCCCATCGGACCGGTCCCCTCGATGCCGTTCGTCAGCACGTTGGTCCGCGCCGTCGCGTTCGCCTTCGACGGGCCGTCCTGCAGCCGCGGTGCGAAGATCGTCTTGGTGAGCTCGGCGGCTGGCGCGATGGAGTGGTCGGTAACGATGTAGCGGCTGCTCGGGTAGCACTCGTGCAGTTTGAACCGCACCGTCATCGCCGTCGTGTCCGGCGGCGCTAGCAGCTGGCCGCCGTGGTAGCCGGTGCGCTCGCTGTCGACCGCGAGCTCTCCGGTTGACCACTTCACCACGGCGGCGTTCAGCACGACCGGTGTCCGCGTGACGGTGACGTCTCCTGCCGCCCGCGCCTGTTCCACCTCAGCCGCGGCACGCAGCAGCCGCGGCTTGCCCCGCCAGGCCACCTCGGTCACCCGGAACGCCGGTGACCAGTCCGCCTTGCCGGGCTGGGTTGTCAGCACGGTGGCCTGGTCCTTGGTGCCGCCAGCGATGAAGAACGCCTCGCCGGACAGCGTCGGCTTGGCCAGCGCGACCATCTTCGGCACGAACACCAGCTTCTCCCGCTCGGCGTAGGCGCGGTCGGAGGCATCCGTGCGGATGTAGTAGACGTCCTTGCCGTCCACGAGTGCACGGTGCAGCTTCATGGCGACGAAGCCGAAGACTCCCGGCCACTCGTCGGACGTCAGCTGGAAGTCCGTGACGTCGCCGACCAGCGCACGCGCCTCGCTCTGCGCGGCGGCGGTTGCCTTCTTCAACGCTTCGGCGTCGAACCCCTTGACTGGCGCGACCGACGGTGAGCCGCCGGTGACTTTGCCGGCGTCGGCAGGGCCTTTCGCGTCATCGTTCCCGCAGGCGGCGAGCAGGCCGGTTGCGGCGAGGCCGAGACTGCCCCGGGACACAGTGCGCAGGAATGAGCGGCGGTCGAGCGACATGTGCCCTCCAGGCGGTCGTGATCGGTTGCTTCGAATGGACGCGCGGGTCGCGTCGCTGATTGCGTCCCGGACAAAGTCACGTTCATTGCTGCGCTGCGTCGTGGACCAGCGTCGGGTCGTACCTGAGGATCAGCGGCGCGCGGCGCCTGATTGCCTGGCCGGCTTCGCATGCAGTCAGCCGGGCCGCACCCGCGTCATGGTCAGATGTGGACGTGGACGACGACCGGCCGGCCCGAGGCGCGCTCTTTGCCGGCCTTGTTCTGCTCGCGATCGCGGTCGAGGTCGTCTCGGGCATGGCCGCTAACTCCCAGGTGCCCGGATGGGCGGAGCGCGTCGTGCCACTCGGGTGGCCGGACGCGCTGCGCGGACTGTGGTGGCTGGCAGTCGCTGGCGCGGCCGCTCGTGCGCAGTGGCTGCTTCGCGCCGATCGCCCGGCGCGGCGCACGGTGGCGGTCATGACGGCGACGCCGTTCCTCGCGTTCGCGGTCGGCAGCGCCCTCGGCCTGGCGTCGACTAGCTGGCACTGACGCTCTCGCTATCCGGTGGGCCAGACCGACGTGCCCGGCATCTGCCGGATGGGTGCAGGGCGGGGTCAGGTGACGTCGAGGGCATCGGCCGCGGCGCGGACGAGAGTGGTGTCCTCACCGAGCACCAGCAGCGCGTGCGGGCGACGGGCGCAGAGCACCGTGACCTCATCGGTCTCGACGATCCACGGCCCGTCCGCGCTGCCCTGGCGCACCGCGCCCCGTGCAGTCGGGAAGGCCTCGTCGCTGATGTAGATGAGCAGCCGCCGGCCCTGGTCGTCGCGGTAGGCGTAGGCCGTCACCTGCTGGCCTTCGAGCGAGCCCCAGCCGGCGCCGACGCTGCGCATCGACAGCCGACCGAGGTCAGGCGCGCCGGCGAGCGGGATGCCACGGCCGGGCAGCCGCTGCTCGCGGAAGCCGGCCACTGCGGCGCGGATCGCGCTCGGCTGCTCCCGGCGATGGGTCACCACGACCAGGCTGGCCAGCAGGAGCACCACCGAGGCGGCCGCTACGAGGAGCCGCCCCGGCACGCGTCGCCGCCCGATGGCTGTGCCGATGACCGGATCGGCGGGCGCCGGCTCGCGCGCCGCGCCAAGGGGTGCTGAGCCACGGGGTGCTGCGGCCACCAGCGCCCTGATGCTGTCGCGCAGGTGGACCGGAGCGACCTCGCGGCCGGCTTCGGCGATCGCACGTCCGGCGCGACCCGCCTCCACCTCCGCCCAGCACTGCTCGCAGTCGATCAGGTGGTTCTCGAACTCGTCGCAGGCCGAGCGGTCGAGCTCACCCGCGACGTAGGCCGCTGCGTCGGCGGCACGGTCATGCGTCACTGTCACACACCTCCTCCCGCACGAACTCGGCCAGCGCCTTGTGCCCTCGGTGCACGCGAGCGAGCACCGTGCCTCTCGGCGAGCCGATCATCTCGGCTACCTCAGCGGCCGTGAATCCGCAGAGGTCCATCAAGGTGATGGCCTCGCGCTGCGCCTCCGGCAGCCGCCACAGCGCGCGGTGCACCGCCTCGGCGTCGAGCCGACTGATCACCTGTCGCTCGACATCAGCCGGTGCGCTCACGTCGCGTCCTGCGTCGGCGTCGAGGATCTCGACCGGCCGCACGGCAGCCCGCCGAAAGGTCGAGCGGCCGGTGTTGAGGCAGATCGTGGCCAGCCAGGGGGCGACCGCGTCCGGCGGCTGCTTGCGCCAGCCCTGCAGGGCGCGCAGGTAGGTCTCCTGGACGAGGTCCTCAGCGCCCTCGCGGGAGGGCATCAGGCGACGCGCAAGGCTGTGCACCAGGTCGAGATGACCCAGTGTCGCTCGTAGGAAGTCCTCGTCAGTCATGTCACCCAAGTACGAACGCGCGATCGGGCGGTTTGATTGCCGCCAGCGATGGGCGAGTCGCCCGTCGGCGGCGTTCCTTCGGCGGTCGTCACCCCGGGTCTGGTGGCGGCGCCAGGTGAGGCCGACTGCAGCGGCGGCTAGGACGATGCCGGCGACGATCAACGGCGGGCTGAGCAGCAGCGCGCCGAGGCCGGTGAGCAGCCCGGCGGAGAGCAGCACCGGCAGCGCGCAACACGCCACCATCGCGATCAGGGCGAGCACGCCGATGCGAGCGTCGGAGGATCCAGGTCGGTTCATCACGAGGTCCTTGTCAGGTGGCGCAGCAGGAAAGCTTCCCTGGTTCGAGCGGACATCACCACGCATCTGACGGGGCAGGTTCTATCGACGCTGGGCGGCGCCGAGCCGCGCGCGCACCTTGAGAACATCCACTTCGTGGCGTGGCGTGCGGCACGCGGCGACGAACTCTTCCAAGTCAGTCTCCGTGACCCGATAGCAACGGCCGATGCGGACGAACGCGAGGCTCCCGGATCGCATGAGCGTGAAGACATGATCGCGGGACACCGCGAGCCTGTCGGCGACCTCGACCGGCGACAGCAGCCTCAACACGGGCCAGACCTCTCGCATGTGGCCGCGCCACCCCATCCAGTCGAGCGAGGAGAGCCCAGCTGCCGGGCGATCCGGTGGCCCGCGACTTCATCACGACGTGTGCGATCCCAGTGGGGAATCCCACGTCGACACGCTGCGGTCCGTACACCGCGACCCAGGGGGGTCGAACGCTTCTCGGGGAGCTTGGCTCGTGACATGAGGCGAAGGCTCGCCGCGACCTGCCCGGAAAACGTCCCGAATCTGCAACCGGGCAGTCGACGACTCGTCCGGGACGCTTTCCGGGCAACGTCCGGGACGTTCTCCGGGCAATGTCCGGGACGTTTTCCGGGCAGCAGCTCAGGACGCTCTGGAGCTGCGGTCAGGACCGCAGCAGGCCGGGCTGGGGCGAGTAGCAGCGCGCCCGCCGTCGCGTACGCCACATAGATCTCGTGTGTCATGGCGGCACTGTCGCGGCGCCGTGTCCCGAAAAGTGTCCCGAGACTTGTCCCGAAAGTGTCCCGGTTGCCCCCAAGCGCGGGGCGGCCCCACGTTCGCCCCCGTCCAAAGCGCAGTGGTACCCAGTC
>JBKJUS010000109.1:0-2795 GCA_046590575.1 Mycobacteriales bacterium | reverse complement strand
CCAGGAACGCGCCGGCGCGCAGCTCCCGGCCGTCCACGTCGAGTGTCTGCGGGCCGGTGAACCGAGCGTCGCCGGGCAAGATCTCGAAACCGTAGCTGGCGGCCAGGCCCACGTACTTCGCCTGCCGCAGCCCGCCGACCAGCTCGTCCTTCTGGCCGACCAACGCAGCCATATCCGGCGTGCCCGCCGACGTAGGAACGCCGTCGAACGGATGGTGGCCAGCCCTGTGGAACGCGTCGGCGGCGGCGAGCATCGTCTTCGACGGCACACACCCCACGTTGACGCACGTCCCACCGACCACGCCGCGCTCCACCAGCGCCACCCGCGCGCCGATCGAGCTCGCCCGGATCGCCGCGGCCATCGCCGCGCTACCCGAGCCCACCGCGACCAGGTCGTAATCCACGCCGGCACCCGTCATCCGGCTAGCCTCGATATTTCATGACGGGCTCGTGTCGGTCTGATCCTTGCGTCCGGAGGGCCGGGTCACGTTGTTGACTGTGCCGTTCGGGCGGGTGGCATGACGGATGCCCGGCGCTCGCGCCGGGTGGGCGTGGTTCCGATGTCTCCGGGTCGTCGGGGTGGGTCCGCGCGGTCAGGCCGGCCAGGGCGCGGCGCGTAGCCGAGTGAACGCGGCGGCGAGCTCGCCTGCCCATGGCCAGTGCCGGTCCAGGCGCAGGACGAGCCGACGTCCGGTGTGTGCCAGCCGACCGGCGACGTGCAGCACCCGGTAGCGCAGCCGCTTCGGTTCGACGCGGGCGAGCGCGCCGGTGAAGCAGAGAGCTTGGGCCCAGGTGGTGAGGTCGGCGGCGGTCAGCGCGAGCTCGAGCCACGCCGCGTTGGCGTGGAAGTCCTGGCAGGGCAGGTTCGCCATCCCCCGGTCCTTGCCCGCGCGGATGCGGTCTTCGACCCGGGCGTGCTGACGGTGCCGCAGCTCGAGCGCGGCGACGTCGTTGCCGCCACCGGGGGTGTCGGTGAGCAGCACCTGGAAGCGGTGCCCGTCGACGTCGGTGAAGGACAGCTGCGCGCCGGGGTGTGGGCGTTCCCGTCGGCAGACCGCCCGCGCTCCGGCTGGCCACCCGGACAGGTCGAGCAGCCCAGTGAGCTCGACGACCTCGCCGTTGCCGCGCAGCTCGCCGTCGACGGCCAGCGCCGGGGTCCAGCACTGTTCGGGAACTGCGCAGATCGCCTGGCGCACCGCCTCGTCGACGGGCAGGCCCACGGAGAAGCGCACCCCACGGGACCGGCAGGCGTCGAGGAAGGCGTGGGTGGCACCGGCCGAGTCGGCCCGGACCAGCACCTGCGGCCCGTCGGTGACCTCTGGTGTCGGGCGAACCCCGGCCGGCAGCTGCGCCAGCGCCAGGTCGAGGACAGCGATGTGGTCGACGGCGGTGTTGCTCCCGGCGTTGCCCGGGCGCAGGATGCCGGCCAGCGCCTCACCGCCGGAGACCTCAGGACGGTCCAGGAAGCACAGCAGCGGGTGGAAGCCGAAGCCGCGCTTGTAGGTCGGCGCCGCGTGCTCCTTCTCCGAGTGCGCGGTGAGCAGCGTCGCATCCACGTCCAGGATCAGCCCCTGCGCGAGGTCAGGTCCGGCGCCCGCCGCCCAAGCCCGCTCCCGAGCCTCCGCGCGGGCCGCGCGCAGCCCGTCGAGCTCGCTCGCGCCGACCCGGTCCAACACCCGGTAGGACGTCGGGTGCGAGGCGACCGGACCGAACAACGCCGCCTGGTCCCGCAGCGCGGCAAGGTCAGCCAGACAGTCCCCGCCGTCAGCGAGGGTCACCGCCAAGTCGACCAGCACCCGCCCCGGCGCATGGACCGGGCGACCGCGGTAGCCCCCGATCAGCGCGGCCGTGAAGCCCTCGGTCAGCCCGCTTACATCCGCGAGCTCACGCAGCAGCACCGCCCCGGCGTGCGACACGATCCCCGCCCCATCGGCGGTCACTTCCACCCGCGGTACCTGTGTCGTAGTCTTCACCTGCGAAGTGCCTCTCCGTTGGGTTTCTGCTGTTCTCGACAAACAACAGTTTCCCCTGCGGCGCAGGCACTTTCGCGCTTTCCGACTACGTGTCGCGACTACTTTCGTGAAAACCCGAGGTTAGCACGATGTGACCGACTTTGTTGAGGCTGGGTACAGGCTGCGGTTCTCCTCGGCCTTCCGTGAGGCTCCCCCGTCGTATCCAACACGCGACTCGTTCGACGCACACGGCTTAGCTGAGCGCGCCGGGCCCCGCGCTCGCTCGATCACACGTGACGCGCAACCTGCTCAACGACGCCAGGGACGGCATAGGCATCTCGAAGTTCTCCTCGTTGCCCGGTGCTGCGCTAGCCCGTGGCGGCGCCGCGCATGTGCAGGTATTCGGCGACTGCATCGCGCATCACGGCGCTGGGGTGCGCTTCGGGTTCGGACGACCTGCAGTGGCGGTTGTCGCCTCGCCGCGCGGCCACCATGGCCGGGCGGTCCTTAGGCGGTGGGTGTCGATGCACTGCCGGGCGTAGTCGGTGAAGGTGACGCGGCTGCCGGGGACGAAGACGCCGGGGTTGAGCCCGGCGTCGATGCGGGTCTTGTAGGCGATCGCCTCGGTGACGGTGTCGCCGGCCTTGCGGCGGAACAGTGAGCAAACTGTGAGCAGAATGGTCTGGCGCTGCGCTAGCCCGCGGCAGCGCCGTGGGTGTGCAGGTATTCCGCGACTGCGTCGCGCATAACGGCGCTGGGGGTGCGCTGCTGTCGGTCGGCGAGAGCCTGCAGCTGCTGGTCGATGTTGGCGGCCAGCCGCACCTGTCGGTTGCGGGCGTGCTGC
>JBKJUS010000100.1:0-14102 GCA_046590575.1 Mycobacteriales bacterium | reverse complement strand
CCCGACGTAGCGGCCGTCAAGAGCGACCGCGGTCGGCCGCGCCGTCCGCACCTCGACCCGCTTCTGCCGCCACTGGGAGATGTGTTCGTGCGGGAGGTGCTCGCCGTGCAGCATCTTCGGCTGCAAGGTGAAGGCCAGGTGCTTCGGCCCGTCCCACACCTGCACGTCCCACGCTCCGTCGTCGGGCAGTGCGAGCGGTGAGACGTGCAGACCGTCGTGGGCGAACTGACCGTTGGCGATGCGCACCTGCACCGCGTCGTCGTGCCACTCGGCGAAGGTCATGTCCACATCGAAGTGCCGGGGCCGGTACGCCGCGAGTGCCGACCACCACGCACCGAGCGGACCGACCCGCGGCACCCGGCCGAGGCGGTCCTGGCGGCGACAGACCTCGGCACCCAGGCCGACGACAGCGTCGTTCACGACGAGGTGCTCGGTCATCACTCCGTCGCGTCGCGACACGGTCGCCCGGCCGACGTCGACCCGCATCACCCGGTCGCTGGCCAGCAGCAAGGCCGCCGGGCGGGGGGCCACGTCGAGACCGAAGGTGTTGGCGAAGTCATGCGACCGACCGCCCGGGAAGACCCCGAGCACGAGGTCGGAACCCTGGGTAGCCGCGACAGCCTCGGCGAAGGAGCGCTGCCCTCCACACACGACGACGAGGCAGGAGCCGGCTTCAAGCTCCTGGTGTACGGCGTCCGTCGGTGCGGCAGTGACCCGCCGGTGCTCAAGATTGCGGCGGGTCAGCTCGCTCGCGAGAGCGTCGACCAGATCCGCGTCCGCGGCATCGCGCCCTATTGGCACAGCCAGCACGATCTCGCCGAGCGGATGGGGCATGCTGCGCGGGTCCTGTCAGGTTGTGGTGGATAGACCGAGCAGCCGCTCGGCCGCCACCTCGAGAATGTCACGGGTCAGTACGCCGGCCCTGGTGAGCATCCGCTCGGCCTGCGGGCAGGCCGACACGACGGGCTCGCCGACCTCCCGCAGCTGGGCTGCCCGCACCGCGGCGACTGCGTCGGCACCGAGTCCGTCAACGAGCGGGTAGCCCTGGCCACCACCGCTGCATCGCGTGTGCAGCCCGGTCGCGGCCGGCTCGCGGTAGTCGAGACCTAGAGCGGCAAGCGCCCGCCGGGGTGCGTCAACGACCCCGAGCAGGCGGGTCAGCGTGCAAGGGTCGTGCCACCCGACGGTCCCGCCCACCCGGCCGGCCGCCGGCAGTCGACCGGCCGCCAGCGCCTCGTCGAGCCACTCGACCGAGGTGCGGACTGCCGGCGCCTCGAGGCCTAGAGTCGGCCAGCCCTCCCGCATCATCCGGGCGCAGCCGGGCGAGAGGACTACGACCCGGTCAACTCCCGCGAGCTGGACAGCGCAGGACGCCGCCAGCGCCCCGGACTCGGCGCTCAGCCCCAGGTCTGCCGCAGCAGCTCCGCAGCACGACTCGCCCGCCGCGCATCGCACCGCTTCACCCGCAGCCGCAAAGAGCGCGCGAGCCGCCCGGCCCACGCCCGGTGCGGATGACTGCACGGTGCACCCGTGAAAGAGAGCCGTTGTCGCCTCCGGATCGCTGCCGGCAGCGAGCTCCTCTGCCCAGCGGTCCGGTCGCCGCGGCGAGCCGGTTCGGGCTATCCGCTCAGCAATGCGCTCAGCCGCCGGGAGCCGGACTCCGGACGCGGCCGCGCCACCGCGGGCCGCTCGAGACAACTCCGGCAGGCGTACGCCCGGCGAGCAGGCATGGCTGCACGCTCCGCACCCGGTGCACGACGAGGCCGCGTGCAGCGCCGTAGCGGTCCAGCCGGTCCGCGCCGCGTCGCGCACGGTGGCGGAGATGCGCCACGGCGCCACCGACTCGCGGCCGGTCGCGGCCTGCACCGGACATGCGGGTGCGCAGAGCTTGGGGCACGACGCGCAGACCGGGGCAAGGGAGAGCGGGTCGGCCGGCACGTCGGGAAGTGGGTCCCGGTGGTAGACCGTCTCCGCGGGCCCGAGCGGGCCCCCCACCTCGCTCACAGGCCGAGCTTTCCCGGGTTGGCGATCCCCGAAGGGTCGAGCGCCGCCTTGACCCGGCGCAGCACGTCGTGGCCGACGCCGGTCTCCGTGGCCAGCCAGCTGCCCCTGGCGACGCCGACCCCGTGGTGGTGGCCGATGGTCCCGCCTGCCTCCAGACATGCCTGCATCGCGGCGGCCCACGCGGCGTCGTACCGAGTGATGGCGTCGGCCTCGTCGCTGGCGTCACTCGCGATGGTCCAGTAGATCGACGCGCCCTCGGGATAGCAGTGCGAGATGTGCGCCAGGACGGCAGTCACGTGCGGTGCCATCGCCGAGCGCATGGCGTCGTAGAGCACGCCCAACCGCGACCACACCGCGGCGACCTCGATCGTGTCGGCGAAGCCGTGCGGGCCAAGCAGCTGCCCGGCGAGGACCCGGGGCAGGTTGGCGCTGACCGCGTAGCGGTGCGACCACCAGTGCTCACCAGGACCGGTGCCCAGGTCGCGGGCCGCGCTGCACACGTCGCGCAGGATCGCTTCCTCCGCGTCGACGAGGCGCGGATCTCCCTCGACCGAGGTGACGAGCAGTGCCCCAGGGCCCACCTGCAGGCCCTGGGCGCCGAGAACCAGCGAGGTGTCGAGCTCGTCGTAGAGCCGCAGCACAGCGGGTCGGGCGCCAGTGCGCATCACGTGGCGCAGCGCCTCCATGCCGCTGCCGAGGTCGGGGAAGAGCCAGCCACCGAATCGGCGTACGGCAGGAGCGGGGTGCAACCGCAGCGTCACCTCGGTGATCGTGCCGAGGGTCCCTTCGGCACCGGCCAGCAGCCGCCACAGGTCCGGCCCGGCGGCCGTCCGGGGTGCAGGCAGCGTGCGCCATACCTCTCCGGTAGGCAGCACCGCCTCGAGGGCGACGACCATGTCCTCAGCCTTGCCGTAGCGCGTACTCAGCTGACCAGCGCCGCGCGCAGCCACCCAGCCGCCGACCGTCGAGCACATGATCGACGACGGGAAGTGACCGATGGTGAAGCCCTGCGCGGCGACGGTGTCCTCTGCTTCCGGCCCCGGCGTGCCGGACCGGAAAGACGCGGTACCGCTCACCTCGTCGAGCTCGACGAGGCCAGTCAGCCCGCTGAGGTCGAGACAGATACCGCCATGGGTCGCGACTGCGCCACCGACGACCCCCGACCCGCCGGCGTACGGCGTCACGGGCACTGCGTGCTCACTCGCCCAGCGATAGACCGCCGCGACCTCCTCTGTCCGCGTCGGCCGGACGACCACCTCCGGACCGCTCAGCGCCACTCCGGCGCGGTCGAGCAAGGTCAGCCGCGGCCAGCAGTCCCGTGACTTGGCGCGGAGCTCCATGATGTCGTCGCTGACCCGCGCGGCATCGACCACTCCCCGCAGCTCGTCAGCCAGGCTCCCCACGCTGGCAACCTACCGCCCGCCGCCTGGACAGCCCCCCGTGACCGCGACCGCCGGCGCACACAACGAGACCTCGCGCACCCGCGCCCCGTGCTCACGATGGGTCGGCGAGGCCGCTCGGATCCTGAGTTGCGTGTCTGGGCGGTCGCTCGACGACGAGGCGCGGGCGGGGGCAAGCGGTGCGATTCCGTGGCGCGAGCTCTCGCAGATCCTCAGACGACGGAGGAGTAGGCGACGACGCCGCGACGCATCGCGCGTACGGCGTCGCGCGCAGCGGCGCGCACTCCCCCGGCCTGGTCGGCGACACCCGCGATCTGGTCGAGCAGGTCGAGAAGCATCTTCACCCAGCGCACGAAGTCCCCGGCCGTGAGATCGCTCTCATCGAGCACGGTCTCCAACCGAGTCCCGGACGCCCAGCGCCAGGCGGCCCAGGCGAAACCCGGGTCAGGCTGACGTAGGAAGTCGAGCCCGTGGTCTGCCTCGGCATCAGAGAGCGCCCCATAGAGCACAGCCATCTCCCGCAGCACGTCGCGCACCCGGCCGCCCGGGATCTTCGGCTGCTGGTCGCCCGGGCCCCGGGTCTCGAACACCATCAAGGACACACAGGCCGCCAGCTCGGCCGCCGTGAGCCCGTCCCATAGCCCTTCGCGCAGGCACTGCACGACGAGCAGGTCGGACTCTGAGTAGACCCGCGACAGCTGCTGACCCGCTGCGGTGACGGTCTCGCCCTGCAGGTAGTCGAGCTGGGTGAGGACCGCACACACTTGGTCGAAGGTCTTCGCGATCGAGCTGGTCCGGCCGGCGACCCTCCCGCGAAGCACCTCGGTGTCGGCATGGAGCCGGTGATGACGCTCCGCCCACCGCGCGTGGTCCTCCCGTTCGGCGCAACCATGACACGGGTGCTCCCGCAGTGCTCGGCGCAGGCGCGCGATCTCCCCGTCGCCGGCAGCGGCGGACCGCGGGCGACGCGGCCGCTCGTCCTTCGGCAGGTGGAGGTTGCGCAGCGACGACGCCAGGTCACGCCGCGACGCAGGCGAACGGGCGTTGAAGTTGCGCGGCACCCGGACCGAGCCGAGAGCGACCACCGCGGCCGGGAACGCCTCCAGAGACAGCCGGCGTACCTGCCGGTCCTCGGTCAGGACCTGTGGCGACGGGTCGGCTGCATCGATCCCGGGGTCGAGCACGACAGCGAGTCCGGCAAATCGGCCGGTTGGCACCCGCACCACGTCACCCGGCCGCAGCTTCTCGAGCGACGCGACGGCGGCGGCCTTGCGCTGCCGAGCGCCATCCCGCGCAATCGCCGCCTCCCGGGACCGCAGGGCAACGCGCAACCCGGCGTACTCGGCGAAGTCCCCGAGGTGGCAGTTCATCGCCTCGGTGTAACCGGCGAGCGCCTCGGCATTTCGGGCCACCTGCCGCGAGAGCCCCACCACACCGCGATCAGCCTGGAACTGCGCGAACGACGACTCGAGCAGCGCGCGGGCGCGGTCCCGCCCGACCGTGGCGGTGAGGTTGACCGCCATGTTGTACGACGGCCGAAAGCTCGACCGGAGCGGGTAGGTACGGGTCGACGCGAGACCGGCAACCGCGAGCGGATCTGTGCCTTCAGTCCAGAGGACCACTGCATGGCCCTCGATGTCGATGCCGCGGCGTCCTGCCCGGCCGGTGAGCTGAGTGAACTCCCCCGGGGTGATGTCGGCATGCGCCTCGCCGTTCCACTTCGACAGCTTCTCGAGCACCACGGAGCGGGCTGGCATGTTGATGCCCAGGGCCAGCGTCTCCGTCGCGAAGACCGCCTTGACCAACCCACGGACGAAGAGCTCTTCCACGCACTCCTTGAAGGTCGGGATCATCCCGGCGTGGTGCGCCGCCAGACCCCGCTCCAGGCCGTCCAGCCACTCGAAGTACCCGAGAACAGCGAGGTCCTCCTCCGGGATGTCTGCGCAGCGCAGCTCGACGTACTCTTTGACCCGGATCCGCTCCTCGGGGGAGTTGAGCCGCAGACCGGCCCGAAGGCACTGCTGCACCCCGGCCTCGCAGCCGGCCCGGCTGAAGATGAAGGTGATCGCGGGCAGCAGCCCCTCTGCGTCGAGCCGCTCGACGACGTCCGCGCGGGACGGCACCCGGGCCCCGGGCCGGCGGTGCCCGCCTCGGGCCGGCCCCCGGTCGAAGGTCCGGGACACCTGGACCTGCTCACGGGCGAAGCGCACCAGCGACGGGTTGACCGTGAGCTCACCGCCGGGACTCTCGACGAAGAGGTCGTAGAGCCGGGGGCCGGCCATCATGTGCTGGTAGAGCGGGACCGGGCGGGTCTCCTCCACGATGATCCGCGTCTCGCCGCGCACCGTGACGAGCCAGTCGGCGAACTCCTCGGCATTGGAGACGGTCGCCGACAGCGACACGATCCGCACCGACTCCGGCAGGTGGATGATCACCTCCTCCCACACCGCGCCGCGGTAGCGGTCGGACAGGTAGTGCACCTCGTCCATCACGACGTAGGCCAGTCCGCGCAGGGCATCCGAGCCGGCGTAGAGCATGTTGCGCAGCACTTCAGTGGTCATGACGACCACCGGAGCGTCACCGTTGATCGCGTTGTCGCCCGTCAGCAATCCCACGTCAGCAGGGCCGTGGCGGGCCACGAGGTCGCCGTACTTCTGATTGGACAGCGCCTTGATCGGCGTCGTGTAGAAGCACTTCGTCCCGGTGGCGAGGGCGAGGTGTACGGCGAACTCCCCGACGACAGTCTTGCCAGCACCGGTCGGCGCTGCGACGAGTACGCCTGATCCCGACTCGAGGGCAGCACACGCCGCATGCTGGAAGGGGTCGAGTCCGAAGGGGTATCGCGAGGCGAACGCCTCGATCTCGCTCATGACGGGGCGAGAACTCGCACGGCGCCGGGGACGCACTCGCAGGTGAGCGGGAGCGGCCCGATGCGCTCGCCGTCGGCATAGGCCACCGCGGACGCCTCAAGCTGCACAACCCGCGCGCGCCGGATCGTCACTGCGGGATGGTGCACGTGGGTGCCCTTGTAGACCTTGGGAAACGTCTTGAGGAACTCCAGCTTGCTCACCGGCCCAAGCACGCTCACGTCGAGCAGGCCGTCGTCGATGATCGCGTCCGGTGTGACCTTCATGCCAGCGCCGTACGACGACGCGTTGCCAACCGCGACGAGCATCGCATCGGTTTCGACCACCTCACCGTCGAACGTGATGCGGAAGGAAATCGCCTTGAAGCGCGGCAGCTCGGCCGCGACCGCCAGGTTGTAGCGCTGCGGGCCCTTCGGCCAGCGCATGGCGTTGGCCCGTTCGTTGACGACAGAGTCGAAGCCGGCACCGAGCACACCGCCGAACCACACCTCGATCGGCGTCACGCGCACAGCGTCGATCACGCGGGTCACGCCGTCGGCCACGACGTCGGCCGCCCTCGCAGGTGAGCGCACCGGGAGCCCGAGGTGGGTCGCCAGGTCGTTGCCGGTGCCCTGGGCCATGATGCCCAGGGCGGTCGGCGTGCCAGCGACGGCCTGCAGCGCGAGATGCACCATCCCGTCTCCACCGAGCGCGACGAGCGCGTCGACGCCGTCGGCTACTGCCTCCCGGCAGAGGTGCAACGCCTCGGCCCCGTCACGTCCGACCAGCTCGCGGACCTCGACGCTCCGCTCGCGTAGCCGAGCCACGGCGACGGCGGTCGCGGCCCGGGCGGTGCCCTTGCCTGCAGTGGGGTTGCTCACCAGAGCAATGTGCATGACGGCACGCTACCCGCAGCCGACTCGAGCCTTCAGGCGTCGATGGGCGACGTCTCGTCGTCGGCCCAGGTATTGACCGGATTCTCGAGAGCGCGTCGTCGCCGGGACTTCCCGCGGATTCGCGCGTAGACGACGACAATCTCGTAGAAGAACCACATGGGCAGCGCCATCGCGGCGAAGGTGAACGGGTCCTGGGACGGCGTGATCAGTGCGGTGAAGACCGCGATGCCGAAGATCATGCCGCGGCGCCAGCGCCGCAGCTTGATGTCGTCGACGACACCCACGAGCTCCAAGAAGACCAGCAGCAGTGGAAACTGGAAGCTGAAGCCGAAGGCGAGCAGCACGAAGATGACGTAGTTGAGGTAGCGATCGGCCTGGAGGAACGTCGTGATCTGGTCGCCACCGAAGCTGAGCAGGAAGTTCAAGCCACGGTCGAGCGTGAAGTAGGCAAAGAGCGAGCCGATGACGAAAAGGAACGTTGAGCAGGCCACGAAGGGGACCGCGAAGCGCTTCTCCTTCGCGTGTAGGCCCGGGGTGATGAACGCCCACAGCTGGTAGAGCCAGAACGGCGCCGCGATCAGGACGGAGCAGATCAGCGCAACCCGCAGGCGCAGGAGAAATGGCTCTGCCACCCCGAGCGTAATGAGGGAGCAGTCGCCCGTAGCACTCCCGCCGCGCAAGTCGGCCGGCAGGTTGCAGTAGGGCCGGGTGAGGATCCGGAAGATCGGGTCGTAGAGCACGCTGACCATCAGCGAGAACGCGATGACCAAAGACAGGGATGCCTTGAACAGGCGAGTGCGAAGCTCGGTGAGATGCTCGAAAAGCGTCATCCGCGAGTCTTCGACGGCTACCCCCGCCGCGCGCCTGCCGGGAAGTCGCCCCATGGTGGTGGCCACGGGCGTGCCGTGGTCTCTCGGTAGTTACTCGCTCGCGTCGCGGGTGGTGGCCGGCATCGGCTTCCCGGTCTTGTCATCGAAACCGTCGCCGTCCTCATCGCGCAGGCCCTTGGTCTCGGCCTTGAAGATGCGCAGTGAGCGGCCGAGTGAGCGCGCCGCGTCGGGCATCCGCTTGGCACCGAAGAGCACCATGAAGACGACGAGGACGATGAGCAGCTCAGGTGCGCCGAGGCTAGGCATGATGGACCCTTCGTTGAAGTCAGGTGAAGTGTACGCCGCAGCGGTGGGCCGGAATCTCTAAACGGGCGCCGCGGTCACTCATCATTCGTCTGATCGGGGCCAACGGATTCACGCGGCTTCGACGGCGGGCTGCCGGCCGCGTCCAGCCGGTCACTCGACCTGGCCACGGTCCGTCCGAGGGACTTGACCTGGCCGAAGAGTGTCACGCTCATGACCGCGAGCACGACCAGCCCGACGAACCCTGTCACCAGGGCGAGAACGGCGGCAGCGGACATATCCGCATCGTACCGACCTAGTTGGTCGCTCCGGCGCCGGCGAAAGACGCCAGGAAGTCGGTGCGGGAGACCCGCAGGGCGAAGTCCAGGACGTCGTCGTAGCAGATGGACGGTCCGTCATGTGCTTCGAGGGCTTCCGCGGGGAGCTCCCAGACCACAGCCTGGACGCCACCGGAGAGCAGGAGCGAGACGACGTGGTCGTCGGCCGGCTTGCGGATGTCCACGTGGCACTGGGTGCACTGGAACGTGTAGTAGGACTGCGGCGCGTGGTTGCACACCATCAGCAGCACGTCGCCCGCAGTCAGCTCGACCTCGCCGCAGTCCGGGCAGGAAGCCTTGATGGTGGTCATGTGCCGGGTCCTTCCGACGGGCTCGACTGCCGCTCGAGCGATACCTCATGCGTCGGCAGCCACCCCGTGTCCCTTGACTACCTCGGCGGGTGGTATCCAGGGCCGCCTGGAGGGACTAGTCAGGCGGGCTCGGCGAGGCGTACGCCGCAAGCGCCTGCTCAGCCCGCGTCCGCACGTCCGCCACGAGAGCAGCCGGCGCTACGACCCGGGCCTGTGGCCCGAGGCGCAGTACCAGGCGGATCAGCCACGCCGGGTCGGCCACCCGCAGGGAAAGCCGCAGCCAACCCGCTGGGTCGTCCAGCTCGTCGGTCGCCTCGCATGGGTAGTAGTCGGCCACCCACCTGGCACCGGGACCCACGTCGATGACGACCAGCGCGTGGTCGGCGGAAGGTCGGAAGAGTCCGCCGGCGAGGTCCCGCGGAGCAGCTTGGGCCGGCACTTCGGCCGCGACGTCGAGGAGGGCCACCTCGACGACCCGGTCGAGCCGGAAGAGCCGGACGTCCTCGACGCGCCGGCACCAGCCTTCGAGGTACCACCAACCGTCGACCATCATCACGCGCATCGGATCGACGTCACGCTCGGTGACTTCGTCACGGGCGGCCGAGTGGTACACCAGGTGCACCCGACGGGTACCCCGCAACGCTTCCCGGAGGATGGCGAGCGTCTCACCCTCCGGCTCGACCTGGACCGCGATACCGGCGGCGTCAGCCACTGCCGGGGCGCAGGCCCGCTGCAGTTTCACCAGCGCCCGGTCGAGGGAGTCGCGCTCCGCCAAACCGGGTACCGCAGCCAGGCTGCGGGCTGCCACCAGAAGTGCCAGCGCCTCGTCCGGCGACAGGCGCAACGGCCGACCGATGCCCGCTGCGTTGGTGAGAGTGATCCGGTCCCCGGAGTAGCTGACCTCGATGAGGTCGCCCGGGTCGTACCCGGGCAGACCGCACACAAAGAGCAGGTCGAGGTCCTTGCGAAGCTCGTCCTCGTTGATGCCGAAGAGCTCCGTCACCTCGCCCACGGTCACTCCCGGCCGGGCCGCTAGGTAGGGCACCAAGTTGAGCAGCCGGGCGAGCCGGGGGGTGGCCGACGTCACGCGCTGGCCGCCGCGCCGGTGAGCACTCGCAGCCGCGACACGACAGCGTCGACGAGTGCTGCAGGGGCTACCACGACAACGTCCGGTCCGTGCCCGACCACGGCGTCCGCGAGGCGGTCGACGTCACCCATGGGCACGTCGCATTGCTCCCACCCGGCCGGGCCTTCGGCGCACGCAGTGGCCGTCCGCCGCAGCTCCCAGGACGTTCCGGACCGCAGCCGCACCACGGCGTGCCCACCGCCCGGATCGGCTTCGAGCTCCGCGACCTGGGCCGCGAGGTCGAGGCCCTCAGGCACCGAGACCTCACCGATGGTGCCGACGGTCTCCACCTCGCCGACGATCCGGGAGAGGCGGAATACCCGGGTGGCCGCTCGATCGCGGTCGTGACCGACGACGTACCAGCGGCCACGCCGGTGCACCACACCCCAGGGCTCCAGCGTGCGACGGGCCGGCGCACCGACCCCGCCGGTCCGATAGTCGAAGGCGATGGGCTGCCGCGCCCGGGTGGCAGTCAGCACCGGCTCGAACGCCACGTCCGCGCTCTCCACGCGCGGCTCGACTCCGGCGACATCCACCGCCTCCGCGTCCACCCCGGCCGCCCGGAGCTTGAGGAGAGCCGACCGGCTGGCGTCGGCGAGCCCCGCCGACTGCCAGAGACGCGCGGCCAGAGCAACCGCCGCTGCCTCGTCCGGCTCCAGGGAGATCTCCGGCATCTCATAGGCGGTGCGTCGCACGATGTAGCCCAGGTCGACCTCCCAGGCGTCGACGTACGCCGTCTCCAACGGCACGCCGAGGTCGCGCAGCTCATCCTTGTCCCGCTCGAACATCCGGCGAAACGCCTCACTGTCAGCCTGGTCGTAGGCCGGGTGCAGCGTGCGGATCTCCTCCACCGTCAACGGCCGACGGGCCGTCAGCAGCATGATCAGGAGGTTCATCAACCGTTCGAGCTTGCGCTGCGACATGGCTACCCTTCGGACCCGCGCAGGCCGGCTAGCCGACCTTCAGCAGGTCGACGACGAAGACGAGGGTCTCGTTGGGGGCGATCACCGGGGGGAAGCCTTGGGCGCCGTAAGCCTTGTCCGGGGGGATGGTCAGCTGGCGACGGCCGCCGACCTTCATCCCGACTATGCCTTCGTCCCAGCCCTGGATGACCTTGCCGGCGCCGAGCGTGAACGGGAAGGGCTGCCCGGAGTCCCAGGACGCGTCGAACTGCTTGCCGGTCGAGTAGGAGACCCCGACGTACTGCACGGAGATCGGCTTGCCCGACTCGGCCGTGGCGCCGTCGCCGACGACCAGGTCGTCGATCTTGAGCGTCGTGGGAGCGGCATCGGCGGGAATTGTGACGGTGGGCTTCATGGTCAGGTCCAAGTTGTTGGTGGCGGAGGAGCCGTCGCTAGCAGAGCCGGTCGGCTCGTCGCGCGAGGAGATGTCGGAGGCGTCGTCGCCGCATCCGGTGAGCAGGAGGGCGACGGTGAGCGAGAGTGCGGCCAGGCGGCGCACGGCGGGCCTCCTTGTACAGGGTCGGACGGGACCGGCAAAGGCTACCCTCCGACCCGTGATCCGGATGCGGCGCGGCACAGTGACCGGCGTACGACGGTCGTGGCCGGGCGCGGTCGAGCTCGACGTGACGGTCGACGAGGCGCCAGGTCGGGCACTGGCCTACCCGGCGCTCGTCGGCGTACCTGAGGTCGGGGACGAGGTTCTTCTCAACACGACGGCGGTCGACCTCGGCCTGGGCACGGGTGGCTACCACCTGGTGGTTGCGGACTTGGACCGGCTGCCAGCGGACCGGGTAGGTCCCGGACACCTGGTCAAGGCGCGCTACACGCCCCTGCAGGCCACCGTCCTCGGCGTCGACGAGGAGGACTCGCCGCATCGCGCGGCACTCGCCGATGCCATCTCCCTCGACGGCTTGCCGGTCGTCGTGGCCGATCTCCACTCGGCGCTGCCGGCGATTGTCGTCGGCCTGCTGCTGACCAGACCAGAGGCGCGGATCGCCTACGTGATGACGGACGGCGGGTCGCTGCCGCTGTGGTTCTCTCGCTCGGTTGCCGAGCTCAACGCGGCAGGTGCCCTGGTCGGGACGGTGACGGCGGGACAGTCCTTCGGCGGCGACCTCGAAGCGGTGACCTTGCACTCAGGGCTGCTGGCTGCTCAGGTCGTCCTCGGAGCAGATGTTGTCGTGGTGACCCAGGGCCCAGGCAATCTCGGCGTCGGTACGCCCTGGGGGTTCTCCGGAGTTGCAGCAGGTGACGCGGTGAACGCCGCTGCCGCGCTGGACGGGCGCCCGATCGCATCCCTGCGCATCTCCGACGCAGACCCGCGGGAGCGCCATCGGGGCATCTCCCACCACAGCCGGACGGCGTACGGCCGCGTCGCTCTCGCCCGAGCCGATGTCGTCGTGCCGACCCTAGACGAACCCCTCGCCGGCGAAGTGGGTCGCGACCTGACCGAGTCAGGGATCGCCGACCGCCACAACCTCATCCGAGTGACCACCGAGGGTCTTCTGGAAGCGCTGCGCGCCAGCAGCTTCACCATGTCGACGATGAACCGCAGGCTCGATGACGACCCGGCCTACTTCCTCGCCGCCGCCGCCGCCGGTCGCCACGCCGCCGGGTAGCAGCGCGCAACGGCAGCTGAGCCTCACATGCTGGCGATGAGCTTCTCCACCCGGTCGTCGACCGACTTGAAGGGGTCCTTGCACAGGACTGTGCGCTGGGCCTGGTCGTTGAGCTTCAGATGCACCCAGTCGACGGTGAAGTCGCGACGCTTCTCCTTGGCCTTGGCAATGAACTCCCCGCGCAGCCGCGCCCGGGTGGTCTGCGGCGGCGTGTCCATCGCCTTTGCGATCGTCGCGTCGTCGGTCACCCGCTCGACAGCGCCCCGGCGTTCGAGCAGGTAGTAGAGGCCACGATCGCGGTTGACATCGTGGTAAGCCAGGTCGAGCAGAGCGATGCGTGGCGCGGACAGAGGCAGCGAGTGCTTGGCCCGGTATCGCTCGATCATCAAGTACTTGCTGACCCAGTCAACTTCGCGGCCGACGATGTCGAGGTCGCCAGTCTCGATCGCGGTGAGTGTGCGACCCCACAGGTCGAGAACGCGCTCGGCGAGTGGATCACTCCCCCGCCGGGTGACGAAGTCCCGCGCCTTCGCGTGGTACTCATGCTGGATCTCCAGCGCACTCGCCTCACGTCCGTTGGCCAACTTGACCCGTCGCCGACAGGTGATGTCGTGGCTCACCTCGCGGATCGCGCGGATCGGGTTCTCCAAGGTGAGGTCGCGCATGACGACACCCGCCTCGATCATCCGCAGCACCAGGTCCGTCGTACCGACCTTGAGCAGGGCGGTCACCTCGTTCATGTTCGAGTCACCGACGATGACGTGCAGCCGGCGGAAGCGCTCCGCGTCAGCGTGTGGCTCGTCGCGGGTGTTGATGATCGGTCGCGACCGGGTGGTCGCCGACGACACCCCCTCCCAGATGTGCTCGGCCCGTTGGCTGACGCAATAGACGGCTCCCCGCGGCGTCTGCAGCACCTTGCCGGCACCGCAGAGGATCTGGCGCGTGACAAGGAACGGGATCAGCACGTCGGCGAGCCGGCTGAACTCGCCATGCCGGCTCACCAAATAGTTCTCATGGCAGCCGTAGGAGTTGCCGGCCGAGTCTGTGTTGTTCTTGAACAGGTAGATCTGCCCGGCGATCCCCTCCTCGTGCAGACGCTGCTCGGCCGAGGCCAGCAACGACTCGAGGATGCGCTCACCCGCCTTGTCGTGGGTGACGAGGTCGATCAGCGAGTCGCACTCGGGCGTGGCGTACTCCGGATGACTCCCGACGTCGAGGTAGAGGCGCGCGCCGTTCTCGAGAAAGACGTTGCTGCTCCGCCCCCAGGAGACGACCCGTCGGAACAGATAGCGAGCGACCTCATCAGGGGAGAGCCGCCGCTGGCCCTTGAAGGTGCACGTGACGCCGTACTCGTTCTCGATGCCAAAGATTCGGCGGTCCATCGCCCCACGGTATCTCGCCCGCGGTCACCGCATGGCGTGGGCGCGACAGGGCGATCGAAGTCAGATCAGGAGAGTTGCTTGATCGGCCCGGTGTAGTTGAAGCAGC
>JBKJUS010000206.1:0-3979 GCA_046590575.1 Mycobacteriales bacterium | reverse complement strand
CTTTGCGGAGGCCTTTGGCGGCTGCATCAGCGGCCGGAGCGCGCGTCGGCCGGCGGAGCAGGGGGAGGGAGCGCGTCGAGCAACTCGGCCGGGAGCCGCTCGCTCGCTCGCAGTGGGCCAGATGATGCCGTCGTTCCTAAATGGACCGGTACGGAACTGCGAGCACGACTTCCTCGGATTAGCGGTGCTGGCGCGGATCTGTGCGGATATGCGGCGTTCTGAGGTGGGCTGCGATCAGCACCACTGCGGTCATGATCGCGAGTACGCCGACCGTGGCCCAGGTCGCGAAGGGGACCGGTTGCGGGTACCCGCTCAGACGCCAGAGCATTTCCAAAGCCGCGATCGCGGGCACGATGAGCCGCCATAGCAGCCCGCCGATACTGTGCTGCGGTCGGGCGCCGGCACCAGCCAGCCCAAGCAGGTATCCGGCGATCAGGGCGATCATCGACCACCGCGCGAGGTCAGACTCCAGGCCGGACCAGTCGGTCAAGGTCCGTTCGACTGCCGGGTCCGTTAGGTCGGCGTAGCGGTAGACGCCGCGGGCGAGGTCGGTCGCGTAGTAGCCGATGACCGCGCAGACCAGCGCGACAGCTCCTACGACGCCACCGAGGCGCTTCCGAGTGGTGAGCGCGCCGGCGCCGACTGCCAGTGCCGCCCACGACCAGCCGACGCCGAGCACCAAGCTGACCGGCACGAGTACCGTCACAGGCGAACCGTTCACAACGGACACCAGCGCGCCGAACAGCAGTCCGCCCATGCTTGCCATCGCTCCGAGGCGACCGATTGCCCGCGCCGGACGCATGACCACAACACCCAGTATGCCGTGGCCGGCCCCGCGATCATGCCTGTCGAGCCAGTCCGATCGCCGCCGGCTAGACGCGCACCCTCTCGCCCGAGCCGTCGACCAGATGACATAGCCGGCGTTCTCGCGCGCTCCGCAGCGCGAGGAAGCTCTTCTATGCTGCCGATTGTGGCCGACGAAGATCGACTTCGAGGGGCTGCGTGGAGCACCTCAAGCGGGCCGCAGCGTGCCGAGTGGGGCGCGGAGGCGCTTGACCTGTGGTCGGTGTGCAAGCAGGATGAGTCCGATGCGAGACCGTGCACGGGTGGAGGAGGAGCCGCATGAGGCATCGCGGCAGTCCACTCAGCCCGCGCCTGGTCCGCCCCAAGCAACGCCTTACGCTCCGACGACGACGACGACGTCCATCATCGCGCTTCAGCGGTCGGCAGGAAATCAGGCGGTCGTGCGCATGCTCTCCGGCCCGACGCTCGCGCGCGACGGGCTCAAGCCAGGGGGGCAGCAGCTCGAGCCATACCCGGGCGGAGGACGGGATCGCGGTGACGCCTCCGACGGCGCCATCAACAAGCAGGCGGCGGACGACGCGCTCGACAAGCTGACGACCGGCGCGGACGACTTCATCAGCGCCGAGGCCGTTTGGCAGCGGCTGAACTACAACCAATACATCGGGTATGCACGGGACACGCCCGGAGTCAGTTGGACGCAGGACGCCGCCCAGGGTGCGCTCTCGAACGCGTTCGGCAACGCGGTCGCCGACGGCGCCACCTGGGTCGCCAAGAAGGTGGCGGCTCGCGGCCTCACGGCGGCGAGCACCGCGGTGGGAGCGGCGATCGGCAACGTGCCCGGAGCCATCGTCGGCTTCGTCGTCGGCGTTCTGCTGGAGACGGCTGCCGGAATGCTGTACGAGACCCTGTTCGGATCACCGTCGGACGATGCGGCCACCGAAGCGGCGGTCCGCACCGCCGCGCTGATCAGCACTCACGATGCCAGGTTGGAGCAGCAGAGCAAGGCAGCGAGGTCACATAGCCGCGAGCGGATCGAGCAGATGCGGCAGCGGCTGGCGGACAGCAACGATCCCGTCGAGGTCGACAACATCGGCATGACAGCCGACACCGACCAGCAGGACCTGGCGAATCACGAGCCCGACATCGCGAACCGCTCGCTCGCCGACCAGATGATCGCCGAGTGGGTTCTCGAGCACGCTGGCGACGAGGAGGACGAGAACAGCGATGTCACGGGGTCAGACTGGGACGCGGCACGCGAGATGCGGTTCGGCGGCGACCTCGACAACCGGCCGGAGCTGTTCGCCTTCCAGACCCGCAACCAGTTCGGCAAGATGGGGCTAGACACGCAGCTCATCCAGCAGACCATCACCGCGCTGCGGCCCGATCTGTCGGGGGCGGCGACGTTCAGTGCCGATGCAGTCGCGTCGACCTACCACGGCAAGCGCTTCGAGTTCAATCGCGCCAGCGATCCTGAGAAGCTCATCAACTTCATCGCCGACAACTATGGCTGGTTCCCCAGCGAACACGGCAAGCAGGCGATCCGCGAAGGCCGCTTCCGGCTTGAGTGCACCCTCGACGTGAGCTCCGCCGATGGCTCGGTCTACATCGACGAGTGGGAGTATGCGATGACTTTCGAAGGTGACGAGGACACCATCTGGTGGCAGCGCACCTCCCTTGCTCACCAGCGAATCAACCCCGTGCTCTTCGACGTCTCCCCTGACTGATTGATTGGGTGTGGCTCCCCTGGAGGGAGTGGGCGACGCCTGAAGCAAGGGCACAAGATCCCCGTCAATCAGCCAGTTTTGGTACGCGTTCAGTCCCCGAGTGCGTGGGGCTCGTGATCAAGCGGCGGCTTGATCGGTCGCCGGTAGGGTCGCTGATGATCTGCTCAGCCTCGCCGCTCGATCGCAGTCGATGAAGGCGAGCGCGCCTATCACGCTGGATCCAGGCTCAGTCGGCGGCGCCGGCGACGATCTCGTCGTAGATCTCGCGCAGCGTCTGTGCGACCGCTCGCGGATCGTCCTTCCACGGCACGGTGTCCAGCAGGACGCGCGCGAACTGCGTCGTGAGCTCGTCTGCGCCCGCTTCGGCGAACCAGGCGCCGAGGTGCTCGCCGTTGGCCTGGCTGCCCAGTGCGGCACCGGCGATCTGCTTGCCGAGGTGCTCGCCGAGCTCAGCCGACGGCGGCCCGACCGGCACCGGGGCCGTGATCAGCTCCTCGAACGACATCCGCTCGCCGAGGATGTTCTCGCGGATCTGAAACCACGTCGCGAAGACCTCGTGCAGCAGCACCTCGACGAACTCGCCGTGCACGCGGATGTCGTACTGCGTCGCGAACCAGTGGTGGGCGATCTCCTCGGAGATGACCCAGCCGAGCAGCGGCTCGCCGTGCTTGACGAGGCCGAGATTGACGAACAGGCTGCCGTCGTCGGCGATCCGCGCACCGGCATCGTCCTTGCGCTTGGCCTCGTTCTTGAGCGTCACGCGCAGCGACAGCGGATAGTCGAGTGCCTCGAGCGCGCGCAGGCAGGCGAACTCGACGAGCGTCTGCTGCGGGCCCGATCCGCCGCGGACGCGGACCTTCGGCTGCGCAGGGGCATCTGACACGGGCGCGGACGCTAGCGCACGGCTGCCGCGCGACGCGCGCGGCTGGAAACCCGATCAGCCGGCGGCCGCGTTCGCGGCGTTGACCACCATCAGCGCCATGTCGTCGCGCGGGTCGCCGTGCACGGACGGCGCCACGGCCACGTCGATGAACGCTGACGTTTACATAAGCACCACTATGCCCATGCGGAACTGGTCAGCGATCTGTTGCACGGTGTGCGCGCGGTGCCCGTCGGGGCCGAGTTCGTCGTACATGTCCTGCGCGATCTTCGCCTGCCGCGGCGTGAGCTTGGGCTTCTGACCACCCGTGCGTCCGCGCGCGCGGGCGGCATCCAGGCCGTCGCGGGTGCGCTCGGACAGCAGAGCGTGTTGGAACTCGGCGATAGCGATCTCGTCGGGTGGCTGGGCGACGGCGGCTCGGGCTTGCTATTTGGTGTTGACTTGTGCGGTCGGCGATCGGGGGCCGAGTCGGCGTGAGACGTTGTCGCGGGCTTTGGTGGCGTAGTAGTAGCGGCGGTTGGGGTTGAGGTCGGTGATCTTCAGGGAGATCGGGGCGCCGATCTTGGTGACG
>JBKJUS010000166.1:0-12891 GCA_046590575.1 Mycobacteriales bacterium | reverse complement strand
TCATGTCGTCGACGGTGCGGTCGACTGGCTCGCTCTCGGCGTGCGCTGCGTGGGCTGCGGGATGCTCGACGGCCTCACCGACATGCATACGAACGCGCTACCCCTTCCCGACGCCATCGCTGCCGTCTAAAGCGGTCGAGGTCTGAACGTGTCTTGGTGAGTCAGGGGCGATTGGCGCTCGACTCTGGACCCGTCTGCCCGTCTGCGCACGCAACTGGCCGCGCCATGATCCGGAACCTCGGCGCGCTCGTGCTCAGAACCGTTCCCCGGACCGGGCCGGCCGACGGGTTGCGTGCGTGAGCGGGCACGGATCGGATCGAATCGTCGGCCCCGCTGTGCTGGGGCGAAGCCCCGACAGACTTCAGACCCGGAAGTGGGCTCGCACCCAGGTGCGCCGACCGCAGGCCGGACAGCGGAGGTACGACGGGTAGCGGCGCTTGAGAATCGGCAGATGCACGCTCGGGATCGAGGCGCGGAGCAGCTGCGCCAGCGTCATCGCTGACTCGACACCACATGCCGAGCACTCCACAGTGACCGCACCCATCACCGGACTGGCCGAGGTGGCGGAAAAGAGGAGCCGTTTGCCGTCGGCGTCCATCGACGGCAGCGACGTGGCGATCTCCTGCCGCTCAGCCGCAGTCGGCGCGGGCATCCGCGGTCGGACCCGGTCGAACGTGCCCGCGACGGCCTCGTCCTTTTTCTTCCTCTTTTTCTTGTCCGCGCCGCTCATGCCTGCCGCTCCGTCCCGGCCTCGGACGTGACAGGCGGGAGCCCGACCAGCCGGCGAGCCAACTCTCGGTAGGCCTGCGCGCCCGGTGTGCGGGACGCCGTAGCCAGCACCGAGCGGCCTGCTGCCGGCGCTTCGGCAAAGCGCACCGACTTGGCGATGGACGGCTCCAGCACAGCGAGGCCGTAGCGGGTGCTCACGTCAGCCAGCACCTCGCGCGCATGGTTGGTCCGACCGTCGTACAGGGTGGGCAGGACCCCGAGAACAGTCAGCCCGCGGTTGGTCAGGCGCTGCACGTCGTGCACGGTGTCGAGCAGCTGGCCCACCCCGCGATGCGACAGCGTCTCGCACTGCAAGGGGATGAGCACCTCGTCCGCTGCGGTGAGCCCGTTGATGGTGAGCACGCCCAGCGATGGGGGGCAGTCGATGACGATGTCGTCGTACTCCCCGCCCAGGTCCTCGAGGGCACCGCGCAGTGCGTACTCCCGGCCGGTCCGCGTCAGCAGCAGCGCCTCGCAGCCGGCCAGGTCGATCGTGGCAGGCAGTACGTCGGGACCGTCCGCCGTCTTGTGCAGCGCCATGCCGGCGCTGACCCGGCCGAGCAGCACGTCGTGCGCCGACAGGTCCAGTGACTCCGGGTCGAGGCCCAGGGAGAAGGTGAGGCACGCCTGGGGGTCGAGGTCGACCAACAGGACCCGGCGACCGAGCTCGGCGAACGCGACCCCGAGGGATACGGCGGTGGTCGTCTTGGCGACCCCGCCCTTCTGGTTGGCGACGGCAAGCGTGCGGGTCACGGAGGAAGCCTCGGGATGGGGGACGGGAGAGCAGTCAGTGTCGCTCGCTGAGGGTGTGCCCGGCAAACCGCCCGCACGTACGATGGTCCTTCCCGCGCGACGAGGGGATTCGGATGTCTGTACTCCCATGCGTTTCCGGCCCGGTGCCGCGCCTCGACACCCGCTGGGTGTCACTGCCGGCCGGGCCACTCGCGGTGCACGACAGCGCACCGACCAAGAGTGCTGCAGCCCGGTCCACAGTGGTGCTGCTTCCTGGCTACACGGGCGGCAAGGAGGACTTCTCGCCCATCGCGCACCTGCTGACCGCGGCCGGCCACCGCTACGTCGCGGTCGACCTGCCGGGCCAGCATGAGTCGGCCGGGCCGGACGACCGGACGGCGTACGCCGTCGACGCGCTGGCCATGGAAGTGCTGGCCCTGTGCGAGGCGCTCGGCGACGGTCCGGTGCATCTGCTCGGGCACAGCTTCGGCGGCCTCGTCGCCCGCGCTGCCGTGCTGCAGAAGCCCACAACGGTCTGCTCCCTGGTGCTGCTGGCCAGCGGTCCGGCCGCGATCGGCGGCGGCTCGGCCGACCGCACCCGCGCACTCGCCTCGATGCTCGACACGCACACTCAGGCAGAGATCGCCGCCTACCGTGAGACGGCCGACCCGGTGCTGGCCGCGCGACCTGAACCTGTGCGGGTGCTGATCCGCACCCGCTTCGTCGGCAGTGCGCGGGCCGGGCTACTCGGCATGGGCGATGCGATCCTTGCCGAGCCCGACCGGGTCGACGCCCTGCGCGACACCGGCGTACCGGTCCTGGTCGCCTACGGCGCTGATGACGATGTATGGACGCCAGCGACGCAGGCTGCCATGGCCCAGCGGCTCCGCGCGGCCCACGCCATCATTGACGGCGCGGCTCACTCCCCCGCGGTCGACCGGCCGGTCGAGACCGCCGAGGTGCTCACCACGTTCTGGGCTGGAGTGGAGTCGGCCGGCTAGCTCTTCGGCGCCGCCTGCTGGAGCACCTCGAACGACCAGATGGACGACCCGCTCGCTGCTGGCTTGGCACCCTCAGGGCGACCGGTGCCGGCCGCCTGTGCGTGACCGGCGCCGAAGGACTGCGAGGCGGTCCACGCCGCGAAGTCCTCCTCGCTGCGCCACCTGGTGTAGACGAGGTAGTCCTCAGTGCCTTCGACCGGACGCAGGAGCTCGAACCACTCGAACCCATCGGCCGACTCGACCATCCCGGCCCGGCCGGCAAAGCGCTGCTCGAGCGTCTCGCGCATCTCGGCAGGGACGCTCAGCACATTGATCTTCACGACAGACATGGGTCCGGCTCCTTGGTCTTCGCCCGCCGATCCGGCGGTCGTGCGAAGGTACGCGATGTGAACGACCTCGGCCTCTTCGGACCTGACAGCATGACGTGGCGGGTGCACGGCGATCCGACCATGATCTTCGGGGGTATCCGCTCGCTCTTCCTGCAGGCGCTGCACCCGCTCGCCATGGCCGGTGTCGCCCAGCACTCCGGCTTCCGCGAGGACCCGTGGGGACGGCTTTTCCGCACCGCGGCCTACGTCGGCGCTGTCGCCTTCGGCACGACCGCTGAGGCCGAGCGCGCGGGAGCGAGGGTCCGGGGCATCCATCGAGGACTGTGCGGCGTAGAGCCGGAGACCGGTCAGCCCTATCGCGTCGACGACCCTGAGCTGCTGCGGTGGGTGCACTGCGCCGAAGTCGAGTCCTTCTTCTCCACCTTCCGCCGGGCAGGCGGAAAGGTCGGGCCGGGCGATGCGGACCGCTACTTCGCCGAGCAGACCCGGGCCGCGGAACTTGTCGGGCTCTCGGCGGCCGACGTACCGTCGACCGAAGCGGCCATGGCCGACTACTTCACCTCGATACGTCCCGTGCTGCGGACGACGGCGGAAGCCAGGGCGGCGCTGCGGTTCGTCCATCTGCCGCCGATGCCTGGAATGGCCGCTGCGTTGCGGCCAGCCTGGCTCGGCGTCGCCAGCCTGTCCTTCGCGCTACAGCCCCGGTGGGCCCGTCGGATGTATGGCACGCCTGGCCTGCCGCTGACCGACCTGACGGCGAGCGCCCGCGTCCAAGCCTTCCGGCGTACGGCGATGCTCATACCGGAGTCGCTGCGCGACGGGCCGCTGGCCACGTCGGCCAAGCAGCGCGCCGCTGCCCCCCGCGCCGTGGCCAGCGCCTGAGCGGGCTCTCCAACACTCGGCTCCGCGCCTGGCGCAGTTACGCCGTGGCTGGGAGGGCGGCCCAGGGCGCCAGGAGCTGCGGCACCCGATCCCGGCCTTCCGGGCACGCGCGGACGAAGTCGCACCACCGGCATCCGTCGCTCGGCCGGGCCGGGAACTCGGCCGACGCTGATGCTGCGCGAATCTCCTCCGCCAGCCGCTCGGCTCGCCCTAGGTGCCGGTCGAGCGAGGAGTCGGTGTGGGTGAAGGAGTGGATCTCGCCGGTTGTGACATGGTGCAGCTCGACCGTGCGGCACGGTGCCCGCAGCGTCGACTCGGCCGCCACGGCGTAGACCGCGAGCGCCAAGGAACCGCGCGCGTCGTCTGCAGTGAGCGCCGATCGGCCGGTCTTGTAGTCGACGATGACGATCTCGTGACCTCTCCGGTCGATGCGATCGACCCGGCCCTCGAGGGCGAGAGTGCCGTGGCGGGCCGCAACGCGCCGCTCGACCCCGGGAGGCTCGTCACGCGGGTCGAGTGTCGCCAGGTAGCCGGCGACGACCTGCCGGGCGCGCTCCCGGTGCACTGACTCCTGGTCGGCGTCGCGGTAGCCGTCGGGGATCCACGACTGGTCGACGAGACGGTGCCCGGCGTCCGGCGTACGCCGGTCGAGCGGCTCGCCCCACCACTGACGCAGCGCGTTGTGCACCGAGTTGCCGAAGGAGTTGTGCGCCCAGGCCGGACCTTTCGGTGGACCCGGGCGATCGACGTAGGAGAAACGGTAGCGACGTGGGCAATCGAGCCAGGTCGTCAGGCGCGCGGGTGCGGCTCGGAAGAGCGGCGTCGGCATCCCAGCCAGAGCGATCTGCGTCACGGCGTCATTGTGACCGGGCGGTCCGACAGGACTAGGCGGACGCGCCGACAACCGGGGGCGTGCCGGTCGCCCGCGACTGCAGCGCCGACCAGACCTCGGGCGCGGTGAGGTTGACGCCCAGCCGACGCCCGGTCAACGTCCCGTGGTCGTCGCTGGAGCCGGTGACCAGCAGCCCGAGCTCGTGGGCCAGCCCTCGGTAGCGCGCCCGCGTGTCCTCGTCGTGGTCGGGATGGTCGACCTCGAGGCCGGCCAGACCCGCCTCCGCCATCGCCGCGATGACAGCGTCGGCGACGACGGGTCCACGCTTACCCGCACCGGGATGCGCCACGACGGCAACTCCCCCGGCCGCGATGATCAGCTGGACAGCCTCGACCGGGTCGAGATGGCGCTTCTCGACGTAGGCCCGGCCCGACGAGCTGATCCACTCGTCAGTGAAAGCGCCTGGGACGTCCGCGACGACGCCGGCCTCGACCAGTGCTCGGGCGATGTGCGGCCGCCCGACGGCACCTCCTTCCGCGAGCTCCAGCACGCGCGCCCAGGTCACCGGCGCGCCCAGCTCGACGAGGCGGGCCACCATCTCCTCACCGCGTCGCTCCCGATCGGTGAAGATCAGCGCGCGTTCGGTGGCGAAGGGCTCGGCCTCAGGGTCAAAGAGGTAAGCCAGTAGGTGCAGTGACAGTGCGCGGCCATCGACGACCACGCCGCAGGAGATCTCCGCGCCTGGCACCAGGGTCAGTCCGGCCGGCACTGCCGCCGCCGCCTCCACCCACCCCGCCACAGTGTCGTGGTCGGTCAGCGCCACTACATCGAGCCCGGCTGCGACAGCGTGGCGCAGCACTTCGCGGGGTGGGTCGGTGCCGTCGGACGCGATGGAGTGGGCGTGCAGGTCGATGCGCACAGCACTGACACTATCCAGCGCGATTCGTCCAGTGTGAGAAATCCGACAGCTCCACACCCGCACCGGTCCGGTTATCCCCTCTAGGGTGCCGACTCATGGAGTTGGAGGAACTGGCCGACCTCGCGCTGGGCGCCGCCCGGATGCCTCAGGTGCAGTACGCCGACGTGCGCGCGGTGGATGAGCGCGCCGAGTCCGTCGATGTCCGGGACACCCGCGTCGAAGGTGTCTCCAGGTCGGCGTCCCGCGGTGTCGGCATCCGGGTGCTGGTCGACGGCCGGTGGGGCTTCTCGGCGACGCACGAGCCGAGCGCGGACGCCGTACGCCGAGCCGTCGAACGCGCAGTCGACATCGCCCGGGCGAGCGCCACCGTCGGCACGGCGGTCGTGCGGCTCGATGAGACACCGCCCCCGGCCGGGACATACACGACACCGCATCGGACAGACCCCTTCGACATGGCGCTGGCCGACAAAGTCGAGCTCCTGCTCGCGACAGCCGCAGCCGGGAAGGAAGTCGCCGGCATCAGCTTCGTCGAGGCGTTCACCGACGCGTGGCGGCGTACGACGTCCTTCCGGTCGACCGAAGGCGGCTGGTTCGACCAGACCGTGCTGCAGATCGGTGGTGGGCTGCGCGCCACCGCGGTCGGCGAGGGCGAGGTGCAGGTGCGCAGCTACCCCAACTCCTTCCGTGGTCAGTTCACGTGTGGCGGGTGGGAGGACGTGCTCGCGCTCGACCTGCCCGGGCACGCAGCGACGGCCTGCGGCGAGGCGGTCGCGCTGCTGACCGCTCCTGACCTGCCGGCCCGCACGACGACGCTGGTGCTCGAGTCGAGCCAACTCGCGCTGCAGGTCCACGAGTCGATCGGACACGCGACTGAGCTCGACCGCATCCTCGGCATGGAGCGGGCCTACGCCGGCACCTCTTTCGTCTCGGTCGAGGACCGTGGCCGTCTGCGATACGGCAGCCCGCTCATCTCAGTGACCGCCGACGCCACCACGCCCGGCGCGCTCGGGACGTTCGGCTACGACGACGACGGGGTGCCCGCCGGCCGCGAGCCGCTCATCGTCGACGGGGTGCTCGAGGGGTTCCTGACCAATCGCGAGACGGCCGGCCTCATCGGAGTACGCAGCAACGGCACAGCACGCGCCGACTCGTGGGGCACCATCCCGCTGGTGCGGATGAACAACGTCAGCCTCGAGCCGCGGGAGGGCACCCTCGACTCGATCGTCGCCGACACCGACGACGGCGTGCTGCTGATGACTAACAAGTCGTGGTCGATCGACGACCGTCGGGTCAACTTCCAGTTCGGCTGCGAGCTGGCATACGAGATCCGGCACGGCCGGCTGGGTCGGATGTACCGCAACCCGACCTATGCCGCCCGCACCACCGACTTCTGGCGCTCCTGCGACGCGGTCGGCGGGCAGGAGGACTGGCGGGTCTGGGGTGTGCCCAACTGCGGCAAGGGCCAGCCACCTCAGGTCGCGAGAGTCGCCCACGGCGCGGCGACCGGCCGGTTCCGCGGCATTGCCGTCGGGATGCGCTGATGAGCTGGGGCGAAGACCGGCTGCTGATGATCGGTGACGCAGCACTCGACCTGCCCGGAGCCGACGGGGTCGAGGTGCTGCTGACCCGCTACGACAGCGCACTGACGCGCTTCGCCGAGTCGTCCGTGCACCAGAACACCGCGCGCGTCGACGGCGAGGCCCGCGTCCGCGTTGTCGACGGTTCGCGAGTCGGCGTTGTCGCCACCAATGATCTCAGCGCCGACGGCGTACGCCGGGCGGCAGCAGAGGCCCTCGAGGTGGCTCGGCTGCTGCCCCCCGACCCAGACTTCGGCGGGTTCGCCGCGCCATCGGCGTACCCGACCGCAGGCGTGGACGACGACGCAACCGCGCAGACGTCACCGGCCGAGCGGGCTGCGCTGGTCACGCGGCTGCTCGCCCCTCTTGCGAAGGACACGGTCGGCGCCGGCACCGTGGAGACCGGGTGCGGCGAGCGGGCCGTCATCACCTCCACCGGCGTGCGGGCCTATCACCGATCGACCAGAGCTCAGCTGTCGGTGCTCGCGAGCGGCCCCGACTCGAGTGGTTACGCCGAGGATGGCAGTGGGCGACTGGCCGACCTCGATGCCGACGCTCTGGGTCGGCGGGTCGCCGCAAAGGTCGAGCGCGGCCGCGCGCCGCGCGCCGTCCCCGCGGGCGAGTGGGCGGTCATCCTCGAACCCGCCGCGACGTCCACCCTCGTCCAGTTCCTCGGCTGGACGGCGTTCGGCGCCAAGGTGGTCGCCGAAGGCCGTTCCCCATTGAGCGGTCGGCTCGGCGAGCAGGTGTGTGACACACGCGTGTCGATCATCGATGACGCAACGTCGCCGCTGCTGCCCGGCACCTCTTTCGACAGCGAAGGGGTGCCGACGCAGCGGACCGAGCTCATCCGCGATGGCGTGGCTGTCGGCGTGGTGCACGACCTCGCATCAGCGCGCACCGCCGGCGTCGCATCCACCGGCCACGCCCTCCCCGCACCCAACACGGAAGGCGCGATCCCGCTGCACCTGCTGATGGACCCGGGCACTGCGTCGCTGGACGAGCTGGTGGCTGGGTGCGAGCGGGGACTGCTGGTCACGCGTTTCCACTACACCAACTCGGTCAACGTGGTCGAGTCGACCATCACCGGGATGACGCGGGACGGCACCTTCCTCGTCGAGGACGGCGAGATCGTGTGCGGGGTGCACAACCTGCGCTTCACCCAGTCGATCCTCGGCGCACTCTCCAACGTCGAGGACATCGGCGCGGACACGGAAGTGGCGACGGAGCTCTTCTTCGGCGCGGCCCGGGCACCCGCCGTACGGCTGTCGCGGTTCGCCTTCACCTCGACGACCAGCTTCTGAAGCTCACCCCGACGCGGGTGGTCAGATGTGGGCGCTGAGGCGAGGCATGGCTGCACCGAACACCAGGTCGAGTTCCGGCACCGTGCCGTCGCGCAGGTCCTCGAGGGACAGACCACTCACCACGTTGAGGCAGTCGTCGGGCCAGACCACCGTCCAGAGCCACAGCCCTTTGGCCTCTCCGGCGTAGGAGCAGCACCCACCATCGCCGGTCGCGGTGCGCCACAGGGCAGTCGGGTGCCCCGCCGCCTCCACCTTGGCATCGGGCGCGCCGTTGGGCTCGGCCCCCGGGTCAGTGCCGGCCAGCCCGGCGAACCTCGCCCCTAGACCGACGCCGGGCTCCTCCGCGATCAGCACCATGTCAGCCGGGCCACCTTGCGGATGCGGACCACTGATCGCGACAACCGTGCCGCGCACACCGGTCCGGTCGTCGCCCGCCCCGCCGATGCCGGTGATGGTCCAGCCGAGCGGCAGCGGGTGCGGCATCCACACCGGGACCCGGGCGTCGCCGACCAGTCGCTCGAGCGCGGCGAAGGTCGGAGTGGGGGCCAGGTGAAAGGGGTGCACCTCACCGTGCCGGTCGCACTGCCAGGCACTGGACCAGAAGCCCGGCGCGCGAAGCTCCCCACCGCAGCGCGGACACGTGGGCAGCAGGCTCATGACTGCCACAGTCCTCGGCCTCGTACGACGTCGTCAAGGGTCCGACTACCTACCACCGCCCAACACGCACGAAGGCCCACCGGCGTACCGGTGGACCTTCGTGTGAAGCTCTGTGGGTCAGACGAGCCGGTCGTCCTCGATGGTCTCAACCGTCTCGACCCGCCGGGTGACGACAGGTGCGTCGTCGATCACTGTCGTGCGACGCCGGGTGCTGTAGACGCGGGGACCACCGATCGAGGCGACGACTGCCAGCACGATCAGCAGGATCACCAACAAGACGATGAGGTTCATCGGGAGCTCCCTTAGCTGGAAGCCGGCTCAGGCTCGTTGTTGGGGTCCGGAGCGTTGACGTCGACATCGATCTTCTTGGTGTCGCCGCCACTGCCGCCATCGCCGTCGCCGACGTTGTTGAAGAGGTAGACGGCACCCACCACAAGCAGGGCGATGACGACAAGTGCGACGATCGTCTGTCCAACCCACGAACCGTCGGACCCGACAACGGTGGTGCTGGGAACGTCTTCTTCTACGATGCGGCGTGCCACGGGGGCCTCCCTCGTTAGCGCCGGAGTCCGGCGGTTGCTTTCTGTCGAGTCAGGTGTTTCCCGATGGTAAGGACCGTCAAACACGAAGCACCGCAGCCGATCGGCAAACCCTAGGGGTATTGCAGCTCGGGTCGCCCGGGCTGCTCGCCGCCGATGGCGTGCGACCGCTTCGGCACCATCACTTTGCGCCGAAAGATGCAGACCAGCGTGCCGTCCTGGTTGTAGCCCTTCGTCTCGACCTGGACGACGCCGCGGTCCGGCTTCGACTTCGACTCGGTCTTGTCGAGCACGTCCGTCTGGCCGTAGATCGTGTCTCCGTGGAAGGTCGGGGCAACATGCTTCAACGACTCCACCTCGAGGTTCGCGATCGCCTTCCCGGACACGTCGGGCACCGACATGCCGAGCAGAAGGGAGTAGATGTAGTTGCCGACCACGACATTGCGGCCGAACTGCGTCGTCTTCTCCGCGAAGTTGGCGTCCATGTGCAGCGGGTGGTGGTTCATCGTCAGCAGGCAGAAGAGGTGGTCGTCGTACTCCGTCACCGTCTTGCCCGGCCAGTGCTTGTAGGTCGCACCGACTTCGAAGTCCTCGTAGTAGCGACCGAACTGCATGAGTGCTCCTTTTCCATCGCGGCGAGCGTGGAGGAGGCTACCCTGAAGGCATGCTGAGCCCGCTCGGTCGGCGCCTACGCGCCGCCGCGACCGCAGCGGTTCTTGGGCTCACCCTGGCCGGCACCGCGGTCGGTCAGGACGACCACTTCCCACTCGGCCCTTTCCGTATGTTCTCGACGAAGACGCCCACCAGCGGCATCGTCAAGGTGTCCGTGGTTCGCGGGGTGACGCTCGATGGCCGCGACGTGCGACTGCCGATGGGCAGCTTCGGCCTGCGGCGGGCGGAGTTCGAGGGTCAGCTCGACAGGTTCGCCACTGACCCATCGCTGCTCGGTCTACTGGTCGCCGCGCGCGAGCGATCCGCGCCCGAGTCGCCGCGGCTGCGCGAGGTCACCCTGTTCAAGGCGCGATGGCAGCTGGAGAACGGCAGGCGGGTCGGCTACGTCGAGGAGCCCGTCGCGATCTGGCGGCGACCGTGACGCTGCCCTCAATGACACAGTGGTGGTTCGAGCCAGTGCCTCGCGCGCGGGTGGCCTGGCTGCGCGCTGCGCTGTACCTGTTCGTACCCGTTGACGTGCTGCTGACGACGTCCTGGGTCGCCCGGCACGCCGACGTACCCGGCGAGCTCTACCAGCCCCTCTACGTCGGCCGGCTGCTGCCGCTGCCCGTGCCCGGTTCGACTTTGGTGGGCATTCTGCAGGTGCTGCTCGTCGTCGCGTCGGTCGTGGCGGCCACCGGTCGGCTACCCCGGCTGCTCGGTGCGGCGGTCTTCCTCCTCTACTTCGAGTGGATGGTCGTAGCGATGAGCTACGGCAAGGTCGACCACGACCGCTTTGCGTTCTTGGTCGCGCTCGCCGTGCTGCCGACAGTGGGAACCGCGCGTTGGCGCGATAGCTCCGCGGACGACGCTGCCGGCTGGGCGGTGCGCTGCGTACAGGTCGCGGTGGTGCTGACCTACTTCCTCGCGGCGTTCGCGAAGTTCCGGTTCGGCGGGCTGGACTGGGCCAACGGCGCGACGCTGACCCGCGCGGTGCTGCGTCGCGGCACGTTCCTCGGCCGGCCACTGCTCGAGGTGCCATGGGTCCTGCAGGCCGCGCAGTGGGGAATCCTGGTCTTCGAGCTGTCGGCGCCCTTGCTGCTGCTGCGGGGGCGGCTGGGTCGGGGCCTGGTCATCTTCTGCGTGATGTTCCACCTGGTCACCTTCGCGACCATCACGATCATCTTCCTGCCGCACGTGATGTGCCTGCTCTTCTTCCTGCCGCTCGAGCGTCTCCGCCTCCCCGCGGCGCTGCGCCGTGCGGCGTCGGGACGTACGGCGCAGCGACCGGCACCGCGATTCAGCGCGGCCGCCACGTCCTCGGCATTGCTGGGAGACCTGCGCCCGGTCGAGAGCGGCCCCACTGGGGCGTAGCTCTCCCCGCGTTCTGGCGGTGGCCGCACCGCGGCGCCGACGAAGGTGCGCCACATCCGGGTCAGTCCAGGACCACCTGGAGTCGCTCGGCGTCGCGGAGGTCGGTGCCGGCGGCGAGCCAGCGCTCCTCGAGGTCGGTCGCGGTGTGCCTCCGCTTCCACGCGGCCTCCTCGGCGGTCATCGGCAGCAGTGGGAAGACGTAGACCACCCCGTGTTCGAGCGCGAGGTCCGCGACCAGGCCGCCCGGCTCGCCGAGCAGGACCGCGCTGACCGTCGCGCCGTCGCACAGTGGCGCGCCGACGTCGTACGACGATCCTGCACTCGGCCGGGTGCCATCGACGGAGGGGCTCGCCGCGAGCACGGCGAGGGGTCGTAGCACCGAGTCATGGACGCCGCGCAGGCTCAACAGCAGCTCAGCGCGCGGCCCGGTCACCGTCTCCAACACGGGTGAGGTCGGGTCAGGCAGCGGCTGGCGTGACATGCCCAGCGTCACATAGCGAGTCACACCATGGGAGTCCGGCCCGAACCGCAGCACCTCGATCGGTTCCATCCCGAGGAACGTCACACCGGCGCGGCCCGTGGGGTCCCCCAGCGTCGCGATCAGGTGCGTCTCGACTGCCGCGAGCACGTCGTCACTCGTCACTCATCGCCCGCCCGCCCGCGCACGCAACCCGCGGACCCTGAGCGGTCACGGACCTGACCGCACGCTTCCGACGCGCGCGTCGTATGCCGGTTGCGTGCGTGGGCGGGCAGGCCTGGTGGAGGAGAACGGCGCTCAGCGGGGCAGATCAACGGAGTACGGCGGCGCTCAGGTACGCAGGGCGTACTCGGCGAGGAGACCCTTGCCGATGATCATCTTCTGGATCTCGGCGGTGCCCTCGCCGATCAGCAGCATCGGCGCCTCGCGGTAGAGCCGCTCGATCTCGTACTCCTTGCTGTACCCATAGCCGCCGTGGATCCGGAACGAGTCGGAGACGACCTCGGCGCAGTACTCCGAGGCGAGCAGCTTGGCCATGCCCGACTCCACGTCGTTGCGCTGGCCGGAGTCCTTCTTGCGGGCGGCCATCACCATCATCTGGTGGGCGGCCTCGACCTTGGTCGCCATCTCGGCCAGCTTGAACTGGATGGCCTGGTGCTCGGCGATCGGCTTGCCGAAGGTCTCCCGCTGCTGGGCGTAGGCGATGGCCAGCTCGAAGGCCCGCAGTGACACACCGCAGCCGCGGGCCGCGACGTTGACCCGGCCCACCCCGCCGCCGTCCATCATCTGGTAGAAACCGCGGCCCAGGCCGGCCTCGCCGCCGAGCGCCGACGATGCCGGGACTCGAT
>JBKJUS010000041.1:0-15581 GCA_046590575.1 Mycobacteriales bacterium | reverse complement strand
CGCCGATGAGCTTGCCGAGCGGGTAGCAGTCGACGGTGGAGGCTAGTTGCACGGAAAACCGTGGGCCTTGCCCGGTGACCCCGGCGACGAAGTCGTCGACGCATGCAGCACCGTTGGCGGCGACGTCGCTAATCAGCTTGCCCAGCGGGTAGCAGGCTAGGGCGAGGTCTTGCCCTTTCACGATCAACGGGTCTGGAGTGTCTGTCCCGAGTCCGGAGAGGAACCCGCGGGCGCACTGGACCGCTGTTTCGGCCGCCGCACCGGCCGTGTCGCCGGCGAGCTTGCCGATCGCGTAGCAGCCCAGCGCGAGGTCCTGGCCGTCGATAACGACCGGGTCGGAGACGTCGGTCCCGAGGCCGGCGAGGAACCCGCGAGCGCACTGCACCGCTGTTTCGGCCACTGCGCCGGTCGTGTCGCCGATGAGCTTGCCTACTGGGTAGCAGTCGACAGTGCTGGTGCTGCCGAACGCGGGCGCGCCGGAGCCACCGAGGCCGGCGAGGAAGTCGGTGGCGCATTTGACGACCGCGGCGGCGGTGTCTTCGACGGTGTCGCCGACTAGCACGCCGAGCGGGTAGCAGTCCACCGTACTGCTGCTCGTGCTGGCGGACGTGGTCGCGGCCGCGGGGGAGTCGCCGATCCCGGCGAGGAAGTCGGTCGCGCACTTGACCACGGTGGCGACCGCGCCGTTCGCAAGGTCGTAGGCGGTGCTGCAGGTGGGCTCAGTGCGGTTCGCGCAGCTGAGCACGAGGGCAACCAGCTCGTTGGCCAGCGCCTTGAGCTGTGCGGCTAGCGCAGCGCAGTCGACGACCGTGGAGCTCCCGGGCGCGACGTTGGCGCCGAGCGCGTTGGCGCACCCGGTGGCCTCCCCGGCGAGTGCCAGTACCAGCTGGATGACCGCGGCGCAGGTCTCGTTGGAACCGTTTGCGCAGGCAAGAACCGTGTCGACGGCGTCGAGGGCCGCCTGCCGTAGTTCGGCGACCAGGGCGCCGCATTCGAGGTTCGCCGACGTGGACTGGGTGCTCGCGGCCTGCGTGCCGAGGCAGTTGCGGACTAGCTGTGTCGCCGTGTCGATCAGCGGCTGCAGGTCTTTCGGACTGATCCCGCCGAGCACGGCGTCGCAGTATTCCTGCAGTTCGCCGCAGGTGATCTGCGCTGACGATGCCGCCGGCAGCGACTCCGATCCGTCTGTTGACGTTCCGCCCTCCGGCGGCGCCGACGCCTCGGGTGAAGGGGCTGCTGCGGGCGCTGGCTCCGAGAGTGCTGGTTCTGGGGGCGCCGGCGATGGGTCCCCGGCTGGGGAAGCCGTCGGTGCCGGTTCGGGTGACGCGCTGTCGGTCGGGGTGGGCGCCGCCGACGGGCTGGCTGACGGGGAGGCAGCCGGTTCCTCGGCGTACGCACCCGGCGCGGTCCCCATGAGCACACTCAAGCAGGCCACCATGGCGACCAGCGACAGCCGGCCCCACCGGTGCCGGCCGAGCGCACCACAGCGTGCAGCCTGGCCGGCGGTGGCGGTGCGCCGCGGTGTGAAGGTCATGCGCTGTCTCTCCAATGTCCGGCCGGAGGCCGAGTGAGGGCCGCGGGCGGGAGCCGCTCGCGGTGTCATGCCGGGCGGTTCAGAGCAGACAGACCGGGGGCAGCTCGATGACCTCGACGTCGCCGACGCTGATCGGGCCGTCCTGCTTGATGCAGATCAGCGGCTCAGCGACCAGCTCGGCCGGTGGTGAGCTGGCGGCACCCAAAGACGGCACCACCACGGCGGCCAGGAGGAGGAACAGGGGCAGTCGGGTTCTCATACCCGGTGTTTCGCTCGACCGGGAAGATTCCCCCGAAACTATTTTTCGGGGTCCTCCCGGCACACCACGCCGACGCCACGTACTTCCACGCCGTTACGCACGCAGCGTGCCACCCGATCCTCGATCGGCTCGTCCCGGTCGATCTCCACCGTGGTCGACGGGTAGCGCACCGGACCCACCGACCCGCCCGGCACCCGCGCGGCGGGCGGCCGAGGCGCGGTCGCCGCCGCCGGAGGCTGCTTCTTGTCGCGGACTACCTGGTCCGGCCGCACTGGGCGGTGCTCGACCCGCACCTGCTCGGCGTCCACTCGGGAGCCACGCTCCGTCGACGCCGGATACGGGTGCGGAGACACCCCCGCAGCGGCATTCCCGGAATCAGGACCGACTAGCGCGAGGGACAACGCGACGGTGACAGCCGCGACGGCGACCGGCGCGGTCGACTTGAGCCGCCGCCAGACAAGCCCGAGAAGCAGCCACGCGGTCTGCAGCGCTCGCCGCATCTTCACCCGCGCCCGCCCGTATGCGCCTTCGGCGGCCCGATAGGTCAGTCCCAAGGTCGCTGCCGCCTCCGCCAACGTCAGTCCTTCGGCTCGAGCCGACAGAACAGAACGCTCGTGGCCGCGCAGAAGCGCCGCCGCCTGAACCGCCCGCACGCCCTCATCGGCGTCGCAGACCGCCTCGCACGGGGACACCACCGTGCGGTCGTCTCCGCTTCGCCGTACCAGGTGGCTCGCCGCCCGTGACCGCTCGCGATGCAAATCAGCGCAGCGGCGGACCGTCATCGTCGTCAGCAGCCGTTCGGCGCGAGACCAGTCGACGTCATCCTTCGTAACGAAGTTGAGCAGCACCTCGTGAACGACATCCTCGGCGTCCTGGAAAGACGAGCAGCGACCCCGAGCAATCAGCATCACCCGGGCCCGGTGCGAGAGCGCGAACTGCCACCGGACCTCGTCCGCAGACGCGTCCAATGCTGGCTGCAACACGTCGCACCCGCCCGACACCCCGAGCGTCCCACCGACGACTCCCATTCCAGATTCGCCCCGCGATCCCGGAATCCTCCCGCCGGAAGGGACCAGCAATCCACAGACATTGGCCCGTCCTCGCGCGCCAGGGCACCCGCGCGGGCTCCGCAGTATGGCGATACCTCTGTGTCCAAGCGACGGATTGCCCATGTGGGGCGGGACCGCACTGATGGCGCAGGACCGCGTGGAGGCTGAGCGAGGGCGGGTAGGCGTCAGAAGTCGAGCGGTGGCAGCCGGGTGTCGTGGTCGGCGTGGAGGGCCCGGTAGAGGCCGTCGGTGAGGTCGACGAGCCGGCTCCCGGTGGGTGCCGGGTAGCCGTGACGAACGAGGACCTCGGTGACGTCGGCAAGCAGCGCGAGGGTGAACCTGGTGTCGTCCGGACCCGTCCACGCTCGTCCCGTTGGTGGCTGGGCGTCGAACGGGTCCATCGGCGGGGTGCTCCTTCTCGTCGTCCGTCGACCCTCGACCCGACCGCGGCGCTGAGCAACATCCATCGCGAAGTTCGTGGATGGCCTCCCCGTCTGCTGGGAGGTGACAGCGGTCGCGGGCGATGTGTGTGCCCCGCAGAAGTCGGCGAGATGGGTGAACGCTCGCGGGTACTTACCTGGGCGCGCCCCGTTGCGACGTCGAGCGCCGGGACGACCGCGAGGTGACCCGTCGGCGGCCGTCGACCCCGCTCTCCCGCGCCAGGATGTCGGTCGGGACGTTTTCCGGGCAACGTCCGGGACGTTCTCCGGGCAACGTCCGGGACGTTTCCCGGGTGCTGCACGGCGTAGGGGTCGCTCGGCTGGTCCGGCCAGGCTGAATCGGGACGTTTTCCGGGCAACGATCGGGACGTTTTCCGGGACGTAGGGGTGCTCTCCTCGGGGCATGCGCTCTTCCGCCGCCCGTCGCCGTGCCATACCGGGACCCGCTGCGCCGGACCTCGCCTGCTCGGGGACAGCGGCAGGGACGCCGAGACGCATCCGGCCGCACGCCCCTCTCGGTTGGGGACGTCCCTGGGAACGCTCGTCGCGAAGGCTCGGCGCCGCGGGCAGCTCAGTGTGGTTGGACGGCTCAGTGCCGGTGCGGGGCGCGAGCCGGTGTTGAGGTTCGTGACGTTCGGGTCGGCGCGGGCGGCGGTCCGCTACTTCGTCGAGCACGGCGCCGACTGCGCCCGCGAGACAGGGGATCTGGGCGGAGCCCTGGCCTCGGCGATGGCCCCGGCGTCGGCGGAGGCAGCCCGGGCGGTCGACTACTACGCCGAGGGTAGGAGCGCAGACGGGGTGTGGGCAGGTGCCGGGGCGGCCGCGCTCGGGCTGACCGGGCAGATCCGCGGCCCTCAGGTGCGAACGCTCGAGCGCCTCCTCGACGGCCGGCTGCCCGACGGCACGACGGTGGCCCGGCCGGTGTGGCGGCCGGACCCGGCCGGCCGGCTGCCCGCCGGTCCGCTGCTTATCGCAATCGCGCAGCGGGCCGCGGAGCGCGGGATGCCGGTCGGCCAGCTCCTGGGCAGCGATGCGGCGCGGGCCGGGCACACGCGGTTGACCGGTCGGGTCGAGTCGGGCCCGCGGGCCAGCGTGGACGCGCGGGCCGTCGTCAGCCTCGCCAACGCTGCTGGTGTCGACGTCCGCGCGATCTACGGCGCCGACAGGATCGACGCGGCGCTGGCCCGGGCCGGCCGTCGGGTCGACGTGCGCCGCGCTGGGGCGGACGGGCAGGTGTCGCCGCCGAAGTCGGTGTCGCTGTTGTGGGCATTCGGCGACCCCCAGGTCCGCGACCAGGTGCTGGCCGCGCACCGGGCCGCCGTCGCCGAAACAGTCGCCTACCTAGACCGTTGGGCGGGGCACGGGCTGCGCGGGCATCAGGGCGACGGCCGCCGGGCGGCGACGATCCGGACCGACGGGCTGGTCGTCGCCGCGTTCGAGCATCTGACGTCGCGAGCCGACGACCCGCAACTGCACACCCACCTCGTCATCGCCAACCTCGTCCACGGCGCCGACGGTCAGTGGTCCGCGCTGGACACCCGGGCGCTGTTCCGCCACCAGCGGACCGCCGGCTACCTCTACCAGGCGGTGCTCCGCGGCGAGCTGACCCGCCGCCTCGGCGTCGACTGGACCTCGGTCAGCCGTGGGGTGGCGGAGGTCGTCGGTGTCGGACGGGCGCTGGTCCGGGAGTTCTCCACCCGCCGCCGACAGATCGAAGCCGAGCTCGACGCCACCGGCAAGAGCGGGGTGCGGGCGGCGCAGGCCGCGTGCCTGGCCACCCGACCAGCCAAGACCCACCGCACGGTCGCCGACCTCGCCGCCGACTGGTCGGCCCGGGCGACGGCGATCGTCGGCGACCCCGGTCGGCTCATGGCGAGCGTCGTCGGGCTGGCCCGGCCGCGCCCGCTGGCCAACATCGACATTGACGCGTTGGCCTCGCAAGTGGTCGGCCCGGACGGGATCACCGCGCGCGACACCGGCTTCGACCGGGCCGAGCTCACCCGCCACCTCCTCGAACACCTACCAGCCGGCACCACGGTCAGCCACCCTCAGGTCGAAGCGCTGGTCGACCGGCTACTCGGCCACCACGACGTGCTGCCGCTGCTGACCGGCAGCCCGGACGGCGCCCGCCGCTACACCACCCGCGGGCTCGCGGTCACCGAAGGACGCGCCCAAGCCCTCGCCCGGCGGCCCAGCGCGGTGCCGGCCAGACCGTGTGGGCCGCTGCCGGCCGGGCTGTCCGCCAAGCAGGCCCGGATGGTCCGCGCGCTCGTATTGTCCCCGGCCACCATCGATGTGGTGCTCGGCCCGGCCGGGTCCGGGAAGACCGCCGGGCTGGCCGCCGCCGCCGAACACTGGGCGCGCCTCGGTGTGCCGGTCCTCGGTGCGGCGGTCGCCGCGGTCGCCGCCCGCCGGTTGGAAGCGGCCACCGCCATTCCGGCCACCTCACTGGCCCGGCTGCTGCACCGGGTCGAGCACGGCCGGCCGCTCGACCGGTGCACTGTCGTCGTCCTCGACGAAGCCGGCATGGTCGGCACCCGCGACTACCACCGGCTCCTCACCGCGGTCGCGGCCGCCCGGGGGAAGCTCGTCGCCGTCGGCGACCGGTCCCAGCTCGTCGAGATCGACGCCGGCGGCACCTTCGCCGCCCTCGCCCGGACGCACCTGCGCGCCGAGCTGACCGAGAACCACCGGCAAGCCGTACCCTGGCAGCAGCGCGCCCTCACCGACCTTCGCGACGGTGACGTTCGGGCCGCGCTGGGCGCCTACCAGCGGCGCGGGCACCTCCACCTCGCCGCCGACCCCGACCAGCTCCGGGCGAACATCGCCGAGCAGTACGCCGCTGCGCGCACGACAAGCGCCGACCCGTTCGCCGTCGTCGCACTCGCCGCCACCCGACAAGGCGCGGCCGCGCTCAACCGCGCCATCCGCGAGCGACTGCGCCGCGACGGGTCACTACCCGAATCCGAGACAACGCTGGCCGGGCCGGACGACCATGAGCTCAGTGTCGCGGTCGGTGACCTCGTCCTGGTCACCCGCAACGACCACCACCGTGAGCTGCTCAACGGCACCCGCGCCGTCATCACCGACATCGGAAACCGACGTGTCGGGATGGCGCTCGACGACGGCCGCACGGTCACCGTGCCGACCGGCTGGGCGGCCGAGCGGATCACCCACGCCTACGCGCTCACCCTGCACAAAGCGCAAGGGCTCACCATCGACGTCGCCCTCGTCGACACCAGCGCGCTACCCGACCGCAACGCCGGCTACGTCGCGCTGTCCCGCGCGCGGCACCGCACCGAGCTGCACCTCAGCGACCCCGACGCCCTAGACGACGCGCTCAACGACGACCCCTTCACCCAGCGAACGCCCTCGACACGTGAGGCACGGGCCGAACTCGACGCACGGCTGCAGCCGATCAGCGCTCACCAACGCGCCATCGACGACATGCACGGCGTCCACCGGAACCCGCCGGACCGAGCCACCGGCCGCGGACAATGACCATCGGAAGGGACCGTCGCCACCGTGAAGCCGAAGACGTCTCGGCGGAGCCTCAAGACTCCCCACGTGGACCGGCGACCGACGCGCAGCTCATCCGCGGCATAGCTCCGTTGCTGGGCATCGCCGAGGCTGCGGCGCTGCTGAACGTTCCGGAGAGCTGGCTGCGAAAGAAGGTCAGCGCCCGGCTGGTGCCATACACCCGGCTCGGCCGACACGTCCGATTCACTGCGGAGCACCTCGATCAGATCGTGGCCGCCGGTGAACAACGGACACTCGCCGCGGTCGCCGATCAGGGGGTGAGCCGACGCGCCCGAAGAGCGGTGAGCTGAGCGGTGCGATCCGGATGGTGGGTGCACCAGCGCCGAGCCTCATCGACTCCGGCGGTGCGAGATCGTGCGGCGGACGCGATTACAATCGCCGTCGGCACGCTAAGGGGGATTTGTGCAAGGTCGTGTGCGGCGTGGGCTGAATGCATCACGTGCGACCCGTGGAGCACTCGGCAGCGTCGCCGATTTGATGACCATCGTCACCGTGCTCGCTGCTGGCGGCGCGCTAGTTCTCGGTCAGCCTGTCCCCCAAGCCGTCCTCGCGTCATTCCTTTGCCTCCTCTGCATGATCTTGCTGGGCCTTGTCCTTCGAGGCGAGTTCGCGTACGGACGGCGGGTTCGGCAGTCGTATGCCTTCCCGCGGTTCGCAGAGGCGATCATGACTGTCGCGAATGCGACTCACGCCCTCAACAGCGGGGGGTCCGCCGACGCGTTCGAGACTGGTCTCGAGAAGGCTCTTGGACAATTCGTCGACGCCTACGGCAATGCGACGGGTGTTCCCTGCCGCGCGACCGTGCAGATCACCTATAAGCCACCTGACCAGCTGAGTCGTGGCGACCTGGCGGTGAAAACCGTCTCCCGGTCGGCGACCCGTGCAGGGCAGAAGAGCCACCACAGCACCGACTGGATCAACGAGAACACGGACTTCCGTCAGATCCTCAAGGAGGACCGGGAGCACTTCTTCTCCAATGATCTGAAGGCGGCGCTCGCCCAGGGCTACCGCAACTCTCACTTCACCGACGAAGTGATCAAGGACGGCACATTCCCGTACCTCGCTACGATTGTCTGGCCCGTGCGCGGACGGACCGCTGGGTCCTCGATCGATCAGTGGGACCTCATCGGGTTCCTCTGCATCGACTCTGGACATAGCGGGGCATTTGACGAGGCGGTCGACGTGGCACCGGGCATTGCGTTCTCGCATGCGCTTTACTCAGGACTGCTGAAGTATCGGAACGACCAGACGGAGGTCGGTTCGTGACCTTCGGATCGAGACGGGACGACTGGATGACAACTACCGACTCTGCTGCTGTGAATCCTCCAACGATGGACGAGGACCTGTGGTTCGACGAGGTGGTTGAACGATCCGACGACTGGATGGTCGTAAGCGTGACCACACCGCGCGGGAAGCGCGTTCTTTACCGGATCATGATCAAGACTCCCGCGTGATCTCGCGGATGAAGAACGGATCCTGACCGAGCGGGGCCGGCTCACGCCGTCTCGGTCAATCTCAGTTCCTGAACTAGGCGCTCCGCAGAGGCTGCGTGCTGACCTACGCGATCTCCTCCTCCGTCAGCTCGACAGCCGCTTCGACGTTCGCGTGGGCGTCGCGCACCACGCTGACGATCTGCTCACCGCCGAGGGCGCGCTCGATCGCCAGGTCGGCCACCTGGTGGGTCTGGAACAGCAGTCCGCCGTAGACGTCGACGGTGATCTGGATGCTCTTGTGACCGAGGCGCTTCTGGATCACCGGCAACGGCACGCCGGCTGAGATCAGCCAGGCCGCATGTGTGTGACGGAGACCATGGAAACGCGGACTCTTCGTCAGTCCCTTCCGCTGCGCCTGACGCACGGCCCGCTGCCAGCGAGCGTTCCAATTAGCCTGGTCGAGCCGCTGGCTGTTCGGGCCGACGAACGCAAGGTCATCAGCGGACTTGCCCTCAACCGCGCGACGTAGAGCTGCGACGACGGTCGGGGCGAGGGTGATGCGACGCCGTGACTCCTTCGTCTTCGGCGTGCCGAGGTAGAACCGGTCCTCGCCCGCCAGCGCGAACTCACCCCGGCCGTTGGCCTTCCACGCCCGTCGGACATTGAGCATCGGAACCGGCCCGTCGAGATCCATGTCCCGGGGCTTGAGCGCCGTCAGCTCGCCCCAGCGCAGCCCGGTGCCCACCGCCACCACGAGCAGGTCCCGGGAGTCGACCTCCATCGCCTGGTGGACCAGGCCGAACTCGTTCTCGGTCAGGAAGTCGGTGTCCTCGTCGCCGCCGGTGTCGTCATCGACCGGCGGGAGCTTCACCCCCTCACACGGGTTGCTCGCCACCAGACCCTTCGCCATCGCACTCTTGAAGATCGCCGAGAGCAAACCGTGGTAGTTCGCGATCGTCTTCGGGCTGGCGCCGGCGCGGCGCCGGGCGTTGATCCAGTCCCGGTCATCGTCGGCGGTGAAACCCTCGAGCGTCGGCTCGCCAGCGCTCAACGTCCGGAGCCAACCGACCAGCATCGCGACCTGCTTCAAGTAGCGCGTCTGGGTGTCCGGTCCGGCGCTGGTCAGCCGGCGCACGTACGCGGTGCCGAAGTCGACAAGCGCGTGCACCTGGACAACCTCGGGCTCCGGCTCGGCGCGGAAACCCCGGCCCTTGACCCAGCTGTCCGGCCAGCGGTGCCCGCTCGACTCGACCTGGGCTTGGAACTTCGCGGCGGCGCGTCTGTTCTCGAACGTCTCCGACTGCCAGGCGCCGTCGCGGCTGCCGCCGAGGCGCCACTGCACCTTGAATCCGGTCGTCCCGTCGGTGCGCTTGCGCGCCACGATCGTCGCCATCGTCGTCGCCTCCCAAGATCCGGTGATGCCACCGTGATGCCAGGAGTCCGACGCTAAGCCGCTCCACCCACAGAAACTGCAGGTCAACAGCAATCTGTGGATAGTGCGCGCTGGGGGACTCGAACCCCCACGCCCGAAGGCACCGGCACCTAAAGCCGGCGTGTCTCCCATTCCACCAAGCGCGCAAGCGGTGTGACCTTATGCGCTGCCGCCGTGGGCTGCCGACAGTCGCGTCAGGCGTCCAGAACCAGGATGAACAGGCCGGAGATCTGCTGCTGTCCGTCATAGGCGACCCGGACCTTCATCGTGCCCTCGACGAACTCGCAGACAGCGTCGACAACCTGAAACCGGCCGTCGAGCCGGCTGACCACGCCGTCGACGCGGCTGAAGGCGCCGTACTGGGCAACGATCTGCTCCCAGGCCTGCTCGAGGCGCCGAGCAGACAGGCCCTTGCCCATGGTCGCGTCGAAGTCACGGCGGACTGCGGCGTAATCGCCGGCGGCGAGCTGGGCGACGATCTCGCGGGTACGCCGAACGCCCGGATCGGCCTCGAAGTCGCCGTCGCCGTCAGCCGTGACCAACACCGACCTGATGTCACCGCCCGCGGCGACGATGATGCGAACCACCGCGCGCGTCGTGGCTGACCGCGCCACGGCGGAGCCGACCGGCCGGTCGGCAGTGACTGAGTCACGTGGCTCGCCGACGGTGATGTCGTCGCCGTCGTCGAAGAGGCTGCGCCACACTCCACGCAGTCGGGCGACCGTCAGCGCCGTGCGCGCGGCCGGTGTCATGTCCGCCCGCACCGACTCGAAGTCGCCGGCCGCGAACTGCCGCGCGTACAGCACGGCCCGCCTGCCCACCGTCGCCTCCTGAGCACCATCCACCTTCGGAGTCCCGGTGAAGCCGATCGACGCCCGGTCGTCAAGGAACCGCGGGATCACGACGGCGAGTGACGCGCCGCTGAGCAGGGAGAGCGCGACGGCACCCGAGACCAGCGCTGTCCGGCGGCGACGCAGCCGCGCCGCACGGGCCGGCACCCCGCCGGATAGTCCGGCGTCGAAGCCGACTCCGTCGAGATGCCCGTGCAGCTGAGTCCGCAACATGTCCTCGAGCTCGCTCATGGCTGTGACCATCTCTCCGTCGGTGGGCCGCTGGGCCCGGTTTCCACGATGTCTGAAGCGCCGAGCCCCGGGACGAGGCGCAGCGCGGCGAGACCACGCGCTGCCTGGCTGCGCACCGTGGACGTCGAGCAGCCGAGGAGCCCAGCGATCTCGCCGTCGTCTCGGTCCTCGAAGTAGCGCAGCACGAGGACGGCTCGTTGCTTGCGGCCCAGTCGACGCAGTGCAGTCCAGAGCTCGTCGCGACTTTCGAGCACGGCGTAGGGGTCGGATCCGGCATGCTCCGGCAGCACCGCCGCGACTCTTTCGGGCACCCGACGGCGTCGCCACAGGCTGATGTGCGTGGTCACGAGGACGCGGCGCGCGTAGGCCTCGGCCGCCTCACGCTCCCGGATCCTTCGCCAGGCCAGGTAGGTGCGGGCCAACGCCTCCTGCACCAGGTCTTCAGCGAGCCCTTGATCACCGGTCAGGCCGACCGCAAGCCGTAGCAGCCGAGCGCCAGAGGCGGCGACGAAGCTCTCGAAGCCATCGGGCTCGGGACGGTCCACCTGGGTCCTCTCGCGAGTCATCAGCACACTGAGGAAGACGCTGGCGCCACCGAATCTGCTGCACGAGCTCGCGAGCGGATTCGACAGGAGTCAGGGGAGATCGCGGAGGAGGTCGGCAAGGACGGGAGCCAGGGCGCGGAAGGCCTGGCCGCGGTGGCTGATCGCGTCCTTCTCCGTCGGCGCCATCTCGGCCGTCGTACGACGCTCCCCGGTCGGCACGAAGACGGGGTCATAGCCGAAACCGCCGTCCCCTCGGGGCACCGTCGTGAGGGAACCGTCCATCGTGGCCTCCACCACCCGCTCTCCCACGCCCGGCACCACGACGGCCGCCGCACACACGAAGCGCGCTCCACGGTCGGCGCCGGGCACGTCGGCAAGCTGGGTAAGTACGAGGTCGAGGTTGGCCGCGTCGTCGCTCGGCTCCCCCGCCCACCGCGCGCTGTGTACGCCGGGGTCGCCGCCGAGGGCATCCACGCACAAGCCGCTGTCGTCCGCGATCGCCGGCCAGCCGGTGTGCGCGCACAGTGCCCGCGCCTTGAGCAGCGCATTGGCGGCGAAGGTGTCGCCGGTCTCCGCCACGTCCGGCGCGTCCGGCACGTCGTCGGCACTGATCAGCTCCACGTCGAGCATCGCGAGCGACGGCTCCGCAGCAAGGATCCGTCGCAGCTCGACTACCTTGCCGGCGTTGCGGGTGGCGAGGATGACTCGACGCACCTCAGCCCCGGAAAGGCTCGCCGGACGAGCGCCGACTGAGGGAGCCGTCGAGCGACACCACCTGCAGCCCGGCGAGCTCGGCACACCCGCTTGTCGCGAGGTCGAGCAGCCGGTCGAGCAGGGGCCGGTCGAAAGTCGCCCGCTCGGCCGTGCCCTGGATCTCCACGATGCCGCCGGCACCGGTCATCACGACGTTCATGTCGACGTCAGCAGCGACATCCTCGGTGTAGCAGAGGTCGAGGACCGGCTCGCCAGCGACGATCCCGACGCTGACGGCCTGTACGGATCCGGTGATGGCCGCACCAGCGAGCCGGCCGCGCGACCCGAGCAGCGTCACTGCATCCTGCAGCGCGACGAAGGCGCCGGTGATGGCCGCCGTACGTGTGCCGCCGTCAGCCTGGAGAACGTCGCAGTCGATCTGAATGGTGTTCTCCCCCAGCGCCTTGAGGTCGATGCACGCGCGCAGCGAGCGGCCGATGAGTCGCGAGATCTCGTGGGTGCGACCGCCGATCCGGCCTTTGACCGACTCACGGTCAGACCGCGTGTGGGTGGCCCTCGGCAGCATTGCGTACTCACTGGTGACCCAGCCGAGACCGCTGCCCTTGCGCCAGCGCGGGACGCCGTCGGAGACGCTCGCGGCGCAAAGCACCCGAGTCGCGCCGAACTCCACGAGGACCGAGCCCTCCGCGTGGTCGAGCCAGCCCCGCGTCAGGGTGACCGGCCGCAGCTGGTCGGGAGTGCGCCCGTCAGGACGTGCCACAGCCTCGCTCCTCGCGCTTTGTGAAATCCGGTGTCCCGGCCGGTGCGCGAGCCTACGCGGGTACGGGGCAGACGTACGCCGACCGACGTCCGCCGGCGCCCTCGAAGCGGATCCCCGGGTCTCGCTTGGCAGCGGGCCGGGCCGCCACAGCGCCCGTTCCGGCGACCTTGCGCACCCGCGACGACGCCTTGCCACTGAAGCTCAGGATGTCGATGCCGCGCTGGTAGTCGATCGCGTAGACGATCTTGTCGTTGACCCAGTAGGCCGCCGACGTCGACCCGCCCACGGGGAAGAACCAGCCGATCTCCTTGATCTTTCCGCTGGTCTTGGCGATGTCGAAGAAGCGGGTGCCGTGCTCGTACCAACCCATCGCGAGCAGCCCACCGTCGCGCCACTTCGGGTGCGTCGAGAACCAGTGGGCGCAGAACTGGTCGTACGGCGAGTCACCCTCGGTCGGCAGACCGGTGCCGAGCCGGAAGTCGTCAGTCAGAGTGAACTTCTTCGACTTCTCCCAGCCGCGGGTGTCGAACGTCATCAACCCGCCGGCCTCCGGGGTGCAATTGCCACCGGTCTCGCTGCCGGCGATGATCCAGCGATCCTTGCCACCTCGTGGCCAGAGATTGCCGTGCATGTAACGGTCGTCGGGCAGCGCGCCGGTGGCCAGCACCGTCGGCTTACGGGGGTTCTTCCGCGCATCGAGGTAGAGGACCGGCGACGACGAGGTGACGACGAGGCCGGGCGCGATCTCGGTCACGTCGTGCCCGCCGTCGGGCGCCCGGGTGCCCTTGGCCCAGTTGCCAACGACGCTCGGGCCCTCCGGGTTGGTCAGGTCGACGATCAGTCCGGAGTTGCCGTAGGCGTACCGGCAGTCCAGCACACAGCTGATCGTGTGGTCATCAGCGCCCTTGAGCTGGAAGGTGATCTTCGGCGCCTTCGGGTTGCGAACGTCGATGACGTTGAGCGTGCCGTAGCCGCCGATGAGCAGCACCTTGCCGTTGGTGTCGACGTCCTCCTCGGTGAAGTAGGGCATCTGCGGCACGGGAAGGAAGGACAGCAGCAGCGGCAGGGCCGGGTTGGCGATGTCGTAGATGGTCAGGCCGCGGTCCTCGGTGACATAGAGCGTCTTGCCGACGATGCGCGCGCCCGCCGAGTCGGTGTTGACCGGGATGTTGCCCAGCCACGAGACGTTGTCGGTCGCGATGTACCCGGGTCCCGGTGCCGCGGGCGCCGTACGGCCACGGGTGAGGCTGCTGGCCGGAGCCGCGGAGACGGCCAGGGCGAGCGCAGCGAGCACGAGCGAAAACCGGCGCATGCGGGGGTCCGTCCATCGGCGGGGTATCCGGGAGATCCTTCAACAGGCAGGCACCTAGTTCCTGCCCGGAAGGAAAGCGCGCCGGCACGGAGAATGTCCTGAGTAATCCGAATTCACGCGACCCCGGAGCCATCCATGCGTCTCACTGTCCGTCACCGCACCGTCGCCGCCGCCTTGCTCGGGCCGGCTGCCCTCGCCGCCTCGTTCGCTGCCCCGACGGCGCGGCCCGGCGCCCCTGTGCCCGTCATTCAGGCCCAGGCAGCGTCGGTGCTGCAGCCAGCGCTGCCGACCGAGGGCGAGCTCGGTCTGAGCTCCGCTGACGACGTGAGCCCGCTGGAGGCGATGCGCGGCACCGTTCCGCCCGGGGCCTATGACCGGGCAGTCCAGGCGGCCAACGCCGTCCGGGCGCAGACGGCCCAGAAGGCGCCAGACGTGGCGAGCGCCACCTGGAAGATGGTCGGTCCGACCAATATCGGCGGCCGAGTCCTTGACGTCGCGGTGGACCCGGTTCTCAAGGACACCGTCTACTCCCTCGCCGCCAGCGGCGGCGTGTGGGTCAGCAAGAACGCCGGCAAGACCTTCTCCTCCATCTGGCCGGACAGCAACATCCAGACCATGGGCGCGATGGCGATGTCCAAGGGCGGCGTGCTCTACGTCGGCACCGGCGAGGCCGGGCCGGGCGGTGGCTCGACGACGTACGGCGGCAACGGCGTCTACCGCTCGAAGGACCGCGGGAAGTCCTGGCAGTTCATCGGCCTGCCGACCAGCAACCGGATCGGGCGCATCGTCGTCGACCCGAAGAACGAGAAGCGGGTGTTCGTCGCCGCAGTCGGCGCCCTCTACGCCGAGGGCGGCGAGCGCGGCCTCTTCCGGTCGGAGAACGGCGGCGACACGTGGGAGCTGGTCCTCGAAGGAGCCAACGCACGGACCGGCGCGGCTGACGTGGCGATCGACCCCAACGACTCCCAGAACATGGTCGCGACCATGTGGGAGAACTTCCGCGAGCCCGACCGGCGCTACTACACCGGCGTCGGCACCGGCATCTTCCGCTCCACCGACGGAGGCGCGACCTGGGCCCGCAGCGGCGGTCCGGCTTTCACGTCCAACCCGGGCGAGGGTCGTATCGGCATCGCCTACGCGCCAACGGTGCCCGGCCGCGTCTACGCCTACAAGTCGACCGAGATCGGCGCCTTCGCCGGATTCTTCACCAGCAACGACGGCGGCGGCCTGTTCACCGGGGTCGGCGCTGGGGTCCCGCTGGTCACCGGCTCGTTCGTCTACGGCTGGTGGTTCGGCCGTATGTACGTCGACCCCGAGGACGCCAACCACATCTTCGCCACCGGCGTGAACATGTCGGAGACGAAGGACGGGGGCCTGACCTGGGGCAGCGCTCCCGCCGGCCACTCCGACCACCACGCGCTGGAGTACGACCCCAAGGTGCCCGGCCGCCTCTACGTCGGCAACGACGGCGGCGTCTACCG
>JBKJUS010000002.1:0-6077 GCA_046590575.1 Mycobacteriales bacterium | reverse complement strand
CAAGCCGGTCGGCATGGTCCTCGACGCGGTCCCGGTCATCCCGCCGGACCTGCGCCCGATGGTGCAGCTCGACGGTGGCCGGTTCGCCACCTCCGACCTCAACGACCTCTACCGCCGCGTCATCAACCGCAACAACCGGCTCAAGCGCCTGCTCGACCTGGGTGCTCCCGAGATCATCGTCAACAACGAGAAGCGGATGCTCCAGGAGGCCGTCGACGCGCTGTTCGACAACGGTCGTCGTGGTCGCCCCGTCACCGGCCCGGGCAACCGGCCGCTGAAGTCGCTGTCCGACATGCTCAAGGGCAAGCAGGGCCGGTTCCGCCAGAACCTGCTCGGCAAGCGCGTCGACTACTCCGGCCGCTCGGTCATCGTCGTCGGCCCGCAGCTGAAGCTGCACCAGTGCGGCCTGCCCAAGCAGATGGCGCTCGAGCTGTTCAAGCCGTTCGTCATGAAGCGCCTCGTCGACCTCAACCACGCGCAGAACATCAAGAGCGCCAAGCGCATGGTCGAGCGCGCCCGGCCCGTCGTGTGGGACGTGCTCGAAGAAGTGATCACCGAGCACCCGGTGCTGCTCAACCGGGCACCGACGCTGCACCGCCTCGGTATCCAGGCTTTTGAGCCGCAGCTGGTCGAGGGCAAGGCGATCCAGATCCACCCACTCGTCTGCACTGCCTTCAACGCCGACTTCGACGGTGACCAGATGGCGGTGCACCTCCCCCTGAGCGCTGAGGCACAGGCCGAGGCGCGAATCCTGATGCTGTCGTCCAACAACATCCTGTCCCCGGCGTCCGGGCGCCCCATCACCTCGCCGACCCAGGACATGGTGCTCGGCCTGTACTTCCTCACTGCCGGCAAGGAGGGCGCGGCCGGAGCGGGCCGTTCGTTCTCCTCTGTGCCCGAGGCGGTCATGGCGCTGGACAACCGCGAGCTGCACCTGCAGTCCACGATCACCATCCGGGTGGGCAGCGTCGTGCCACCGCTCGACTGGAAGGCGCCGGAGGGCTACGAGCAGGGTGACCCGATCCGGCTCACCACCACGTTGGGCCGGTGCCTGTTCAATGAGGCGCTCCCGGCCGACTACCCGTTCGTCGATGCGGAGATCTCGAAGCGGCAGCTCTCGGGGATCGTCAACGACCTGGCTGAGCGCTATCCCAAGGTCCAGGTCGCACACACCCTTGACGCTCTCAAGGCCGCGGGGTTCCACTGGGCCACTCGCGCCGGGGTCACGATCGCGATCGACGACGTCGTCACACCGTCGGAGAAGGGCGCGATCCTCGACAAGCACGAGAAGGAGGCGGACAAGGTCGAGAAGCAGTTCCAGCGCGGCGTCATCACTGACGACGAGCGCCGCCAGGAGCTCATCGAGATCTGGACGAAGGCCACCGCCGAGGTCGCGCGAGCCATGGAGGCCAACTTCCCGAAGATGAACCCGGTCTTCATGATGGTCAACTCCGGAGCCCGCGGAAACATGATGCAGGTGCGGCAGATCGCCGGCATGCGCGGTCTGGTGGCGAACCCCAAGGGCGAGATCATCCCGCGACCCATCAAGGCCAACTTCCGCGAGGGTCTCACCGTCCTGGAGTACTTCATCTCCACCCACGGTGCCCGTAAGGGCCTCGCCGACACCGCGCTGCGTACGGCGGACTCGGGCTACCTCACCCGGCGCCTGGTCGACGTCAGCCAGGACGTGATCATCCGGGAGGAAGACTGCGGCACCGAACGCGGTTTCCTCATGCCGATCGCGGCGGCCAATCGCGAAGGCACCCTGGTGCGCGACATCCACGTCGAGACCAGTGTGTACGCCCGCACCCTCGCCGAGGACGTCGTCGTCGGCAAGAAGGTGCTGGCAACAGCAGGCACTGACCTGGGGGACCCTGTCATCACCGCCCTCATCGAGGCCGGTGTCACCGAGGTCAAGCTGCGCAGCGTGCTGACGTGTGACTCCAAGGTCGGCACCTGCTCGATGTGCTACGGCCGTTCATTGGCGGCCGGCAAGCTGGTCGACGTCGGCGAGGCGGTGGGCATCATCGCCGCCCAGTCGATCGGTGAGCCCGGTACACAGCTCACGATGCGTACCTTCCACACCGGTGGCGTCGCAGGCGAGGACATCACCCACGGCCTGCCGCGTGTGGTCGAGCTCTTCGAGGCGCGGGTCCCCAAGGGCAAGGCGCCCATCGCGGAAGCCAGCGGTCGGGTCCGCATCGACGACGAGGAGAAGCTTCGCAAGTTCGTCCTCACGCCCGATGACGGCAGCGAGGAGATCATCTACGACAAGATCAGCCGCCGGCAGCGCCTGCGCATCGCCGACGGTGACCACGTCGAGGTCGGCGACCAGCTCACCGAGGGGGCCAAGGACCCGCACGACGTCCTGAAGATCCTCGGCCCGCGCGCCGTGCAGCAGCACCTCGTGGCGGAGGTGCAGGAGGTCTACCGCTCGCAGGGTGTGCCGATTCACGACAAGCACATCGAGATCATCGTGCGGCAGATGCTCAAGCGCGTCAGCGTGCTCGAGGCCGGCGCGACGGAGTTCCTGCCGGGCGGTCTCGTCGAGCGGACGATCTTCGAAGCGGAGAACCGCCGCATCGTTGCTGATGGCGGTGAGCCGGCGTCGGGCCGGCCGGTCCTGATGGGTATCACCAAGGCCTCGTTGGCCACCGAGTCGTGGCTCTCGGCCGCGTCGTTCCAGGAGGCCACCCGCGTTCTCACCGACGCCGCGATCTCTGCCAAGAGCGACCGGCTGCTCGGCCTCAAGGAGAACGTCATCATCGGCAAGCTCATCCCGGCGGGCACCGGCATCGGCCGCTACCGCAACATCCGGGTCGAGCCCACCGAGGAGGCTCGCGCACAGGTGTACGCCGGTGCGTGGGAGACCGACGCCGACTACACCTTCGGCACTGGCACCGGTCCGGCCGTCCCGCTGGACGACTTCGACCTCGGCCGGGACAGCTACCGGCAGTAGGAGCACCAGGGCACGACGAAGGGCCGGCCCCGTAGGGACCGGCCCTTCGTCATGCTGCGGCGTGGGTCAGACGACCGTGAACTCGAACTTCGACGTCTTCGGATTGACCTTGTAGTACTCCGGCGCGTCCTCTTCATCGGTGCTGCCCTCGACGTCGAGGACGACGTACCGACCCGGCTTGAGGTCGAGGTGGAGGTAGGTCACGGCGCCGGGAGCAAGCCGGCTCAGGCCGCCCTCGATGCGAGCCGGCGGGTTGGGCGACTCAGGCTTGCCCTGGTCCAGGGTCTCCTCAAAGTACTTGTCGGCCGCCGCGAAGGTGGTGTCCCCCACGTAGGCGACGATCGGCAGGGAGTGCTCCCGGGTGCCCGTATTGGTGATCTTGAACGTGCCCTTGCCGGACTTCACCGCTTCGACCCCGGTGATCCCCTTCTCGTCGATCGAGATCTCTGCATCGGCGACCGGCTCGGCCGGCGCGGGCGACGTTGCCGCAGTGACTTCGAGACCGGTGACCATGCCGCGGGCGAAGTGTGGCTCTTCGGTGCCCTTCACCGAGAAGAAGCAGATGAAGGCGTAGGTGCCGGGCTTGAAGGTGGTGACGGTGACCGAGGTGGCAGCGCCCGGAGCGAGGATGTTGGGACCGCCCAGGCCGTTCCCGTCATCCTTGCCGAAGACGGACTCGAATGCGCCCTCGTCCGTACTCTTCAACGCCGCCTGCACGTCGGCGAGTGTCTTGCCGGGCAGCAGCAGCCCGCCTTCGAGCATGTGGTATTCCTTGCCCGGGTTGCTGAAGTCGATGCGGACCGGACCAGCGGGCACGCTCGGCTGGGACAGCACATAGCCGTAGTCGACTCCCTGGATGCCCAGGACGGTGGCCGTCGGAGCCGCGGGCGTGGGAGAGCTGGAAGGGGCGGTGGACGCAGGCGTGGAGCTGGAGCCGGTGGCGGAGCTGTCCCCGTCGTCGCCACAGGCAGCGAGCGAGCCGGCGAGGAGAAGGGCGCAGGCGAGCGATCGCCACGCTCTCGGGACTGCGTACGTGGAGCGTGCGGACATGCATGATCCCCCTTGATCGGTGTGCGGACGCAGCGACCTTACGACGTCGGGGTGTCCGGGGGATCGACCCCAGCAAGATCATCGAGCGTGGCGCGGAGCTCGCCGTACACCCGGGCCAGGGCCGGGAGCTGGTAGTGCGCGTTGAGCCCGCTGGGATTGGGGAGCAACCAGATGACGGTGTTGCCGATGCGCTCCTCCTGACGACCGACCGCCGCCTTCGGACGGGCGAACGCGGTCCGGTACGCCGACAGCCCGAGGAAGGCGACCACGACGGGCGCCCACCGTTCGACGGTGGCGACGACCCGATCTCGGCCCGCGCAAAGCTGGTCCTTGCTGATCTCGGCCGCGGTCGCGGTGGCGTAGTTGACGACGTTGGTGACCCCGATCCCCGCAGCCAGCAGCTCTTCGCTCTCACTGGGATGCAGGCGCCGGGCGGTGAGGCCGGCCAGGTGCAAGGTGGGCCACAGACGGTTGGCCGGGTTGCCGAAGTGGTAGCCGGCAACCGCCGACCACAGGCTCGGGTTGATCCCGCAGAGCAGCAGTCGCATGCCCGGAGTGACGAGGTCGGGCACCGGCTCGCCGAGGGCCGCCGCGAGCTCGGCGCGCGAAGGGCGCGGGTAGTTGAGCACACCTGGGGTCCTACCACGCGACGACGCGCCTTTGACCTGTGGACGACTTCTCGCTAGGGTTCCCCCTTGTGCCTGGGGTAACTCGGGCACTTCCGAGCGCCCGGACCGCGGCTCTCACGGTCAGCGTTGGCGCACTCCCTCTCCTGCACATGAGGCAGGGGCCGGGAATGCAACACGCCCGACCGCGTGGGTCGGCCGGGACGCTCGGGCTCACCGACGATTGACCCTGTTTCACGACTTGCCACACAGACCGAGCTCAGCCGGTACGACGACACGAAGGACTTCGGGTGCCCACGATCCAGCAGCTGGTCCGCAAGGGCCGGACGGACAAGATCGAGAAGACCAAGACGCCGGCGCTGAAGTCGTGCCCGCAGCGTCGCGGCGTCTGCACGCGCGTCTATACGACGACGCCCAAGAAGCCCAACTCGGCGCTGCGCAAAGTCGCCCGTGTCCGGCTCACCACCGGCATCGAGGTCACGGCGTACATCCCCGGGGTCGGTCACAACCTGCAGGAGCACTCGATCGTCCTGGTGCGCGGCGGCCGGGTGAAGGACCTGCCCGGTGTCCGTTACAAGATCATTCGCGGCTCGCTCGACACCCAGGGTGTTCGCAACCGCAAGCAGGCACGAAGCCGGTACGGCGCGAAGAAGGAGAAGAGCTAGTGCCTCGCAAGGGACCTGCGCCCAAGCACCCGGTCATCAACGACCCGGTCTACGGCTCGCCGCTCGTCACGTCGCTGGTCAACAAGGTGCTCCTCGCCGGCAAGAAGTCGACCGCCGAGCGCATTGTGTACGGCGCGATGGAGGGCTGCCGGGAGAAGACCGGCACCGATCCGGTGATCACGCTCAAGCGTGCTCTGGACAACGTCAAGCCGACGCTCGAGGTCAAGAGCCGTCGAGTCGGTGGCGCGACCTACCAGGTGCCCATCGAGGTCAAGCCCGGTCGGGCGACCACTCTGGCACTGCGCTGGCTCATCCAGTACTCCCGCGCCCGACGCGAGAAGACCATGACTGAGCGGCTCATGAATGAGCTGCTCGATGCGTCCAACGGCCTTGGCGCGGCCGTGAAGAAGCGCGAAGACACGCACAAGATGGCGGAGTCCAACAAGGCCTTCGCGCACTACCGCTGGTAACTGACGGAAGCGACGAGACGACCCTCATGGCAAGCGCGAAGAACTCCCTCGCCAAGACCCGCAACATCGGGATCATGGCGCATATCGACGCGGGCAAAACCACGACCACTGAGCGGGTCCTCTACTACACCGGTCGCACGTACAAGATCGGCGAAGTGCATGAGGGCGCGGCCACCATGGACTGGATGGCGCAGGAGCAGGAGCGCGGCATCACGATCACGTCGGCCGCGACGACCTGCTGGTGGAAGGACCACCAGATCAACATCATTGACACCCCCGGGCACGTCGACTTCACCGCTGAGGTGGA
>JBKJUS010000102.1:0-9643 GCA_046590575.1 Mycobacteriales bacterium | reverse complement strand
AGAGTCATCATGGCGAGGCATGACAGCAGCGTCAGACTGCGAAAAGTGATCCTCATAGTGACCCTCCGGTACACCGAGCAACTGATTGTCGATCAGATCCATAGTTCCTTAACCCTTTGGTGCCGCCTGTCGCGTAGGTGACAGAAAGGGGGACGTCCCGCAACGCCGTGGTCTGCCCATCGAGGAGAGCGCCTATTCACGCCAAGCGGCACGGTGTCCTCAGGGTGGCGACCCGGCCAGCGACTGTCCGTAGACGACTGATTGCTGGCGCAGGAGTCCGTCCCCCGGATTAGGCGGGGCAGAGCTGTCCACAAGTCGTGGCCAGAACCGCGTCTCACAGGCGAGGCCCAGGATGAGTTCCGAGGCGGCGGGCGCGGCTCACCCGTCCGTTTGAGCTTGGCACGAGCCGCCCGCTGCGACGAAGAACGTCAAGATGCAACAGCGCTTGAGGCTGGTCCCGATGCTCGTGACGAGCCTCCGGTGCGTCGGCTGGTCGGGAAAGCACATGCCGACGTCGTCGTCTGCGTGCGCGTCGCGCAGTCGTAGGGCATGAACAACTGCATCGTTGAACCAGACGCGGGCCTGTGTAGCGGCTGAGGTTGGCTTCGCTAGGCCGGCCTTGGCCGGGTCGCAGTAGACGCCCGAAGGCCACCCCTTCACTTCAACGTGAAGAATCCGCCCCGCCTTGCGGGCGATGACGTCGGTCCCGCTTTCCCTAGTTCGGGTGTCGGCCACGCGGATGACGTCATAACCGGATGCATCGGGTACCTGAGCAGCTTCACCTGGACATTCCCCTCCCAGAACCACTCCTCGGTGGCGGCCGGGGCGAGTACTTCGTCGCTCATAGGTGGCAACGTGACGGGAAGCGGATCAGCAGGCCTGTCCGCAGCACCGAGCGCCGAACCAGTCCAGCGCGCATACGTCCCGCGAGAGAGCCGCCTCAACAGGGGTGGCCGGCTGCCGCGGTGGGGGTGATTCTCGACTCGGTTGGAACGTTTCCCGGCATGGCCTGGATGTGCGCTCGAACTGCGCTTGCCGCCACGTCGGGATACCGCGCAGCGAACCAGCCAACAACGTCAGGGGCTGTGAACGGTTCACGCAGATCTTCGGCGCACTCGCGCAGGAGCTCGTGGATCGGACGGTCGTACTTCATCGCGAGGCCCCTCTCGACAAGTACGACCCGGCTGCAGCCCCACGCCGCATCTGGGCTACCTGGCCACGTCCGCGTCGGCAGGTCTGCTGTGTACCAGTTCCACTACGACTCTGAGGAGCAGGTCTATGTCCAACTTCAAGATCGGCTATGCCCGCATCAGCACCATCGCCCAGGACGAAGCCCTCCAGCTCGACGCCCTTCAGCGAGCCTGTGTGGACCGTGTGTTCATCGACCGGGCCTCGTCGGGGTCGCTGCAGGACCGTCCGGGGCTCACGAGTGCGCTGGAGTGCGCCAGGCCAGGTGACAGCCTGGTGGTCTGGCGTCTGGACCGTCTTGGTCGCAGTCTTCGTCATCTCATCGACGTCGTACACGACCGGGAGGAGCGAGGCGTGGCTCTGATCAGCCTGACCGAGGCCCTCGACACCACCACGCCGGGTGGCCGGCTGGTCTTCCACGTCTTCAGGGCTATGGCTCAGTTCGAGAAGGAGCTCATCCGAGAGAGGACGATGGCCGGCCTGGCGGCTGCCCGAGCTCGCGGCCGGATCGGGGGCAGACCAACGGTCTGGACCGGGGGAAAGCTTCGTATCGCTCAGGCGATGCGGGACAGCGGCGACTACGACGTGGCCGGGATCGCCCGCGTCCTCAGGGTCAGTCGCGCCTCGGTGTACCGAGCGCTCAGCCAGCCATCGGGAGTCGCCTGACCTCGATCACAGCAGTCTCTGAGCACACCCATGCAGCCAAAATACCGTCCAGGGGTCGGATACGAAACGCTCGGCACCGCGGCGTGTAAGCCGCCGGTGATGATCCTTGAGTGACGCCCGCCGACGCGAGTCTCCAGAGCCTAGGAGCTGCTTGGCCCTACGCCATCTGCGCGGACACCTGCGAAAGCCGTTCTGACAACCAACCAGCGCCCCCGGCCGTCAAAGGCCGGGGGGCGCTATTCGGGCTGATCCGTTAGCGGCAGGTCTCCCGCTCGATCAGGCTCCGCGACTCACCGTTCGCGGTCGTCTCGTGGTAGATCGCGTGCCCCCCGATCTCCTCGCCGTCGCTACTGGTCCCGTTGATGCGGAAGTTGAACGTCTCGGTCGTCGCATTGCCGTTGTCGTTCCCGGTCCCGCTGATGGTGAAGCGGCCGGAGTAGGTGTCGCCTGGGCGGGGGTCAGCCGCGATCGGGTAGATGTGGGTGTGGCCGTCGTGCTCCTCTTCCGCGAAGGCGGTGGGGGTGACCGGGACGGCGCTGAACGTGCCGGTCTGCGTGAAGTGACCTCGCTCGTCGGTGAAGCGTTCGGTGCTGTTGTAGTCAAGCGTGATCTCGAAGAACCCGGTGTCGCTGGCGCACGGCACGGTGTCGAAGAACGTGTCAGTCGCGTCCTGCTGGGTCTGAGCGCCGCGCTCGTTCTTGTTCTCGTTCCCCTGGCTCGCGTAGCCGCTGGACGGAGTCGTGGCCAAAGCAAGCGCCGCGATCCCAGTGACGGCAGCAGCCCGGACGATGTGCTTCATGTTCCCCCCTTGATCGGCCGCCCCCCTGGCGACCAGTGACGGGAGCATGGCGCGAACTGTGGCAGAAACGGAAGGGGGGTCAGGAAATTTCAGGGACGTCCATCCGACTCAGATGTCCAGCGCGCCCGGATACCGCATGGACCGGCTCTGGATGTAGTCCACGACCTGAACCTGAGATGCGGCGTTCTCCACAGTTGCTCGAGCGCCCTTGCGCTCCCTTCCTACCGGGTTATACTTCCGCTATGAAGACGGCGATCTCGGTGCCTGACGAGACCTTTCAACGAGTGGAACGCCGTGCTGCTGAGCTCGGCGTCAGTCGCTCTCAGTTCTACGCAACTGCTGCCGCGCGCTACCTCGAAGACCTCGAGCGGACTTCGTTGACCGCCAAGATCAACGATGCGTTAGTACGGGCCGGCGAGGACCCCGACGAGTCTCTTGTGACGTCATACAGCCGACGACGGCTCGCGGGCGACGACTGGTGATCGGCAGAGGCAGCATCTGCTGGGTTGATCTTGGAGCGCCGCGAGGAAGCCGTCCGGCGAAGACGCGGCCCGTTCTGGTCGTACAGGACGATGCGGTCAACGCCAGCCGGCTCGCGACCACGATCGTCGCCGTGATCACGTCCAACACCGGCCTCGCCGCAGTCGGCGGGAATGTCTTCGTTTCTGCGTCTGCGAGCGGTCTGGCAAAGGACTCCGTTATCAACGTGAGCCAGTTGTTGACCATGGACAAGACCGATCTCGACGACCCTGTCGGGCGAGTTCCCGACTACCTCATGGCGGAGGTGGACCAAGGACTACGCCTCGTCCTCGGAGTCTGACGAACGCTAGGAGCGGCCTGAGATACCCGGTAATACCCTCGGTGTGTGAATCCGTGGCACTCGCTCCGCAGCCATTCCCCGCCGCCCCAGACGAGGTGGAGGCGCTGCTTGCAGCATTGCACCGCAATCGCCGCAGGGTCCCGAAGGCCCACTCCGACGGTAGGCGTCGGGGCGCGACACCGGCCGGGGAGCGGTCTCGCGACGTTCGTTAGATGTTGGTTAGACATCCCTGCCTCCCGGAACTAGCGGACACCCTCGTCGGCCTGCACGCCCTCGAAGCCGTCGTACACCACGTCCGGGGACTCGACGTCGCCAACCTTCGGTGTCGCCGGACTTACGGTGACATTGAAGACGGACCTAGACGCAGGGCTGGGTTCAGGGTTGCGCGAGGTGGCCGGCGACGACGGCGGGCGACCGGAGCGTGCGGGAACAGCGCGCGGGGTGGGCCCGGTCGATGGCGCCGACCACGTCGAGGTGGACGCCCCTGGGTGCGAAGTCAGCGTGGGTGTTGGTTCGGCGGAGCGCTCCACGACGTTGGGAAGCGTCGCCGACGGCTGAGCCGACGAGTGCACCTCGGGGCGACGACGTAGCCGCGCACTACCATCGGCGGATGGCGGCCCGAGGCTTCGCGGCGGACTTCGCTCGGGACGGCTTCGTCGTCCACCAGGACCCGCTCGTCGACGTTGCCGGCCTCGACGGCGTGGCCGAGCGGATGGATGACGTCGTGGCGGGGCGCTACCGCACCGGTCAGGCACCCGGGCGCCGCTACTGGAACCTGGGCGACGACCCCACGGCGATCGTGAAGATCGACGACGCCCACCTCTGCGATGACGTGATCTTCGAGTTCGTCACGAGTCCGGGGATCGGCGAGTTCGCCGCGCAGGTCACCGGCTCGGAGTACGTCCAGCTGTGGGCATCGCAGCTTCTGGTCAAGCCGCCAGGCGGTTCGACCGCCGGCCAGGTCGGCTGGCACCGGGACCAGACCTACTGGCGAGAGCTGTGGGACGGCGAGGTCTTCACCGTGTGGGTGGCGGTCAGCGACGTCGAGGTGGCACGTGGCCCGCTGCTCTATGTGCGTGGGTCACACCAGTGGGAGCAGGGCGGCGACGGTGACTTCTTCAGCCACGACCTCGCGGCGACCCGCAGTGCGCACGACGGCCTCGGCGAGTGGGACGAGACCGCGGCAGTTCTGACGGCCGGTGGGGCGAGCGCTCACGGCAAGCTGACCGTGCACGGCAGCGCCGCCAATATCAGCGGACATCCCCGACGCGGGTTCGCGCTGCACCTGCGGACCCGCCGCTCCGCTCCCTCGCGAGCGGGGCGGGAGCTCTTCGGAGCGAGGCTGGCCGACCCGCGGCACTGCCCGGTGCTCGTCGGGGCAGCACGAGCGTGAGCGCTCCTATAACTTCAGGATGACATGCCCGCAGGATCGGTGCGCGCAGCGGCGAAGTCCTAGACACCGATCGTCGACTCACGTGGAGCGAGCCATGACCAGACGCCGGCTGCTGCGCCCGCGCACGGCCGGTGGGGTTGTCCTGGCACTGTCGCTGGTGGTCACGCTGCCCGCGGCGGCGGCGGGTAGTCGGCGACCTCCCGGCCCCAACCTGGTCACGAATTCCGGCTTCGAGGACTCCGCGCTGGAGGGCACCCCGGCCGCCCCGCCCGGTTCGCTCGAGCACCCGCTGTTGCCCACGGGCTGGGTGTTCGAAGGCGCCACCGTGCTCTTCGACCACTCGCCGGTCACCTTCCGCTCCGGCAAGCGCGGGGCCGCGATCTCGGGCTCGCTGTCGACGAACCGCCAGGTCTGCGCGACCGGGTCCTGTCAGCCGAACCCGGTCAACCCGCTCCGCGACGTGGTGTACCCCTACTACTCGCTGGCCCCGGCGTGGCGGACTCAGGCGCCGGTGTCTGTCACCGCGGGCACCCAGTACCTGATGACCGCGTACGTCGCCTGGATCGTGCAGACGATCGGCGAGGGGGCCCGGATGAGCATCCGCTGGCTCGACGCCGGCGGGCTGCCGATCGCGCTGGCCCCTGTTGCCGTCAAGGCAGCGCGCGACGTCGACTCCGCCGAGCTGCTCTGGACCCGGGTGGCGGGCACCGCCGTAGCGCCGCCCGGGGCGGTCAGCGCGCACCTGCTCTTCGGCGCCACCGACGACAACTGGACCGGCCAGGTGCGCTACGACGACGTGTACTTCGGCACCGCTCCGACGAAGAAGTAGTCCACCGGGCCGCCGGGTAGCCTGCGCGGACTCGACCGAGCCTGCAGCTAACCATCGAGGCGTGCGAGTGCGCGGACAGCTCGATCCCGGTATGACTGAGCACCAGGAGTATCAGCCGCAGTTCTGGCGTATAGCGGATAACGCGGTTGCGCTTCACGCTCCGCTCATCGAACACATCGTGAGAGACGACGAATTCGTCGCGCTCGTCGGAGCAAACGGTGACGAGATTCGCGGCTTCGTCACCGGTCGCCTGGTCCCGACTCCGCCCGTGTACGACTCCGGCGGCAATGGGGCACTCATCGACGACTTCCACGTCGCGTCGCCCGACTTATGGCCACCGTGGGACGCGAGCTTCTGGAAGCAGCCACCAAGGAACTAACGGCACGAAGCGCCGTCCAAGTCGTCGTGGTCTGCGGACACCTAGACGCTGAGAAGCGTGCCGCGCTGACAGCGTCAGGCCTGACCATCGCGTCTGAGTGGTATGTCGGGACAACCGTCCCGGCGGACGCGACGAACACCGAATACCTGCCGTTCGTTCTCCCCATCTAGGGCTAACCGGCTACACGCTCCAGCCGGAACCGACCGTTCGGCATGCGTCTTGGCGCTGAGGGCCCTGCAGGTGTCTGAGTGCCCGACGGCGCCGCTCGGACCTCGAACAAGCCGCTGACCAGCCGCTAGAGGGCTGACGAACATCACAACCGATGCCGAGCCCATCCACCTGCGAGCACGAAGCTCAGTCCAGGCGCATGGCCCAAGCCTGCAGCGGACCATCAGGCACAGCGGCCTGCTGGACAACGCGGTAGCCGCGCCGCTCGTAGAAACTGACGTTCCACTCGGCCGCGGTGAGCAGAAAACCTGGCACCCCATCGCGCCGAGCTCTGAGGGTCATCTCATCGACCAGTGCCACACCAAGACCCCGACCTTGGGAGGCAGGGTCAACCCCTATGCAGTGCAGCTCCCAGTGCGGTTCCTGTATCGCCTCAGCCTGCAGTCGGTCAAGGACCTCGAAGAAGGCACCGATCCGGCTGGCCTGCTCCGGTCCCATTTCGTCGATCACGGCAGGGAGGCCGGAGGCCTCCACCAAGGACTCGTCCACGGCCTTCCCGGGCGGCACGTACAGCGCCACGCCGTTGCCGTCCTCCGACATCAAGCCATCACCTGCCGCCAAACCCGCTGTCGCCATAGCCCGCCAGAACGCCAACATTCGCTCGTCGCGCTCTACCGGATCGGGGTACCACCAGACCGGGGGCGGATCGTCATGGAATGCGCGGGTGATCAGCTCGGCTACTGGCTGCACATCTCCCGCGATCGGATGCATGACGGGCATGCTCCCACGTGGACCAGCACCCGGAGACGCTGGTGTCGAGCGATGCGACTCGGCCAGGTGTGCCCCACAAGCCCGCCAATTCATAGTGCACGCGCCTCAGTCAGTCACAGGGCTGCCTGGCAATCGCATCCTCCAGTAACCGCCCCCTCATGGGTGAAGGAAGGTGCCGCAAGCCACACCGGGCCACTCGCCCTGGCAGATTGGAAATCGGTGCTATTCGGCCGGTCGCGTTCGCGCTGCTGCGACAGCACAACCGGCGGCGGCCACCAAGATGACGACGCCGACGGAGAAGATCCCCAGAACTCCGGCGACGCCGAGCAGTACTGACGCCGTCAGCAGCGCTTCACGGCGACGGCCTGCTACGGCGGCGGCGAGCAGGACAGCCGCCACCTCAACCAATGCGCAGCCATAAAACAGGACGGCGAGAACATCGAATGAGTCCATTACCTGAGACCCCCTACCCGGAGGACGTGGTCGACCTCGCGCCAGGCGCAACTTTAGAGGTCGCGGTAGGTGCCTACCTGTTCACTCGACAGCAGCCGCGGACCTGGCCAAGGTCCCGGTTAGGTGGTCGGCGAGTCGCTCTCTAAGTGCCTGCCCGTCTCGCGCGTGGCTCTCTAACGGGATGCGTTCTCGCTGACCACTGTCCCGGCGCTGGTCGTGGCTCAAGAGGGGTCTGCTTCGCTCGAGGTAGGTCTGCCCGACCGCGCCACCCAACTGGCGGCGGAGCCGAGATGACGGCAGTGATGATCGGTGATGCTCCAACAGCAACCGGCGTTAGTCATGCTTCTCCCGGCGCAGTAGCGTTCTGGTTCAACGGCAAAGGGGAGGGGGCCGGTGACGGAGTTTGGGGCAGGGCACCCCGGGATGCCATCTCAGTTGGCGGTGCAACGATCTAAAGCCGGGCCCGTTCCCGCGGATCTGGAGCTGCTCCGTGCCGCGGTAGAGGGCGGCCTGGACGGCATGGTTGTCGTCTCCAAGGATGGGACGATGATCGCCTCGAACCACCAGTTCGAGCAGATGTGGCCCATTCCGCATGAGATCATCGTCAGTGGTTCCGATGACGACGCTCTGAAATCGGTGTTGGACAAGCTTGTTGATCCTGAAGCTTTCCTGGCTCGGGTACAGGAGCTTTACGCCCAGCCAACGGGCTCGGCGAGGGACGAGCTGCTGCTGCGCGATGGCCGGATCTTTGACCGGTACGGAACTGCGCTGAGCACTGAGGCGGGAACCTACCTCGGCTGGGCCTGGTACTTCCGCGACGTGACGGCTGAACGTGCCGCGGCTCACGAGCGAATCGCTGCTGGGGAGCGCTTTGCCGCTCTGGCCCGGACGTTGCAGGAGACGTTGCTTCCTCCGCACCTTCCCGACGTGCCCGGGATCGACGTTGCTGCCCGGCACCTACCGGCGGGCAAGGGTGGGGAACTCGTCGGCGACTTCTATGACGTCTTCCAAACTGACCGGGCGACCTGGGGGGTCGTGATGGGCGATGTCTGCGGTAAGGGCGTCGAGGCCGCCAAGGTGACGGCACTGGCCCGGCACACGATCCGGACCGCAGCCATTCAGCACCGCTCGCCGCGGCAGGTGCTCGCTCTTCTCAACCGGGCCTTGATCCATCAACGCCCCGATACGGAGCGGTTCCTCACCGCGACATACGCAACACTGGCTCACCGCCGTGGCGCGGTCAGTGTTCGGATCAGCGCGGCGGGCCATCCGCCCGCGCTGGTGCGCAGTGCCAACGGTGAAGTGCGTGCGCTAGACACTGCTGGCCTCATCTTGGGTGTGTTCAGCGAGCCAGATCTTCTTGAACGCAGAGTTACGCTGCGTCCTGGCGATGCGCTCATCCTCTATACGGATGGAGTCCTCGAGGCGCGAGCCGGCTGGGAGTTATACGGCGAAGAGCGGCTAGCAGCGCTGGTCGCCGGAGTGTCTGCCCGCGCTAGCGCCGGCCAGATCGCTGCTGCCATCGAAGCCGACGTGTTGGACTTCGGTGGACCCGAGCCCGCCGATGACACCGCCATCCTGGTCATCCGAGTCCCCGAGGACCCCAGCCCGCCGAACCAGTAGCGACTAGGTGCCGCTCTACGCTGGGCTGCACGGCTCACTCTTCGACGCTGGGCACTCGCATTTGAAGGCGTAGCACGGCGGCCTTGAGAGGCTCGAGGTCGTTCTCCACGGCGCCGGCCACTTGGCCGTGCGTGGTGTCGAAGTAGCGATGGGCGAGGCGGTCGCGCATCCGGGCGATGTCCGTCCATGGGTGGCCTGGCTCGGCGGCTCACAGTGCGACCGCGTCGGCCAGAGCCTCCGTGCGCACCCTGGGCTTGAGGCTGGAAACGGGTGCCAGATCGACCTTCACCTTGAGGATGCGTGCCAAGCTGCCTTCCAGCGCTAGGACCGCGAACAGGCTCGTGTCTTCAGGAAGGTCGACGAGGAGGTCCACATCGCTGTCCGGGCCGTCCTCGCCCCTAGCGACGCTTCCGAAGACGCGCAGATTGTTGCCCCCCGCGAGACTGACCGCCTTGAGCAAGGCCCTCCGGTGCTGTCGTAGTCGTCGCCCCATAGGGGTGTCGGGAAGGCCGCGCACTGTCCGGTCGGTGCGTTCGAGGCCAAGCGTCAGCTCA
>JBKJUS010000148.1:0-6134 GCA_046590575.1 Mycobacteriales bacterium | reverse complement strand
GTGTAGCCGCCGTCGACTGCGGCACCAACTCGATCCGGTTGCTGGTCGCCGACGTCGTGGCCGGTCGGCTCGTCGAGCGCACGCGGCAGATGCAGATCGTCCGGCTCGGTGCGGGGGTGGACCGCACCGGTGCGTTGGCACCCGATGCGCTGGAACGGACGTTCCACGCGCTGCGCGGATTTGCCCGAGTCGTCCGCGACATGCACGTCGACCGGGTGCGGATGTGCGCGACGTCGGCGACGCGGGACGCGACCAACCGTGACGCATTCCTGTCGGGGTGCACCGAGATCCTCGGGGTTGCGCCCGAGGTCATGAGCGGCACGGACGAAGCAGCCGCCTCCTTCCTCGGCGCGACGAGCGAGCTACCCCGCGACCAGCACGCTCCGCCGTACCTCGTCGTCGACATCGGTGGCGGCTCGACGGAGCTCGTCATCGGCTCGGTGGCAGTCGAGGAGAGCATCAGTCTCGACATCGGCTGCGTCCGACTGACCGAGCGACATCTGCGTTCCGACCCGCCGACGCCGGCCCAGGTGTCCGCTGCCGTGCTCGACGTCGAGTCGCTGCTGGCGACGGCGGAAGCCACGGTGGACCCGCTTCGTGCCCGAACGATAGTCGGGCTGGCCGGCAGCGTCACGACAGTCGCCGCCCTGGCCGCGGCGCTCGACGCCTACGACCCTCGGCGCATCCATCTGTCTCGGACGTCGTACGACGACGTCGACCGCGTCACCACGATGCTGCTCGCGTCGACCCGGGCGCAGCGGCTGACGCTGTCGGTGATGCACCCCGGACGTGCCGACGTGATCGGCGGCGGCGCGCTGGTGCTGCGATCGATCATGCGCCGGTGGTCGATCGGCGAGGTCGTCGCGAGCGAGCGCGACATCCTCGACGGCATCGCCCTCAGCCTCGCCTGACAGCGAGAGTCGCGGTCTGGCGTGTCATAGACGACACCAGAGACCGCAGCTCTCCCGCGGCCGAGGGCGCCGTAGTGGATTCGTCATGTGCCGACGAGCCCGGTGAGCCAGGCCGTCGCCTCGCATCCACCCGGACGACGCTCACCGAAGAGCTCGGCGTCGACCCGTGCCCGGAGACCGAAGCGGTCGACCTCGACGCCCTCCGCGCCAGCACGCCACTTCGCCGCTAGGGTCGACGCAGCACCTGGGCGTCGTGAGAGGACCTACGCATGGGCGACGTCGTCAGCTATCCGAGCAACGGCGGTACAGCACGGGGTCACCTGGCGCTGCCGCCCGGCGGCTCAGGATCGGCTGTGGTCCTGCTCCAGGAGTGGTGGGGCCTGGTGCCGCACATCGTCGACGTGGCTGAGCGGCTCGCGGCGGACGGCTTCGTCGTCCTGGCGCCGGACATCTACCACGGCGAGACGACGACCGAGCCCGACGAGGCTGGCAAGCTGCTGATGACGCTCGACATCCCGCGAGCCGGCCGCGACATCGCCGGGGCAGCGACCTACCTCCTCTCCCGCGACGACGTGAGCACCCGCACGGTCGGGGTGGTCGGCTTCTGCATGGGCGGCAGCCTCGCGCTGTGGGCCGGCACGCTTGTCGAAGACGTCACCGTCGCGGTGCCGTTCTATCCGGCGATGCCATGGGAGATGCTCCAGCCCGACTGGTCCGGGTACGCCGGAAAGCACGTCCAGATGCATCTCGCTGAGGGCGACGGTGGCAGCGGTGACGACAAGGTCCAGGCTTCGAAGACGGCGATCGAGGCCGCCGGGGCGGCCACCCTCGAGATGTACGACTACCCGGGCTCGGACCACGCCTTCGTCAACGACACCCGGCCCGACGTCTACCACCCGGAGCACGCCGCGACAGCGTGGGCAAGGGCTGCCGACTTCCTCCGTTCGCACCTCGCGTAGCTTCGGTGGCCTTCATCCCTGCGGGGTCCGAGCACCCGGCCGAGGTGGCCAAGAGCAGCACGCCGGTCGCCCACAACGCGGCCGACGTTGCGCGGCTGGCCGGCTCCTCGGTGAGCCTCGACCACCTGGACGCACGAGTGTCGGTCTGTCGGGCCTGCCCACGGCTCGTCGCATGGCGCGAGCAGGTTGCCGACGACAAGCGGGCGTCGTACACCGCGGAGCGCTACTGGGGTCGACCGGTGCCGTCCTGGGGGCCGGAGCGCGCGCGCATCGCGGTCGTCGGGCTCGCGCCGGCCGCGCACGGCGGCAACCGGACCGGGCGCATCTTCACCGGCGACCGCAGCGGGGACTGGCTCTACCGAGCGCTGCATCGTGCCGGCCTCGCCGTGATCGAGACCTCGACGTACGCCGGTGACGGCCAGCGGCTGATCGACACCCGGATCATGGCGGGCGTGCACTGCGCGCCGCCAGGAAACAAGCCCACCCCGGAGGAGCGTGACGCCTGCCAGCCGTGGCTGGTCCGCGAGCTACGGCTCCTCGCCCCGACGCTGAAAGCGATCGTCGTGCTGGGTGGCTTCGCGTGGTCCACAGTCTTCCCGGCGCTGGCCGCGGCAGGTCACGAGGCTCCGCTTTTCGGCGCAGTGGACTTCGGCCACGGGGTCGAGGTGCTGCTCGGGCGCGGGGGCCCCACAGTGATCGGCTGCTACCACGTCAGCCAGCAGAACACCTTCACCGGACGCCTCACCGAGGAGATGCTCGACGCGGTCTTCGCCCGCGCCGTAGCCGTCGCCCGGAAGGCGTAGTCCGGACGTGTAGCAGGGCAGGTCAGTCGCGGAAGTAGCTCAGCAACCGCAGGATCTCCAGGTAGAGCCAGACCAGCGTGACGACCAGGCCGAAGGACGCGACCCACGACTCGCGCTCAGGTGCGCCGGCGGCGATGGCCTTCTCGATGTGGTCGAAGTCGAGCGCGAGGAACAGGCAGGCGACGCCGATAGCCACCAAGCTGAAGAGGATCGCGAGCGGGCCACCGTCGCGCAGGCCGAGCCCGCCGCCGGTGAAGAAGCTGGCGAGCAGGTTGACGACCATGAGCCCGAGCAGGCCCATGCCGGCGCCGACCACCATCTTGGTGAAGCGCGGGGTGACCCGGATCCGGCCGGACTTGTACGCGATCAGCATGCCGGCGAAGGCCGTACCGGTGCCCAACACCGCCTGGACGACGATGCCCGGGTAGGCGAGGTTGAACGAGTGGCTGATCGCGCCGAGGAAGACGCCCTCGACGGCGGCGTACGTGACGATCAGCGGCGGGCTGGTGACCCGCTTGAAGGTGATCACCATGGCGAGCACGAACCCGGCCAGCGCGGCGACCACTGCCGGCCCGCGGCCGAGGTCGAGCACCCAGGCCGCCGTGCCGGTCGCCGCGAGTACGCCGAGCAGCGACGCCGTACGCACGACGACGTCATCGACCGTCATCCGTCCCGGAGCGGCGAACATCGTCTCGAGATCGTCGACAGACGGCGGCGGGAAGCTGGTGCGGGTGAAAGTGCCGGGCCGCGTGAGGACGGGGTTGCTGCTCTGCATGGTGACGCTCCTGTCGTGGCTCGCGGAGTGCGGTCCACTATGAGGGTAACGATTCTGACGGCGGCAACGTGCCCGCAGCCCTTAGCTCGAGCCGCCGTATAGTCGCGATCGCTCCGCGGAATGTTGCATGAGTTCTAGGGCCCGGGTGGCGGAATCGGTTTACGCGGCCGTCTTAAACACGGCTATCCGAGAGGATGTGCGGGTTCGAATCCCGCCCCGGGCACGCCGACGTCGAATGTGCTGCGTGGGCCTGGGTCGCTCTGACAACTCGATGAGTCATCGCACCTCGTCGCCTTCGCGCAGGACCCACGCCGACTCGTGGTGGCGCATGCCGATGCGCGGGTAGTAGCCCTCTGCTGTCGGCGCAGCCAGCAGGACGAGCGAGGCCTTTGGATGTGTCGCCGCCCAGGTGCGGGCGACCAGCTCGCGCCCGATGCCCGACCGCTGGTGGTCGAGGTGCACGGCGAGGTCGGCGACGTAGGTGGTGTAGTCCCAGTCGGTGAGCGACCGGGCGATACCGACGAGCTCATCGCCGGCCCACGCGGTGATGACCAGGTTGGCGTGCTGCAGCATCGAGGCCATCCGGGTGCGCTCGTCGACCGGGCGCCGCTCGGCGAGGGTCGAGGCGCGATAGAGGTCGATGACGGCGTCCAGGTCGAGGTCGTCGCCGTCGCCGACCCGGTAGGAGATGTCGGGCACGAGAGGATGAGGCACCGCCTCAGCATGTCGGCCGGGTAGCGTGCGCGCCATGAGATTGCTCACCGTCTCGGCAATCGGCGCTGATCGTCCCGGCATCGTCGCTGGGGTGACTGGCGTGCTGGTCGAGCAGGGCTGCAACCTCGAGGACACCTCGATGACGATCCTGCGCGGCCATTTCACGATGACGATGGTGGTGGCCAGCCCGGCGGCCGAGGTCGATCTCGTGGCCGCCCTCGCCCCGGTCGGCGTCGAGCTTGGCCTGGTCATCGACGTGCGCCCGCTCGACATCGCATCGGACGAGGGGACCGGCGGTGAGGAGTACGTCGTCGCCGTCCACGGCGCGGATCACCCCGGGATCGTGCATGCGGTCACCGCGCTGCTGGCCAGGCACAGCGTCAACATCACCGACCTGACGACCCGGCTGGTCGGTGAAGGCGCCGGTTCCCTCTACGTCATGACCCTCGACGTGGAGGTGCCTGAGGCGGTGCGTCCGGACGACCTCGAGGCGCAGCTACGCCGTACGGCGGCGGATCTTGGAGTCACCGCGACCCTGCACGCAGCCGACGCCGACTTGCTGTAGGTCAGTCGTGATCCAACCGGTGGTGCGGCTGCCGCACCCGGCTCTCGTCACGGTGTCGGCGGAGGTGGATCTGGCCGACCCGCTGCTGGCCGACCTCGTGGCCGATCTGGTGGACACGATGCGCGTCTCACCGGGCTGCGTCGGGCTGGCCGCGCCGCAGGTAGCCGTCGGTCTGCGGGTTTTCGCCATGGACGTCACCGGCCACCGAAAGGCCCGGTCGTGCGCCGGCTTGGTGGTTCTAGGCAACCCGGTCGTCGTCCTCGCGAGCGACCCGGAGGTGGCCCGTGAGGGTTGTATGAGCGTGCCCGACCTGACCGGCAATGTCGCCCGGGCCACGCGGGTCGTCGTACGTGGGCTCGACCTCCTCGCCGGCGGTGAGCGGGTGGTCGAGGCTGACGCCATCGAGGCGCGGGCGGTGCTGCACGAGGTGGATCACCTCGACGGCCTGGTCTTCCTCGACCGGGTCAGCAGCGCGCGGCACGACGTCTTCACCCGCAAGCGCTACCAGTAGGCGCCTTGTACGGTGCGCGGATGCCGCTGACGACGTACGACGAGATCGGCACTGCGCCGGGTCCGACCGCGGTGCGGTTGATGCTGCTCGGGGCCGGCGAGCTCGGCCGCGAGGTGGCCATCGAAGCGATGCGCCTCGGCGTCGAGGTCATCGCCGTCGACCGGTACGCCGGCGCCCCGGCGATGCAGGTCGCGCACCGGTGGCACGTCGTGGACATGCTCGACGGCGCCGCGCTGCGTGCGGTCATCGAGGAGGAGCGGCCGCACCTCGTCGTGCCCGAGCTCGAGGCGATCGCCACTGAGACGCTGCTCGAGCTCGAGGCGGAAGGTACCCGTGTCGTGCCGACCGCCCGGGCGACCCGGCTGACGATGGATCGCGAAGGCATCCGGCGCCTGGCCGCCGAGGAGCTGGGTCTGCCGACCTCGCCGTACCGCTTCGCGACGACCGAGCAGCAGTACGTCGACGCCGTCGCCGCCATCGGTCAGCCCTGTGTCGTGAAGCCGGTCATGAGCTCGTCCGGCAAGGGCCAGGCGACGATCCGTCCGGGCGACGATCCACTGGGCGCGTGGCGATACGCGAGGGGCTCCGGTCGGGTGCCCGACCAGGCGGTGATCGTCGAGGGCTTCGTCGACTTCGACTACGAGATCACCCTGCTGACCGTACGCCACGTCGGCGGGACCACGTTCTGCGCGCCGATTGGCCACCTGCAGCGCGATGGCGACTACCGCGAAAGCTGGCAACCGCAGCCGATGTCGACCCGCGCGCTGGCCCGCGCGCAGGGCATCGCGCGCAGCATCACCGACGACCTCGGCGGCTGGGGGGTGTTCGGCGTCGAGCTGTTCGTGAAGGGCGACGAGGTGTGGTGCAGCGAGGTCTCGCCGCGCCCGCACGCCACC
>JBKJUS010000172.1:0-49403 GCA_046590575.1 Mycobacteriales bacterium | reverse complement strand
ACGGCCCGGGCTGACGCGCACCCGGATGTGGAAGGACAACGTCGACCCGGAGAGCGTGCCCGCCGGCACCCTAGGGCTTGTCGCAGTCATCGCATTTGTGGCCGTGACGTTCACGGTCGCCACGCGATGATCAAGCCGGCTCGCTGACGGTGCGGATGCAGACTCCATGCCAGGCCGGTTCGCTCATTCCATCGTGCCGATTGCGGTCGGGTACGCGATCGCCCACTACTTCTCCCTGGCCATCTACGACGGACAGCAGGCGATCCTGCTCGCGTCCGATCCCTTCGAGCGGGGCAGCAACTGGTTCGGAACGGCTGACTGGGGCATCAACTACGACCTGATCAGCACCGGCGCGATCGCGCTCATCCAGGTGGGGGCGATCGTGACCGGTCATGTCCTAGGCGTCGTCGCCGCGCACGATCGAGCGATCGGCACATTCCCCCGTCAGTTCGCGACGCGGAGCCAGGTCCCGCTCCTCGTCGTGATGGTCGGATACACCTTGGCCGGCGTCGCCCTTCTGACAGGAGCGTGACTGTGACCTCCGAGGTGATGGCTCACACCGGCGGTGTGGTGGAAGCGCTGTCGGTCGGCGTGCCGCTCCTCCTGCTCCTCGCGCTCATCGTCGCTGGGCGGCGCAGGTAGGGCAGCGGTGACATTGCTACCAATGACGACGAGCATCCGCCATCTGCGAGCGAGTGAAGCCGACGCCCCCGGCGGACTCGATCAGCGAACTTCCAGCTCGATCAGCTCGACCCCAGATGTCTCCAGCTCCACCTCGAACACTCCGGGGATGGTGAGCTTGAGAGCGAGCACCGCGGGCTGACCCGCCGCGATGTCCAACTTCGCGTCGTAGCCGTGGACGTGGATGGTGTCGGACCGGTCAGCAGTGACCTCCAAGCGGAGGGTCTCGCCGCGCTTGAACCTCGCCCGGGCGGATTCACGTCGCACGGTGTCACCCCGTTACCACTATCCGGACCACTCTGCCGGAGCTATACGGAGAGGGGGCGGCGCCGGTTGGAGGGGAGCGCAGTGTCGGCGGCGCAGGCGCGCTGGCTTGAGGTGCCGCCGAGTCCGGTGTTGCAGCGGAGGCTGTTCGGCCCGCCTCGTCCGAGCCACACCCGACAAGGACGGTCGTAGTCAGCGCCATCAAGAGAAGACTCGCCGTCTCACCCTCTGTCACTGCGTCCTCATAGGTGGCCATCGGCCATCAATCGATGATCTTGTCGTCACGAAGTGCATCCAGTACAACTAAATGGCGCTCATGGAGCCAAGACCGAGATGCTCCGCGCGACAGGCGCAACGTCGATCGTCGACTGCTCGGCGTACCCGGTCATGCCAGAAGCCGACCTTGAGGAGCTGCGTGATTCGCCGCGTGAGTTGGATCCCTGTGGCCATCCTCGCGGGTGGTGTGGCCGCGTGCAGTTTTGAGGCGACTGCTCCGCGGCCGTCGAGCGCGCCGCTTCCGCCCGTTGTGCAGCAGGTGCAGATCACCGCGGATGGCCTTTCTCGTACTTATCGCCTCTTCACCCCGTCATCGTTGGACCGCTCTGCGCCAGCACCACTCGTCCTCGTCCTGGCCGGGGTCGGCAACACCGGCGAGCAAATGGTGGGCGTCACGATGTTCGACCGACTGGCGGAGCGGGAGAAGTTCGTCGTCGCCTATCCCGAAGGATTGAACAGGACCTGGAATGCCGGGTACTGCTGCCTGAACGGACGTCCGACTGGACCGGACGACGTCGCATTCATCGGTGACGTGATTGACGAGGTACAAGCCGCCAAGAAGATCGACCCGGACCGGATCTACGCCGTCGGCTTCTCCGGTGGGGCGCTCATGGTCCACAAGCTCGGCTGCGACCTCGCCGAGCGGATCGCTGGCGTCGGCTCGGTCGCGGGAGCCATGGTCCTGAACGCATGCAAGCCGGCGAAACCCGTGTCGGTGATCGAAATTCACGGCACCAACGACGAGCTCGTGCCCTACCAAGGAGGCCGCACTGCGGGCGGTGCCACTGAACCCTCTCCACCGACCCGGGAAGTGATGCAGCGCTGGGCGAAGCTGAACGCCTGCGCCATACCGCCCGTCACAACGCCCGAAGGCGTGCTCACTACCGTGACGTGGTCTGGCTGTTCCAACTCGAAATCGGTGCGGCTGATCACGATTGACGGCGGTGGCCACACCTGGTTCGCGCCTGAGTTCGGCCCTGTCGACGGTGCCGTCGACGCAACGCAGGCCATCTGGGACTTTTTCAGCGCTCAGCTCAATCTTTAGCGTTCAAGGGCTGGGAAAGGAGGTCAGGGGACCCGGACGGACGTCTCTTCGGGCCCACGTCGACGGCCAACTAGCCTGTGACTGTGCCAACACCTTCATCCGACCCGGGGCGACGACGGCCCCGTGTCGGCCATATTCAGTTCCTGAACTGTCTGCCGCTCTATTACGGCCTGGTGGCGTCGCGGACGCTGCTCGACGTGGACCTTCGAAAGGACACGCCGGACCGCCTCAACGACCGGCTGGTCGGCGGTGACTTGGACATCGGTCCGATCAGCGCTGCTGAATACCTCAGGCACGCCGACGACCTACTGCTGCTCCCCGATCTCGCGGTCGGCTCCGACGGCCCCGTGCAGTCGGTCTGTCTCATCTCGAAACGACCGCCGATGGACCTCGACGGAGCGCTCGTCGCTCTCGGCAGTACGTCTCGCACATCGGTGCTGCTGGCGCAGATGCTCCTCGAGGATCGGTACGCCGTCCGTCCGTCGTACTTCCCCTGTCCGCCCGACCTTGCCGCCATGCTGCTTGAGGCCGATGCGGCGGTCCTGATCGGTGATGTTGCGCTGCGCGCTCGCCGCGAAGCGGCCGGCCTCGGTCTGAGCTGCCTCGACCTGGGCGAAGCATGGCGCGACTGGACCGGCCTGCCGATGGTCTTCGCCGTCTGGGCGGCCCGGCGGGATTTCGCCGCAGCGCACCCCGGGCAGGTCAAGGACGTACATCGGGCATTCCGAGCCTCCCTCGACGACTCGCTCGAACGAGTCGACGCGATCGCCGCACAGGCGGCACGTTGGGAGCCGTTCAGCGTCGAGGAGCTCGCGACCTACTTCCGCGGCCTCGACTTCCGGCTCGGTGAGCGCCAGCTGGCCGGTCTCGCTGAATTCGCCCGGCGCGCGGCTGAGCGGGGCGCGGTACCTGGCTCCGTCACCCCGCAGTTCATCCCGTCTTAGCGAGGCGGCCGGTTCGAACCGCGCCGACAGGTCGTGACTCTTTGCCCGTGACATCGTTAGTCACATCGAGACGACGGAAGCAGGGCCGGTGATGACGAGGGCAGCTCGTGCTGTGGTCGCACTCGCCCTGGCTGCATCCGTCGCTGCGCCCCTGTTCCCCGCAGCAGCGGCGACTACCACCGTCGTGACCGCCGGCCTGCAGTTCATCCCGTCCCAGATCTCCATCGCCCAAGGCGACGGTGTCACGATGCTCAACCTCGATATGGCGCCGCACAACCTGATCTCCCGGCAGACCCGCAAGGGCGCCCTGCTCTTCGGCAGTGCCACCGTCGGCGCCGGCCAGCAGGCCGTCGTTAGGGGGGTGGAGAAGCTCGCCCTGGGTGCCTACCCGTTCTACTGCTCGGTCCACCCGATGATGCTCGGCACGCTCGCTGTCCGCGCGCCGGGCAGCGCCGCGGTGGCTGCTGTCCCGACCGGCGCGACGGTGGCCACCCCGACGAGCGTCACGTCGTACGGCGATGCGCTCTACGTTGTCGGCTACGCCGCCGGCACCGTGTCGCGGGTGCCCGTTCTCCCCGGCGGAGCGCTCGGCCCGGCGACCCCCTGGGCCACCGGATTCACCAACCCGCTCGGAATTGCTTTCGGACCCGATGGCACTGCCTTCGTCAGCGACTCGCACAGCGGCGAAGGCACGACAACACTTGGCCGGGTCCGTGCGATGCCCCCTGGTGGTGGCGCCGCAGGCACCGTGGGCAAGGTGGTGCTCGACGACTTGCCGAACGGTCGGCACAACACCAATGGCCTTGCCGTTCTGGGTGATCGGCTTTACATCGCCAACGGCAACTCCACCGACGACGGCGTGTCCGGCGGGCCAGCCGAGCAGCCGCTGAGCGGCACGATCCTGTCGGTGCTGATCGGCGCGCGCGGGCTCAGCGCAGCTCGTCGTACGCCTTCGCTCGTGGTCGAGGCGGTCGGGCTTCGCAACCCGTACGACATCGCTTTTCGCCCCGGGACATCCGAGCTGTGGGTCACCTCCAATGGCCCGGACGCTCTCGACCCGTTTGGCGAAGACCTCCTGCACCGCTTCGACGTGCGCCGACCCACCGTCGACTTCGGGTTCCCCGCCTGCGTCTACGCTGCGGTTGACTCGGAGTCACGCGTCGGGCAGAACCCCGCTATCGACACCCCCTGTAGTCCGCGGCACGTGCCGCCAGAGGCGCTGCTCGGGCTGCACACTTCGGCCAATGGCATGGCCTTCGCGCCGACCACAGGGGGCTGGGTGGGCGAGCTGCTCGTCGTCCAGTACGGCTCCAACGGACTGCCGCCGGCCGGGCATGCGATCGTCCGGGTGCCCATCACCAACGGCCGCGCGGGCGTGCCGGAGAGAGTCGCGGTAGTACCTGCGCCCCTGGATGTCACTACCGGACCACCCGGAACCGGCCTCTACGTCGCCGACTTCGCGACGGGGCAGATCAGTTTGCTGGTCCCGGTCGGCTGATCCGCCGACTGCCGGTTACCCTGAACGAGTGCCCACCCTGTCCGACCTCCTCGCTCGCGCTGCCGCAGGGGAGCGGATTACCCCTGTCGAGGCGCTCGAGCTCTACGTCGACGCGCCACTGCATGCATTGGGCCGCGCCGCAGACGCCGTACGCCGTCGTCGGTTCCCTGATGGCATCGCGACCTACCTCATCGACCGCAACATCAACTACACCAACGTCTGCGTGACCGCGTGCAAGTTCTGCGCGTTCTACCGCGCGCCCGGTCACGCCGAAGGTTGGGTCCGCGACCTCGACGAGATCCGGCGTCGCTGCGCCGAGGCGGTCGAGCTGGGCGCCACGCAGATCATGTTCCAGGGCGGTCACCACCCGGACTTCGGCATCGAGTACTACGAGGAGCTCTTCTCCACCGTCCGCACCGAGTTTCCCTCGCTCGCCCTGCACTCGCTCGGCGCGAGCGAGGTCATGCACATCACGCGGGTCAGCGGCATCTCGATCGCAGAGGCGATCACCCGGCTGCACGCTGCGGGACTCGACTCCTTCGCCGGCGCCGGCGCCGAGATTCTCGTCGCGCGGCCGCGCACCGCAATTGCGCCGCTGAAGGAGTCAGGCGAGGAGTGGTTGGCGGTCATGGAGACCGCGCACCGCCTCGGGGTCGAGTCGACCGCGACCTTCATGATGGGCACCGGCGAGACCAACGCCGAGCGGATCGAGCACCTGCGGATGATCCGTGACGTGCAGGACCGCACCGGTGGCTTCCGGGCCTTCATCCCCTGGACCTACCAGCCGGAGAACAACCACCTCAAGGGACACACCCAGGCGACGTCGCTGGAGTACCTCCGGATGATTGCCGTCTCCCGGCTCTTCTTCGACGACATCGCCCACATCCAGGGCTCGTGGCTGACCGTGGGCAAGGACGTCGGGCAACTCACCCTGCACTTCGGTGCGGACGACCTCGGCTCGATCATGCTCGAGGAGAACGTCGTCTCTGCCGCAGGGGCCAAGCATCGCTCCAACCGGCAGGAGATCATCGAGCTGATTCGCGCGGCTGGCCGGATCCCAGCTCAGCGCGACACCCTCTACCGCCACCTGGTCGTGCACCGCGACCCGGCGGCCGACCCGGTCGCGCCCGTGCGTTCGCACCTCCCGCTCGTCCCCGCCTCCGCGTGACCGGACCGGTCACGATCCACCTCGCCCCGGTGGTCCTGACGATGACCGGTGAGCCACTTCGCGACGCCGGCGTCGTCGTGGTCGGCGAGCAGATCGCGGCTGTCGGCACCCGAGGCGAGCTGATGTCGGCGTACGTCGGGGTGAAGGTACGTGAGTGGCCCGGTGTCATGACGCCCGGTCTCGTCAACGCGCATGCGCATCTCGAGTACGGACCACCATTCGCCGACCTCGCGACCGCCGGCCTCCCGTTCGCGCAGTGGATCCAGCAGATCACCCGACGACGGCAGGGACTGTCCGACATCCAGTGGCTCGCGTCCGCGCGGGGGAGTGTCACGGAGCTGTTGCGCAGCGGTACGACGTGTGTCGCCGACGTGGTGACCAACGGTCCGGGCATCCAAGCCGCCGCTCGCGCCGGCCTGGCCGGGATCTCCTATGCGGAGGTCGTCGGCTGCGACGAGGCGAGATGGCCCGACGAACTCGCTCGGGTGATGCGCGTGGTCGACGCCGCGCCGCTCGGTCGGCGTCTCGGCTTGTCGCCGCATGCGCTTTACAGCCTCAGCGGATCGGTCGTGACTGCGGCCCTGGCCATCGCGAGGGACAGAGGCTGGCGGCTGCACACCCACCTGGCGGAGACGTCGGAGGAGGCGGAGTTCGTGCTCGGAGGTGGAGGGCCGATCGCGGCCGCGCTCCAACGGATCGGGCTCGCTCACGACCTCCTCGGGCGGGGAGCTGGGAGGAGCCCCGCCGCTCATCTCGACGTACTCGGCGGCCTTGGACCGGACGTGCATGTCGCCCACGGGGTCCACCTCGACCAGGACGATCGCGCGCTGCTGCGGGAGCGCGGCACGTCGGTAACCCTGTGTGCACGTTCCAACCGGGCGCTCGGCGCTGGCGACCCACCGGTCGCTGCGCTCCTCGCCGAGGGCTCGCCCATCGCGGTCGGTACTGACTCGCTCGCGTCATCACCGTCGCTCGACCTCCTCGACGAGCTCGCTGCGCTGCGCGCAGTGGCGGAGTCGCAAGGCGCCGACCCCGCAGGCCTGGGCGAGCAGCTCGTCACGGCCGCGACAGTCGGCGGTGCGGCGGCGCTAGGACTCCTCGGAGCCGTCGGCTTGCTAGCCCCCGGAGTGCGCGCGGACCTCGCGGTCTTCGACGTGCCGGTGTCCGGTTCGCCGTACGACGCTCTGGTCGGGCACGGCGGTGGGCGCTGCGTCCTCACGGTCGTCGGAGGGCGCATCGTGCACCGTCGCTCTCCGCTCGGATCGGCCGCATGAGCCGCCGAGCACACCTGGACAAGGCGCCGGGTGACGTCGCGGCCATGTTCGACGAGGTAGCGCCGCGCTACGACCGGACCAACGCTGTGCTCTCGCTGGGCCGCGACCGCGGCTGGCGCGACATGACGGCACGGTCGGTGCGGCTTGCTCCGGGGGAGACCGCCCTCGACCTAGCGGCGGGGACCGGGACGTCGTCCGTCGCGGTCGCCGGGACGGGTGGGCGCGTGGTGGCCTGCGACTTCAGCCTCGGCATGCTGGCGACCGGTGCCCGTCGACGGGGTGGAGCGGACGTCGGCCGGGTGGCGTGCATCGCCGGAGACGGGCTGCACCTACCGTTTCGCGACGCGGTGTTTGACGCGGTCACCATCTCCTTCGGACTACGCAACCTCGTCGACGCTGACGCCGGCCTGCGTGAGCTGTTTCGGGTGACGAAGCCTGGCGGCCGCCTCGTCGTGTGCGAGTTCAGCCACCCGACCTGGCGCCCGTTTCGCACGGCGTATTTGGGCTATCTCATGCGCGCGCTGCCTGTTGTCGCGACGAAGATCTCGAGCGATCCCGATGCCTACGTCTACCTGGCTGAGTCGATCCGTGCGTGGCCGGACCAAGCCGGCCTGGCGCAGGAAATCACGTCGAGCGGTTGGACGGCGGTGTCGTGGCGGGACCTGACTGGCGGTGTTGTCGCGCTCCATCGCGCCCGCAAGCCGGTCGTCACAGGAGGGCAGCCGGCGTCGTCAGTGGCAGGGTGAAGGTCGTCGTTCTACACTGGCGGCGACCGCTCGTGAAATGATTCACAAGCGGACGCTTGGCTCCAGGAAGGCAGTTGGCGTGAGCCCCAAAGGAGTGCGCCCTACAGGATCGAAAACTGACGCAGCCTCGATGCAGGACGCCGACGTCATCGTCGTCGGCGCCGGCCCCGGCGGCGCCGCGGCGGCCTACCACCTCGCGCAGGCCGGGCTCGACGTCCTCGTGCTCGAGAAGTCGAGCTTCCCCCGCGAGAAGGTCTGCGGAGACGGGCTGACCCCTCGTGCAGTGAAGAGCCTGATCGGCATGGGTATCGACACCCACGGGCCGGGTTGGTCGCGCAATGAGGGCCTGCGCATCATCGGCGGCGGAGTCCGGTTGGAGCTGCCGTGGCCGCAGCTGGCCAGCTATCCCGACTACGGCCTGGTACGCACCCGGCTGGATTTCGACGAAATCCTGGCGCGCACTGCGCAGAAGGCCGGCGCCCGGCTCCAGGAGCTCACCGAGGTGACGGGTCCGGTACTCGACGACGCCGGTCGGCTCGTCGGGGTCACCGCACGCCGGGTGCCTGAAGACGTCGGCGGCCGCCCGAGCCGTGACCGTCACCTCGGCGAAGAGGCCACCTACCGGGCCCGGCTGGTGATCGCCGCCGACGGCAGCTCGAGCCGACTTGGTCTCGCGATGGGTCTGGCCAAGCGCGAGGATCGCCCGATGGGCGTCGCCGTACGCCGGTACTTCACGTCACCCCGCACGAACGACACCTACCTCGAGTCGTGGCTGGAGCTCTGGCAGGGCGACACGCTGCTGCCCGGCTACGGCTGGATCTTCCCCGTCGGCGACGGAACCTCCAATGTCGGGCTCGGACTTCTCAACACCAGCGACTCCTTCCGAGCGACCAACTACAAGGTGCTGCTCGAGTCGTGGCTCAGCGGCATGCCGGCCGACTGGGGCTTCACCGAGGACCACGCCGTGGGTCCGGTCAAGGGTGGCGCGCTTCCGATGGGCTTCAACCGCACTCCGCACTACACGCGCGGGATGATGCTCGTCGGCGACGCCGGCGGTGCGGTCAACCCGTTCAACGGCGAGGGCATCGCCTACGCGATGGAGACCGGCGAGCTGGCCGCCGAGGTCGCGGTGCAGGCGCTCGCCCGGGGCAGCGTCGGCAGTCCGGGCACAGACCAAGCGCTGGCCCGTTATCCCGCCGAGCTCAAGGCCCGGTACGGCGGCTACTACACGCTCGGTCGGGTCTTCGTGCACGCGATCGGCAACCCGCATGTCATGAAGATCGCCACGAAGTACGGGCTGCCGCGACCGCTGCTGATGAAGTTCACGCTCAAGCTGCTCGCCAACCTCACCGACCCGCGCGGCGGCGATGCGATGGACAAGGTCATCAACGCCATGTCCCGCATCGCCCCAGCGGCTTAGCCGCTTTGGTCTTGGGTGGAGCCCGCCCATAGGCTGTCGCCAACTTCGCCCCCTCCTGACCCGACCCGAGAGAGGAGTTCCTGGTGCTCCGGCCCTACCTGCCGATCCTCGTGCTCTTCGTGCTCGCAGCGGGATTCGCGATCTTCTCCGTGGTGGCCGGCGCGCTGATCGGACCCCGTCGCTTCAACCGGGCTAAGTCATCGGCGTACGAGTCGGGTATCGAGCCCGAGCCACGCGATGAGGGCAGCCGATTCCCGGTGAAGTTCTACCTGACCGCGATGCTCTTCATCATCTTCGACATCGAGATTATCTTCCTCTACCCGTGGGCCGTGGCCTTCGAGCAACTCGGCGTTTTCGGACTGATCGAGATGATGTTGTTCATCGGCACTGTCTTCGTCGCCTACGCCTATGTCTGGCGCCGGGGAGGCCTTGAGTGGGATTAGAGGAGAAGCTGCCAAGCGGGGTGCTGCTCACCTCAGTCGAGAAGTTCGTCAACTGGTCGCGCAAGTCGTCCTTGTGGCCGGCGACCTTCGGCCTCGCCTGCTGTGCTATCGAGATGATGGCGACGGGCGCCGGACGGTACGACATGGCGCGCTTCGGCATGGAGGTCTTCCGTGCCTCGCCCCGGCAGGCCGACTTGATGATCGTCGCCGGCCGCGTTAGCCAAAAGATGGCGCCCGTGCTGCGGCAGATCTACGACCAGATGCCTGAGCCCAAGTGGGTCATCGCCATGGGTGTGTGCGCGAGCAGCGGCGGCATGTTCAACAACTACGCGATCGTGCAGGGCGTCGACCACGTTGTCCCCGTCGACATGTACCTCCCGGGGTGTCCGCCCCGTCCGGAGATGCTGCTCGATGCGATCCTGAAGTTGCACGCGAAGATCGGCCTTGAGCCGCTCGGTGCGCATCGGGACACCGGCGTCGGGACCGCCGTATGACGAGTGCCACGTCGGGCATGCCACGGCATACGTCGTCGCCCCGCCCGGCTCCGGTCGTCGGTGCGCTCGAGGATCTCAACGCCTGGGCCCACGGTGCCATCGATGTCGTAGCCAAGGCTGTCGGAGAAGGGGTCGAGAAGGTCGTCGTCGACCGTGGCGAGCTCACCATCCACGTTGAGCGGGCCGCGCTTCCCGCAGCGGCGCGCGTGTTGCGCGACGAGCTTCGCTGCGAGCTGCTCTCCAGCCTGTCCGGCGTCGACTACCTCGGGCTCGATGAGCGTCGGCTGCACGCCGTCTACCACCTGACCTCGTTGACCTACCGCAGGCGGGTCCGGCTCGAGGTTGCGGTGACCGTCGACGACCCGCATGTGCCGAGTGTGGTCGACGTGTGGCCGAGCGCTGATTGGCACGAGCGTGAGACCTTCGACTTTTTCGGCATCGTCTTCGACGGGCACCCGGCGCTCACCCGCATTCAGATGCCCGATGACTGGGACGGCCATCCGCAGCGCAAGGACTATCCACTCGGCGGCATACCCGTGGAGTACCACGGGGCACAGATCCCGCCGCCCGAGGACCGGAGGGCCTGGGCGTGAGCGACCTCTACGCGCCGGCGGGTGCGGTCCTCGACGAGGGTCGGGTCATCACCGTCCAGGGTCAGGACTGGGACGAGGTCTTCGCCAATCCGGTGGGCGACGAGCGCATCGTGCTGAACATGGGCCCCCAGCACCCCTCGACCCACGGGGTGCTGCGACTCGTGCTCGAGCTCGAAGGCGAGTCGGTCATCAGCTGCCGTCTCGTGATCGGCTACCTGCACACCGGCATCGAGAAGACCACCGAGTACCGCAACTGGGTGCAGGGCACCACCCTCGTCACCCGGATGGACTACCTCTCCCCGCTGTTCAACGAGACGGCGTACTGCCTAGCGGTGGAGAAGCTGCTCGACATCGAGGCCCCGGAGCGCGCCACTACCATCCGGGTCCTGCTGATGGAGCTGCAGCGCATCGCGTCGCACCTCGTCTGGCTGGCGACCACCGGTCTTGAGCTGGGCGCCCTTTCGATCATGCTCTACGGCTGGCGCGAGCGGGAGCTCATCCTCGACATCCTCGAGATGATCACCGGCCTGCGGATGAACCACGCATACGTCCGACCCGGAGGGGTGGCAGTCGATCTCCCGGCCGGAGCGGAGGAGAAGATCCGCGACTTCCTCGCGATCATGCCCAAGCGGCTTGACGAGTACGAGGACCTGCTCTCGGCCAACCCGATCTGGGTACGTCGTACCCGCGGCGTCGGCTACCTCGACCTCACCGGCTGCGTCGCCCTCGGGGTGACCGGGCCCTTGCTGCGCTCGGCCGGTTACGTTTACGACCTGCGCAAGACCGAGCCCTACTGCGGCTATGAGACCTACGACTTCGACGTACCTACGTCGACCGACTGTGACGTCTACTCGCGCTACGTGCTCCGGATGCAAGAGATGCGAGAGTCGCTCAAGATCGTCCGGCAGGCGCTCGACCGGCTGCGCCCGGGGCCGGTGATGGTCGCGGACAAGAAGATCGCCTGGCCGTCACAGCTCGCTCTCGGCCCTGACGGGCTCGGCAACTCGCTCGACCACGTGCGCCGGATCATGGCTGACTCGATGGAGGCGCTGATCCATCACTTCAAGCTGGTCACTGAAGGCTTCCGAGTGCCGGCCGGCCAGGTCTACGTGCCCATCGAGTCGCCGCGCGGCGAGCTCGGCTACCACGTCGTTGCGGACGGCTCCAACCGGCCGTATCGCGTGCACGTGCGCGATCCATCGTTCGTCAATCTGCAGGCTGTGCCCGCGATGGTCGAGGGGGGACTGCTGGCCGACGTCATCGCTGCAGTAGCCAGCATCGATCCTGTCATGGGCGGCGTTGATCGATGAGCCTGACTGAAGACACTCGCGAGAAAGCGCGGGCGATCATCGCGCGCTACCCGAAGCCACGATCTGCGCTGTTGCCGATGCTGCACCTCGTGCAAGCCGAGGAGGGGTGCGTCACGCCGGACGGTGTGGCTTTCTGCGCGGAGATGCTCGAGCTGACCAAGGCGGAGGTCGGCGGTGTCGCGACCTTCTACACGATGTACAAGCGCCGTCCGGTCGGCGACTTCCTCGTCTCCGTCTGCACCAACCTGTCGTGCCAGCTGCTCGGAGGCGAGGAGGTCTACGCCCGGCTCAAGGATCGGCTCGGCGTCGGTCACGACCAGACGACGGCCGACGGCACCTTCACGTTGGAGCACGCAGAGTGCCTGGCCGCCTGCGACTTCGCGCCGTGTCTGACGGTCAACTACGAGTTCTTCGATAACACCGATCCCGACGCCGCGGTCGCACTCGTCGACGCTCTCGCCCGCGGCGAGCGACCCACGCCGACCCGCGGTGACGCGGTCTCGACCTTTCGTGAGGTCTCCTTGCAGCTCGCCGGGTTCGGCATCACGGCTCAGGCGACGGACGTACCCGCCGCCGGAGGCGAGTCCTGATGCCGTTGACTCCGGTGCTCACGGCGCGCTGGGCAGAGCCCGAGCCGTGGAAAATCGACACCTACGAGCGGCTGGACGGCTACGTCGGGTTGCGCGCGGCGCTCGCCCAAGACCCTGACTCGATCATCCAGCTAGTGAAGGACTCTGGCCTCCGCGGACGTGGCGGCGCCGGCTTCCCGACCGGGATGAAGTGGGGCTTCATCCCGCAGGGTGACGGCAAGGAGCATTACGTCGTCGTCAACGCCGACGAGGGTGAGCCAGGCACCTGCAAGGACACCCCGCTCATGATGACGGACCCTCACTCGCTGATCGAGGGCATCGTCATCGCGGCGTACGCGATTCGCTGCAGCCATGCCTTCATCTACCTCCGCGGGGAGCTTGTCCACGCCGGACGCCGCCTTGAGCAGGCCATCTCAGAGGCCTACGCCAAGGGCTACCTGGGCAAGGACGTCCTGGGTTCCGGCTTCGCGTGCGAGCTCACCCTGCATCGCGGCGCAGGCGCCTACATCTGCGGCGAGGAAACAGCGCTGCTCGATTCTCTTGAGGGATATCGCGGCCAGCCCCGGCTACGACCTCCGTTCCCTGCGACGCACGGTCTTTATGGGTGCCCCACTGTTGTCAACAACGTGGAGACCATTGCCAGTGTGCCGTTCATCGTCCGGCACGGATCGCAGTGGTGGCGGTCGATGGGCACCGAGAAGTCTCCGGGGCCGAAAATCTTCAGCGTCTCTGGTCACGTCACCCGCCCGGGTCAGTACGAAGTCCCTCTCGGTACGACGGCGCGGGAACTCATCATGGACATCGCCGGTGGTGTCCGCGCCGGAGGTGCCCTCAAGGCGTGGACCCCGGGCGGCTCGTCGACGCCGATGCTGACTGCTGCGCATCTGGATACACCGCTGGATTTTGAGGGTGTGATGGCGGCGGGGTCGTTGCTCGGCACAGCGGCCGTTATGGTGCTGGACGAAACGACGTGCATCGTCAGGACCGCGCTGCGGCTCACGGAGTTTTACGCGCATGAGTCGTGCGGGAAGTGCACACCCTGCCGGGAGGGCACCTACTGGATGGTTCAGATCCTCCAGCGCCTCGAGAGCGGCCAGGGTACGGAGGCTGACATCGCGACGCTGCTCGACACCTGCGACAACATTTTCGGTCGGTCGTTCTGCGCGCTCGGTGATGGGGCAACGAGTCCCATCGTGAGCTCGATTCAGTACTTCCGCGACGAGTACGTCGCGCACTACACGCTGGGTAGGTGCCCGCTGCGGCGCGCGGAGGTGTCGGCATGAGCAGCGTCGGCATGAGCAGCGTCGCCATGAACAACGTCACAGTCACGATCGACGGCGTGCCGATCGTCGTCCCTGCCGGGACTCTGGTGATTCGTGCGGCAGAGCAGGTCGGCGTACACGTGCCGCGGTTCTGCGACCACCCGCTGCTCGACCCGGTCGGCGCCTGCCGGCAGTGCCTGGTCGAAGTAGAGGGTCAGCGCAAGCCCCTGACGGCGTGTACTACCACCTGCACCGAGGGCATGGTCGTCCGGACCCAGATGACCTCCGAGGTCGCCCGTAAGGGACAGGAGGGCACCCTCGAGCTGTTGCTCATCAACCACCCGCTCGACTGCCCGATCTGCGACAAGGGCGGCGAGTGCCCGCTGCAGAACCAGACGATGACCAACGGCCCCGGTGAATCACGCTTCGTCGATGCGAAGCGGGTCTTTCCCAAGCCGATCGCGATCTCCAGCCAGGTGCTCCTCGACCGCGAGCGCTGCGTGCTGTGCGCCCGGTGCACTCGCTTCTCGCAGCAGATCGCCGGCGACCCGTTCATCGAGCTGTTCGAGCGGGGCGCGCTCGAGCAGGTGGCGATCTACACCGACGAGCCGTTTGAGTCCTACTTCTCGGGCAACACGGTGCAGATCTGCCCGGTCGGCGCACTGACGGGTGCGGCCTACCGATTCCAGGCACGACCGTTCGACCTGGTGTCCGAGCCGACTGCCTGCGAGCACTGTGCGTCCGGCTGTGCGACGCGCACGGACTCCCGGCGCAACACGGTGCTGCGCCGTCTCGCCGGCGTCGACCCCGAAGTCAATGAGGAATGGAACTGCGACAAGGGCCGGTGGGCGTTCACGTACGCGACCGAGCCGGACCGGCTCACCACGCCTATGGTCCGAGAGGGCGACGTCCTGCGTGAGGCCTCGTGGGCGGAAGCGCTGGAGCGTGCCTCCGGCGGACTGCGGGCGGCACGCAGCTCAGCCGTGCTGACCGGAGGTCGGCTGACTCTCGAGGACGCGTACGCCTACGCGAAGTTCGCCCGGGTCGCCCTCGGCACCCATCACGTCGACTTCCGCACCCGAGCCGGGAGCGCCGAGGAGGACGCTTTCCTCGCGGGAGTCGCTGGTACCGGCGCGACCGTGACCTACGCCGACCTCGACGACGCGCCCGTGGTTCTCCTCGCGGCGTTGGAGCCGGAGGAGGAGTCGCCGATCATCTTCCTCCGCTTGCGCAAGGCCGCTCGCCGCGGCAACACCAAGGTCTTCTCGCTCACCTCCGTCAGCACACCGAGCCTGCGCAAGATGTGGGCCACTGCGCTGCTTGCCTCACCCGGTGACGAGGCGGCATTGCTCACGACGATGTGCACTGCGACACAGGGTCCGGCTTACGACGCCGCCGCCGCTCTGCGTGCAGCTGGGTCGGTGATCCTGGTCGGCGAGCGGCTGGCCGCGTCGCCAGGGGCGCTGGCCGCCGTCTCCGCTCTGGCTGCCTCGACCGGAGCCCGTGTCGCGTGGGTGCCGCGACGCGCGGGTGACCGCGGCGCGCTGGACGCCGGTGCCTTCCCGAGCCTGCTTCCCGGCGGTAGGCCCGTGGCCGACACTGCGGCTCGTGCCGAGATCGAGGCGGCATGGGGGGTGTCGCTGGCTGCGGAGCCGGGTCTTGACGGCGTCGATGCGCTCGCCGCAGCAGGCGCTGGGGAGATCGACGCGCTCCTGGTCGCCGGTGTCGACCCCGACGACCTTCCGGATCCTGCGGCTGCTCGCCAGCACCTTGAGGCGGCGCGCTTACTTGTTGCGCTCGACATCCGTCGCAGTGCTGTCACCGAGCTTGCCCACGTCGTGCTGCCCGTGCTGCCCTCCGCGGAGAGGGACGGGACGTACGTCGACTGGGAGGGCCGTCCGAGGACGTTCGGAGCGACCCTTCGACCGACCGGATCCGGATTGACTGACCTCCACGTGCTCGCGCTGCTGGCCCGCGGAATGGGTCATAACCTTGGCTTCTCCGATGCCGCGGGCGCTCGGGACGACCTCGAGCGGCTGGGTAGCTGGGGCGGCGCACGTCCCTCCGTCGAAGCTGCGGACGCACCCGTCTCGGCGGCGCTGGCAGAAGGTCAGGCGATCTTGGCCACGTGGCCGCTGCTGCTGGACCGGGGCCGGATGCAGGACGGTGAGCCCTTCCTTGCCGGCACCGCGCGGCGCAGTCACGCTCGGCTGTCGGCGACGACGGCGAAGGAAGTCGGAGTGAAGGCTGGAGCGAGCGTCACGATTTCGAGCGATCGCGGAAGCATCACAGTCGACGTTGAGATCGCCGAGATGCCCGACCGTGTCGTCTGGCTGCCGACCAACTCCACCGGCTGCGCAGTACGCCGCGACCTCGCGCCGGGTTCCGGCGCGGTTGTCACTCTGGCGCGCAGTGCCGACCCCGAGGTCGCCGAGTGATCTCGTTCGCACAGGCTCAGGAGGTGCCGACCTCGCTCGGCAACGACCCGCTCTGGATCAGCGTCGTCAAGGCCGTGCTGATCTTCGGCTTCCTCGTGGTCACCGTGCTGCTGACGATCTGGGCCGAGCGGCGCGTCGTCGCGCGCATGCAGCAGCGGCTCGGGCCCAACCGAGTCGGGCCGGGGGGAGTGCTACAAGGGCTCGCCGACGGCATCAAGCTCGCGCTCAAGGAGGACATCCGGCCGGCCGGTGTCGACAAGTGGGTCTACCTGCTCGCACCGATCCTCTCGGTGATCCCGGCTTTCATGGCATTCGCGGTCATCCCCTTCGGCCCCACCGTGACGATCGGCGGCCGCGAGGTCGCGCTGCAACTCACTGACATCCCGGTCAGCGTGCTCTTCATCTTGGCGATGAGCTCGCTGGGCGTCTACGGCATCGTGCTCGCAGGTTGGTCCAGCGGCTCTACCTACCCGCTGCTCGGCGCGCTTCGGTCGGCGGCGCAGATCATCAGCTACGAAGTTGCGATGGGCCTCAGCCTCGTCGGCGTCTTCCTCTACGCTGGTTCGTTGTCGACCTCGGAGATCGTCGCGCAGCAGCATGACCAGTGGTACGTCGTCACGCTCTTCCCGTCCTTCTTCGTGTACGCGATATCGGCGGTGGGCGAGACCAACCGCGCGCCCTTCGACCTTCCCGAGGCGGAGAGCGAGCTCGTCGCGGGCTTCCACACGGAGTACTCCAGCCTGAAGTTCGCCCTCTTCTTCCTGGCTGAGTACATCAACATGGTCACCGTCTCCGCCCTGGCCACCACGCTGTTCCTCGGCGGCTGGCGACCGCCACCGATCCCGGGTATCTCCGACCTCGACTACGGCATCTTCCCGGTGATCTGGTTCCTGCTGAAGGTGATCACGTTCATCTTCGGGTTCATCTGGCTGCGCGCCACCCTGCCGCGGCTGCGCTACGACCAATTCATGCAGCTCGGCTGGAAGGTTCTCGTGCCGTTCAGTCTCGGCTGGCTGATGATCGTGGCAACCGCCCGCACGATCGTCCGCGAGAGCAATGAGTCCGTCGACGGCAACAACGATCTCTTCCGCTACGGCCTGATCGCGGTCGCCATCGTCGTCGCTGCGCTGTTGTTCTGGCCTGCCGGCAAATCTGACGAGGAGCCCACCCGTGTTTGACTCGGTCAAGGGCTTCGGGCTCACCTTCGCCACGATGTTCAAAAAGGTGAACACCGTTCAGTACCCGGAGGACAAGCGCCCGACCCAGCCACGCTTCCACGGGCGTCATGTGCTGAACCGGCACCCGGACGGCCTGGAGAAGTGCGTGGGGTGCGAGCTCTGTGCCTGGGCGTGCCCGGCGGACGCGATCCTCGTCGAAGGCGCGGACAACACCGACGAGCAACGGTTCTCGCCGGGGGAGCGCTACGGCGTCGTCTACCAGATCAACTATCTGCGCTGCATCCTCTGCGGCCTGTGCATCGAGGCCTGCCCGACGCGCGCTTTGACGATGACCAACGAGTACGAGCTCGCCGACGACAGCCGCGACGAGCTCATCTTCGACAAGGACCGACTGCTCGCTCCGCTCGTCGACGGGATGGAGGCTCCGCCGCACCCGATGCGCCTGGACGATGTCAAGGACTACTACCGCGGCACTGTGCTCGACCCAGCATCCAGCCTCAACCTGGCTATGCAGGATGACCGGGACCCCCAGGACATCAACCTCACGGCGATGCTGGCGACGCGGGCAGATCGGCAGGGCGGCTAGGTGGACATCTCCGTCCTCGCCCAGGCTGCCCAGCAGGGCACGGCCGCTGGTGGCGGCACCGCTGAGCAGGTGCTCTTCTGGATCCTGGCGCCGATTGCTCTTGGCAGTGCCGTGCTCATGGTTCTGAGCCGCAACGCCGTGCACGCGGCGCTGTGGCTCGTGGTCGACTTCTTCTGTCTCGCGGTCTTCTACGTCGCGCAGGATGCACCGTTCCTCGCCGCCGTTCAGGTCATCGTCTACACCGGCGCGATCATGGTTCTGTTCCTCTTCGTCCTGATGCTCGTCGGAGTGGACCGGAGCGACTCGCTGATCGAGACGATTCGCGGACAGCGGATCGCCGCGTTGGTGGTGTCTCTAGGGTTTGCCGGGCTGCTCGTCGGTGGGTTCGGGCGTTCAGTGCTCGACCAGCCGGAGCTCGGCCTTGCCGACGCCAACTCGGAGGGCAACGTATTCGGCATCGCCAAGCTCCTGTTCACCGACTACGTCCTCGCCTTCGAGCTGACGAGCGCATTGCTCATCGTCGCGGCCATCGGGGCCATGGTGCTCGCGCACAAGGAGGCGATCCGCCGACCGTCGCAGCGCGAGCAGTCGATCGCCCGCTTCGCCGGGCAGCACCCCACCCCGTTGCCTGCTCCGGGTGTCTACGCCGGCACCCCGGACACCGACGAGGCGCCGACGCTCGCCGGCAGTCCGGTCGCGGGTGGGCCGGCTGACTTCGGCGAGCCCATCGGCTCGGGAGGCTCCGCGTGAACCCGGGCTACTACCTCGTTCTCAGTGCCGCGCTCTTTTCCATCGGGGCGCTCGGCGTACTGATCCGCCGCAACGCGATCGTGGTCTTCATGTGCATCGAGCTCATGCTCAACGCCGTCAACCTCACTTTGGTCACCTTCTCGCGGGTCAATGGCACGCTTGACGGCCAGGTCATGGCCTTCTTCGTCATGGTTGTCGCGGCGGCGGAGGTGGTCGTCGGCCTGGCCATCATCGTGACGATCTTCCGTACCCGCTCCTCGTCCTCCGTCGACGACGCGAGCCTGCTGAAGTGGTAGGTCCCGTGGCTACCCTCGCCCTCCTCGAGCCGACATCGGCGACCGGGGTGCATGAGCTGTTGTGGCTGCTGCTCGCCCTCCCGCTGATGGGCGCTGCAGTCCTGCTGCTCGGTGGACGGCGTACCGACCCGTGGGGTCACCTGCTCGCCACCGGCATCTCTGCGGTGACGTTCGCGCTCTCGGTCGCCAGTTTCGCTCGACTCACGACGCTGCCGGGGGAGCAGCGCGCCGTCCTGCGGGAGCTCTACTCCTACGTCCCCGTGGGGCGGTTCACGGTCGACCTGGATCTGCTCCTCGATCCGCTCTCCGGGATCTTTCTCCTGCTCATCACCGGGGTGGGCACCCTGGTGCACATCTACTCCGTCGGCTACCTGGCTCACGACTCGGACCGTCGACGGTTCTTCGCCTACCTCAACCTCTTCCTCGCCTCCATGATGCTGCTCGTTCTGGCCAGCGGCTTCCTGGTGCTCTACGTCGGCTGGGAGATGGTGGGCCTGTCGTCCTACCTACTCATCTCCTTCTGGTCCGACAAGCCGGCTGCGGCGACGGCGGCGAAGAAGGCATTCATCGTCAATCGGGTCGGCGACGTCGGCCTGGGCATCGCCGTGATGCTCCTCTTCTCGACCTTTGGCACTGTCGCCTTCGCCGAGGTCTTCCCGCAGGCGGACCTCGCGGCCACCGGCACGGTCACGGCGATCTGCCTGCTGATGACGCTCGGTGCCTGCAGCAAGAGCGCACAGGTTCCGCTGCACGTCTGGCTGCCGGACGCGATGGAGGGGCCGACACCGGCGAGCGCCCTGATCCACGCGGCCACCATGGTGACTGCGGGCGTCTATCTCGTCGCGCGCGCCCATCCGCTTTTCGAGGCGTCCCCGGTCGCGCTCGATGTCGTGGCCTGGATCGGCGTGGTCACGATCCTCGTCGGCGGTGTCATCGCCTGCGTCCAGGACGACATCAAGAAAGTCCTGGCGTACTCGACGATCAGCCAGATCGGCTACATGTTTCTCGGTGTCGGCCTAGGTCCGGCCGGCTATGCACTGGGCATCTTCCACCTGCTGACCCACGGCTTCTTCAAGGCATTGATGTTCATGGGTGCCGGCTCGGTGATGCACGGCGTGCACGACGAGACCGACATGCGGCGCATGGGTGCGCTGCGCGTCGCGATGCCGGTGACCGCGGTGACGTTTCTAGTCGGGTGGCTGGCGATCATCGGCGTACCGCCCTTCGCTGGCTTCTTCTCCAAAGACCAGATCCTCGAGGTGGCCTTCGAGGAAGGTCGGTACGGCCTCTGGCTGCTCGCCCTGCTCGGCGCCGGCATCACGGCGTTCTACATGTCGAGGCTTGTCTTCATGACCTTCTTCGGAGCGTCGCGTGTGGCTCCGGACGTGCACCCGCACGAGTCCCCGCCGTCCATGACCGCGCCACTCGTCGTCCTGGCGATTCTGTCGGTGATCAGCGGTGCAGCGCTGAACCTCACGAAGAGCGGTTGGATCGCCGGCTTCCTCCGGCCGGTTTTCGGCGAGTCGGAGCCAGGCGGACACGCGAGCGCCATCCCCTCGTGGGGGCTGACCCTCATCACGCTGGTGGTGGTGGCGTCCGGCGTCGCCCTCGCCTGGAGCCGCTACCTGGCCCGCCCGGTCGCCTCGACGCCACCGGTGGACGTCCCCGCACCGGTGACCTGGGCGCGCAAGAAGCTTTACTTCGACACGGTCTACGAGTCGGTGTTCATGCGACCTGGCCAATACCTCGCCAGGGCTCTCGTCTTCGTCGACGGTCGCGGCATCGATGGCGCGGTCAACGGTCTGGCGGCCCTCATCGGGGGAACATCCGGTCGGCTGCGCCGGGTGCAGACCGGCTACGTCCGCTCGTACGCCCTCGGCATGCTCGGCGGGGCGGCCATCCTGCTCGGCGCCCTGCTCCTCGTGAGGACCTGACGTGCTCTCCGACATCCCCTGGCTCACCGCGATCGGGCTCGTCCCGCTGCTCGGGGTGCTCGGCGTGGCCGCGGTGCCCAGAGGTCAGGACGATCTGGCCAAGAAGGTGGCGCTGGGATTCTCGCTGCTCGCTCTCGCCCTCACCGTAGGTCTGATCAGTGACTTCGAAGTCGGCGAGGCGGGCTTCCAGCTGGTCGAGAGCCACCAGTGGATCGCGCAACTCGGCATCAGTTACAAGGTCGGAGTCGACGGCATCAGCCTCGTGCTCGTCGCGCTCAGCACCTTCCTCGTGCCGATCGTGATCCTCGCGTCATGGCACCAGGTCGACCGGGTGCGTAGCTATCTCGGGCTGATCCTGGCGTTGGAGACGGCGATGGTCGGCGTCTTCGCGGCGCTCGACCTCATCCTGTTCTACGTCTTTTTCGAGGCGATGCTCGTCCCGATGTACTTCCTCATCGGGTCATTTGGCGGTGAGCGCCGCGTTTACGCGGCAGTGAAGTTCTTCCTCTACACCCTCTTCGCCGGTCTGCTGATGTTCGTCGCGATCCTGGGGCTTTACTTCCTCTCGCGGCAGCAGTTCGGCACCGGAACCTTCGACTACGAGCTGCTGCTCGACCTCAAGATCTCCGACGGCGTGCAGAAGGCGATGTTCCTGGGATTCTTCGTCGCCTTTGCCGTCAAGGTGCCGATCTTCCCGTTCCACACCTGGCTGCCGGATGCGCACACCGAAGCGCCGACGGCCGGCTCGGTGCTGCTGGCCGGCGTTCTCCTGAAGATGGGCACGTTCGGCTTCTTGCGCTACTCCCTGCCGCTCTTTCCCGACGCGTCGCGTGACTTCGCGCCTTACGTCATGGTCCTCGGCGTCATCGGCATCCTGTACGGCGCACTGGTCGCCATGGTGCAGAAGGACATCAAACGGCTGGTGGCCTACACCTCGATCGCCCACCTTGGCTTCATCGTGCTGGGCACCTTCGCCTTCACGACCCAGAGCCAGGTCGGCGGCGTTCTCTACATGGTCAACCACGGCATCTCCACCGGCGCCCTCTTCCTGATCATCGGCTTCCTCTACGACCGCCGCCACACTCGGCTGATCAGCGAGTACGGCGGTGTGGCCAAGAAGATGCCGGTGCTCGCAGGCGCGTTCCTCGTCGCCGGCCTGTCCAGCCTCGCCCTGCCGGGGCTCAACGGTTTCGTCAGCGAGTTCCTCGTCCTGGTCGGGACGTTCAGCCGCACCAAGACACTCGGCGTGCTCGCGACTTTGGGCATTGTGCTGGCAGCCCTTTACGTGCTGATCGCCTACCAGCGGACGATGCAGGGGCCGATCACGATCGAGGCCAACCGTCATCTCGTCGACCTGAGCCTGCGAGAGCGGGTCGTCATCGCGCCGATGATCGTGATGATCATCGCGCTCGGGGTCTATCCGAAGCCGGTGCTCGACATCATCACGCCGAGCGTCGAGGCCGTGCTCGAGCGGGTCGGCGAGACCGACCCAGCACCGACGGTCAAGGACGCCGGTTTCGAAGCCGGGTTCGAGCTGGGGAGTGAGAAATGAGCGCGTACGCCGCATCGGCCGCCGCGCTCGCGCAGGTGCGAGAGGACATTCCGGCGCCGGACATCTCCTACCGTTCGCTCGCGCCGGTGCTCGTCGTCGCTGGAGTCGCTCTGCTCGGTGTCCTCATCGAGGCCTTCGCCGATCACGAGACACGCCGTGGACTCCAGGTGCCGGTCGCTCTCGCCGGACTGCTCGGCTCACTCGTCTTCATCGCGCGGTTGTGGCCTTCGACCCGTGGTGCGGGGGAGATCGTCGCCGAGGGCGCAGTGGCTCTCGACGGGCCGGCGCTATTCCTACAGGGCACGATCGTCCTGTTGGCCGCCGCATCCGTGCTGCTCCTGGGCGAGCGGGGGAGCGGCGACGACCCGGATGCGGCCGTGGAGCGGTCGTTGCCCACCGAAGCCGTGCCGCTGGCGATGTTCGCTGTCGCTGGGATGATGCTGATGGTCTCTGCCACCAATCTCCTGGTGATGTTCATAGCGCTGGAGGTGCTCTCGCTCCCGCTCTACCTGCTCTGCGGGCTGGCTCGCCGCAAGCGCGTGCTCAGCCAGGAGAGCGCGGTCAAGTACTTCCTGCTCGGCGCGTTCTCGTCGGCCTTCTTCCTGTACGGCCTGGCGCTGCTCTACGGCTACGCCGGGTCGGTCAACCTCTCCGACATCGCCGAGGCAAGCCGCCGGGTCGACAACAACCAGGCCTTCCTCTACTCCGGGCTGGCGATGCTCGCCGTGGGGCTGCTCTTCAAGGTCGGCGCAGTCCCCTTCCACTCCTGGACACCCGACGTCTACCAGGGCGCGCCCACGCCGGTCACCGCCCTGATGGCGGCCGGCACCAAGGTAGCGGCCTTCGGCGCCCTGCTCCGGGTGCTGTACGTCTCCTTCGGCCCGCTGCAGTGGGACTGGCGCCCGGCGATCTGGGTGGCGGCCATCCTCACGATGGTGGTCGGCGCGGTGGTGGCGGTCACCCAGACCGACGTGAAGCGGATGCTCGCCTACTCCTCTGTCGCGCATGCTGGGTTCATCCTGACCGGCGTCGCGGCGGCCAACGTCGAGGGGTTGCGGGGGGTGATGTTCTATCTGCTGGCCTACGGCTTCACGGTGGTCGGCAGCTTCGGCATCGTCACGTTGGTACGTGACCAGAACGGGGAGGCGACCCACCTCTCCCAGTGGCAGGGGCTGGGCAAACGCTCACCTGTCGTGGCCGCGACCTTCGCCACCTTCCTGTTCGCCCTCGCCGGCATCCCGCTGACCAGCGGATTCATCGCGAAGCTGACGGTGTTCGAGGCCGCTGTAGAAGGCCGGGCCACAGCGCTGGTCGTGGTCGGCGTCGTGACCAGCGCGATCGCCGCGTTCTTCTACGCCCGAGTGGTCGTCCTGATGTTCTTCCAGGAGCCAGCCCCCGACGGCCCGGTCGTCGTCGTACCCAACCTGTTCACAGCAGCAGCGCTCGGGCTCTCTCTCGCGGTCACAGTGCTCCTCGGAGTGCTACCGGGTCAGGTGCTCAAGCTCGCCGACGAGGCCTCGCTCTTCATCCGTTAGGTCGTGGTGTCAACGATGGCTGGCACGGTGCACGGGGTGGTCTTCGACGACCCGGCGCTCGAAGGCGCGGTGCGTAGCGGTCTCGACGCAGTGGAGAGTCTGCTGCGCGAGACCGTATCGAGTGAATTTCCCCTGCTCACCGAGACCTCCCGGCATCTCGTCGACGCCGGCGGGAAGAGGTTTCGTCCACTTCTCGCGGTCCTGGCCAGTCAGTTCGGCGACCCCGCTGCGCCGGGGGTTGTGCCGTCCGCTGTCGTCGTCGAGCTCACGCACCTCGCGACGCTCTACCACGACGACGTCATGGACGAGGCGACGATGCGCCGCGGCGCCCGCAGCGCCAACTCCCGTTGGGACAACACGGTCGCGATCCTCACCGGGGACTTCCTCTTCTCCAAGGCGTCGGACCTGCTGGCGGATCTGGGCCCTGAGGCGGTGCGCATCCAGGCTCGTACCTTCTCCCGGCTGGTCGAGGGTCAGATGCGAGAGACGGTCGGTCCGCGAGTCGATGAGGACCCCGTCGCCCACTACCTGAAGGTGCTCGTCGACAAGACCGGGTCGCTCATCGCGACTTCTGGCCGATTCGGCGCGATGCTCGCCGGTGCCGAGGTGGCCGTGGTCGACGCGCTCACGTCGTACGGCGAGCAGATCGGCATCGCCTTTCAGCTCTCCGACGACCTTCTCGACATCGCCAGCGACTCGGGTGACTCCGGTAAGACCCCCGGCACGGATCTTCGCGAGGGGATCCGCACCCTGCCTGTCCTCTACGCGCTGCGAGATTCCCCTGACGACCGGCTGGCTGAGCTCCTCGTCAGCGACCTTACTGACGAGGAGCTCCATGGCGAGGCCCTCGCCCTGTTGCGGATCCATCCGGCCATGGCAGCAGCGCGAGACACCCTGGCTGGGTACGCCGACGGAGCCAAGACCGTGATCGCGGACCTGCCGGCAGGCTCACCGAGGGCAGCCCTCGAGGCCATGGCCGACTTTGTTGTCGCCCGGACCGGCTGACCTCGGTCATGCGTGGCGCGGATTCTGCGACGGCACTCTGGCCCCGTTAGGATGCCTCGACGCACCCGCCGCGACGCCATCAGTTGGGGAGCGATGAGCAACGACTACTTCGCCGACTACGTGACGGTCGGCTCGGTCATCCTGGCCGGCGTGGCCTTCGTCGTCGTGGCCTTCACGGCCGCTCGGCTGATCCGCCCGACCCGCCCGCGGCGGGAGAAGTACCTCACCTATGAATGCGGCATCGACCCAGTGGGCACGGGCTGGTCGCAGACCCAAATCCGCTACTACGTCTTCGCTTTCCTCTTCGTCATCTTCGACATCGAGTCCGTCTTCCTGTTCCCGTTCGCGACGGTGCTCCGCACTTTCGACGAGGCCGGTGACGGAATGGCGGTCTTCATCGAGATGGTGATCTTCATCCTGCTGCTCGCCGTTGGCCTCCTCTACGCCTGGAAGAAGAAGGTCCTCGAATGGGTCTGAGTGACAAGGTCGAGGTCCCGCCCCCGATCCGGTTCGTGCTCAACTGGGGACGTAAGTACTCCTTGTGGGTGTTCAACTTCGGGCTCGCCTGCTGCGCCATCGAGTTCATCGCGACCTCGATGGCTGAGCACGACTTCATCCGGATGGGTGTCATCCCGTTCGCCCACGGGCCCCGCCAGGCCGACCTCATGGTGGTCAGCGGCACGCTTACCGACAAGATGGCACCGGCCGTCAAGCGTCTCTACGAGCAGATGCCCGAGCCCAAGTACGTCATCTCCTTCGGCTCGTGCGCCAACTGCGGCGGACCCTACTGGGACTCCTACTCCGTGGCCAAGGGCGTCGACCAGATCATCCCGGTCGACGTCTACGTCCCGGGCTGCCCGCCACGTCCGGAGGCATTGCTCCAGGGCATCATCAAGTTGCAGACCAAGATCCAGAATGAGTCGCTCAAGCAGCGTTACTCCGCGGAGCCCCTCACGGTGGAAGCCGGATGACGCCAGAAGAGATCAGTCAGCGTCTGGTCGCGGAGCTCGGTGCCGACGTGGTGTCGACCGAGACGTCCTACGACGTCGCCACGGTCACCGTCGCCTCCAGCCGGTACGCCGATGCCGCCCGCTTCGCCAAGACGACCCGAGGCCTTGACTTCACGTTCTTCGACTTCCTCACCGCCGTCGACGAGGGCGATGACGGCTATGGCGTCGTCACCCATCTCTACTCGCCGATCCACAAGCACCACATCCAACTGCGCACTGTGGTCCCCAACGATGCGGCGACACTCCCGACCATGACCGGGGTCTTCCGTGGCGCCAACTGGCACGAGCGCGAGACTTGGGAGATGTTCGGCATCGTCTTCGATGGCCATCCCAACCTCGTCAAGCTCTTGCTTCCGGACGAGTTCGAGGGTCACCCGCTGCGCAAGGAGTTCCTGCTCATGAGCCGCGAGGTCAAGCCCTGGCCCGGGGCGAAGGAGCCGGGCGAGTGAGCGGCATTCTCGACTCGTATGCCTTCGAGCTCACGCTCCGCATCGTCTGTGTGCTGCTCGTCTTTTTGACCGTTCCTCTCGTGGTCGGGCAGATGGAGCACAAGGCGATGGCGCACATGCAGTCGCGCCTGGGACCGATGTACGCCGGTGGCTTTCACGGCTGGGCGCAGCTTGTCGCTGACGGGATCAAGTTTCTCCAGAAGGAGGATGTCGTCCCGACCAACGCCGACAAGTGGGTGTTCAAGCTCGCCCCCGCGGTGTCGCTGTTGCCCTACATGTTCGTGCTCGTCGTCATCCCGGTCGGCCCGGATCTGGTCTCCCAGGACCTCGATATCGGCCTCTTTTACGCGCTGGCCGTGAGCTCGATCGGTGTCATCGGCATGTTGATGGCCGCGTGGTCCAGCGCCAACAAGTTCTCTCTCCTCGGCGGCATCCGCGGCGCGGCGCAGCTCATCGCGTACGAGCTGCCACTGGTCCTCTGCGCCGCGTCGGCCGTCATGCTCGCCGGCACGCTGTCCCTCACCGGCATCATCAACGAGTGGGAGTGGTGGTGGCTGCCCGTCCAGGGCGTCGGCCTCTTCATCTTCTTCGTCGCGTCGCTCGCCGAGCTCAACCGCCCGCCGTTCGACATGCCGATCGCCGACTCCGAGATCATCTTCGGACACATGACGGAGTACACCGGCCTTCGGTTCGCCCTCTTCCTGCTTGCTGAGTACGCCGGCATCGTCGTGCAGGCCGGGCTGATCACCGCGGTGTTCCTCGGCGGCTGGCGAGGTCCGTTCTGGGACGTCGTTCAGGTCGGTGATGTCTACCCGCTCGCCATCGGCTACACCCTGGCCAAGGTGCTGGCCATCGCTTTCGTCGTCATCTGGCTCCGCGCGACCTACCCTCGGCTGCGCGAGGACCAGTTGCAGAAGTTCTGCTGGAAGGCGCTCATCCCGCTTTCCCTCCTGCAGGTGTTGGTGACCGGCTTCGTGACGGTGGTGAAGTAGATGCCCGGCGGCACCGGCCTCCTGAAGGGCCTTTCCGTGACCCTCGGCACCATGCTCCGCCGGTCGGTCACCAAGCAGTACCCCGACGTGAAGCCGGAGCTCGCGCCCCGTACTCGCGGCGTCATCGCGCTGATGGAGGAGAACTGCACCGTCTGCATGCTGTGCGCCCGCGAGTGCCCGGACTGGTGCATCTACATCGACTCCCACAAGGAGACGGTGCCCCCGAAGGAGCCAGGCGCCCGGGCACGCACCCGCAACATGCTCGACCGCTTCGCCATCGACTTCTCGCTGTGCATGTACTGCGGCATCTGCATCGAGGTGTGCCCGTTCGACGCGCTCTTCTGGTCGCCGGAGTTCGAGTACTCCGAGTACGACGTCCGCGAGTTGACCCACGAGATGGACCGGCTGCGCGAGTGGATGTACACAGTGCCGGCGCCGCCGGCGCTGGACCCCGACGGCGACGAGCCGGCCGAGGTTGCCGCGGCGGCGAAGGCTGAGCCGATCCTCGTCGAGGCGCCTGCGCTCATGGGCAGCGCCCCTGTAGCCACGCCCGCGCTGGCCGCAGCCACCGCGACTCCGGCGGCAGCGGTCGTCGAGCCCGAGGCCGTCGCCGCACCTACGAAGGCCGGCGCAGGCGCGAAGCGGGAACACGCCGAGATCGCCAAGGACGACGTCGGCGTCGACCAGGCGGTTTTCGCCGCGTCGCTGGCTGCGGGGGACCCCGAGCGGGTCGCCCGGGCCAAGGGCAAGTCGGCCTGGATGAAGGTCTGGAAGAAGGAGAACCTCGTTCACGACGAGGCCCCCCCGGCTGCTGACGCACCTGCCGACGTGCCTGCTGAGACGTCCCCCGACGTCTCCTCTCCGACGGCTGAAGCGGCTCCGCCCGCCGTCGAGGCGGTGGCCGCGGAGCACGTCGACGTCGGTGAGCCGCAGATCGATCAGGAGACGTACGACGCCGCCATCGCTTCAGGGCTACCCGACCGCGTGGCCCGGGCCAAGGCCAAGTCGGCCTGGGTGAAGAAGGCCCGAAAGGGACAGCTATGACCCTTGCGCAGGCCGCGCCGGGCTATGCCGACGTCACCGCTCAGGAGATCATCTTCATCCTCCTCGGGCTGGTCTCCGTCGCGAGTGCCGTGCTCGTCGTGACGACCAAGAACGTCGTGCACGCCGCCCTCTGGCTGGTGGTCACGCTCGCGGGCGTGGCGGGCGCCTACCTCATGCTCACTGCGGAGTTCATCGCCTGGGTGCAGGTGCTGATCTATATCGGCTCGGTCGTGGTGCTCCTGCTCTTCGGAATCATGCTCACCAAGGCCCCGATCGGTGGTACCGCGGGCCTGGACGGGGAGAACCGGGTGGCCGCGGCCATCGTGGCGACGGCGCTCGGCGGCACGCTGGCCACGCTCATGGTCGACGCGTTCCGCCATGCCTACATCGACCTCGACGACTTCACCGCGTCGGGCGCCGAGGAGACCGGATCCGCGATCTTCCAGCACTACGTCCTGCCGTTCGAGGTCGTGTCCGTCCTCCTCCTTGCGGCGCTGATCGGCTCAATCGTGCTGTCCCGAAACGATGAGGGAGGTCGCTGACGTGCATCTGGTCTATCCGACGGTCCTCGCCTCGCTGCTCTTTGCCATTGGCGTGTACGGCGTACTGGCTCGACGCAACGCCGTGCTCGTGCTGATGTCGATCGAAATCATGCTCAATGCCGTGAGCATCAACATGATCGCGTTCAACGCCTGGCTGCAGGACACCCTGCTCGCGGGTCAGATCTTCGCGCTGTTCATCATCGCGGTCGCCGCCGCGGAAGTCGGCGTCGGGCTGGCGATCGTGCTCATGATCTACCGCACCCATGAGAGCGTCGACATCGACTCGCTCACCGAGCTGGGAGACGCCCAGGGCGCACCGCGCGGCAGTGACCGCGCCACCGCCGCATCCGTGGAGGCCAAGGTCCGGTGATTGAGAGCCCACTGGTCGCCATCCTCGCGTCGGAGGAGGTCTCTGTTCCCATCCAGCTGGCCGGGACGACGTGGCCAGACTTCGCCTGGCTGATCCCGGTGTTCCCTTTCGTCGCTTTCGTCGTGATCCTCTTCTTCGGCAAGCGGATGCGGACCTCAGGAACTGTGGTCGGGATCGCCGCCATCGCGGCCTCGCTCGTGGTGTCCATCGGAGTCTTCTCCCAGGCCTACCTGCACCCGGGGTTCGTGGAGGAGCAGAAGGTCATTCTCACGCCGTTCGGCGACGGCCGACTGACGCTGGGCATGAAGGTCGACGGCCTTGCTGCGCTGATGTTCGTCATCGTCTGTCTCGTCTCGTTGCTCGTACAGGTCTACTCGACCTCGTACATGGACGGCGACAGTCGATACACCTTCTTCTTCGCGATGCTGAGCCTGTTCACCACCGGCATGCTCATCGTGACGATCGCCGACAACCTCCTGCTCATGCTTGTGGGCTGGGAGATCATGGGTGTTTGCTCCTACTTTTTGATCGGGCACTTCTGGGAGGAGACTCCCAACTCCAACGCCGCGATCAAGGCGTTTCTCACCACGCGAGTCGGCGACGTCGGTTTCATGATCGGCATCTTCATCCTCTTCTGGGGGGCGGAGAGCTTCGAGTTCTCGACGATCATCGAACGAGCCGAATCCGGCGAGATGCCGCGCAACCTGCTCGTCGCGGGCACCGTGGCGATCTTCTTCGGCGCAGTCGGCAAGAGTGCGCAGTTCCCGTTGCACACGTGGCTGCCCGACGCGATGGCCGGCCCTACGCCGGTGTCGGCGTTGATCCACCCGGCGACGATGGTCGCGTCCGGCATCTACATGGTCGCGCGGCTCTACCCGGTCTTCGAGCTCTCCGGCCCGGCGCTCAACCTCATCGGCGTGCTCGCCGCGATCACCATGACGATGGCCGCGCTCATCGCGTTGGTGCAGGACGACATCAAGAAGGTGCTCGCCTACTCCACCGTCAGCCAGTTGGCCTACATGACGGCCGGGCTGTCGGTGGGCGGCTACACCGCCGGGTTCTTCCACCTCTTCACGCACGCCGCTTTCAAGGGCCTGCTCTTCCTCGGCGCGGGTTCCGTCATCCACGCCGTGCACACCAACAACATGAGCGAGATGGGCGGGTTGCGAAAGTACCTCCCGCGCACCCACGCGACCTACCTGATCGGGTGCGTCGCCCTCGCCGGGATCCCGCCGCTGGCCGGCTTCTGGAGCAAGGACGAGGTCATTCTCGACGCCTACTACGCAGCCGGGTTCGGCACCCCGATCGAGGACGTCGCGACCTCGCCGATCGTGGGCAAGATGGTGTTCGCCTCGGCGATCGTCACGGCAGTCCTGACGGCCTTCTACGTGACTCGGATGTACTGCTTGACCTGGCTCGGCAGCTACCGGGGCAAGGGTCACCCGCACGAGTCGTCGGCCGCGATCACCGTGCCTCTCATGGTGCTCTCCGTGCCCGCCGCGCTGGTCGGGTTCTGGGGCTCGCCGTTCTGGCCCGATGGGCACAACATCAAGCGGGTCGTGGCCTTCGCCGGTCAGGCCTACCACAAGCCCGAACTGCTGCCCATCGTCGCCGGCACGTCGGTCGCACTGGCCGTGATCGGTGTGGGCGTGGGGTACGCGATCTACGGCAAGGGCCTCCCACGACGCGACCCCACGCTCAACATGGGTCTGCTCACCAAGACGCTCGAGCGCAAGTTCTTCATCGACGACCTTTACCTGCACGGCATCGTCCGGCCGATGCGCACCACCGTCGCAGCGGGGTCCAACTGGCTCAACCAGAACGTCTTCGACGCTCCGCCCAACCTGGCCGGCAAGGGTGCGGTGCTCGCCGGACGTGCGACGTACGCAATCGACCAGAGCGTCATCGATGGCACCGTCAACGGGTCGGGTCGGGCGTCGGCGTTCATCGGCAAGGCGCTCGCGCTGATGCAGAGCGGGAATGTCCAGGCCTACGCCACCGGCATGTTCGTCGGCGTGGTAGCCCTCGCTGTCGCGTTTGCGGCACGGTGACCAGGGCCACTGGATGAGTTCCCCGCTGAAGACCACCCGCACGAACCGCATCACGTCGTACGAGGAGAGGGACCGCCGAGATGGATGAGTTCTGGCACGACTGGGCGCTGACTCTGTCGGTGCTCGTGCCGCTGCTGGGCGCTGTCGTCATCGCTGTGATGCCTGCAGTGCAGGAACGCGCCGTGAAGGGTCTAGCGGTCTTCTTCTCCCTCGCGACGTTCCTCGTCACGCTCGGCCTTCTCGTCGGGTACGACTACGACTTCGCGTCGACCAGCAGTGCCTACCAGTACGAAGTCGACTACCAGTGGATCGATGCGATCAACTCCCGCTATCACGTGGGCATCGACGGCATCTCCCTGCCGCTCATCGTGTTAAGCGCACTGCTGACGTTCCTGTGCGCGATCTACTCACTCAAGACCATTCCCCACCCCGGCAAGCCCAAGGCGCTGCTCAGCCTGATGATGCTGCTCGAGGTCGGGATGATCGGTGCCTTCATCTCTCTCGACCTGCTGCTCTTCTTCGTCTTCTTCGAAGTCGTCCTCGTGCCGATGTTCTTCATGATCGCGATTTGGGGTGGACCTAACCGGTCCTACGCGAGCATCAAGTTCTTCCTTTACACGCTCTTCGGCTCGGCCTTCCTGCTGCTGTCCTTCCTGGCGCTGTACTTCAAGGCCCCGGCCGGCCAGGAGACGTTCGACATGGTGAAGCTCGCGGAGTTGGGTGGGGCCGGCGCCTTCGCAGGCGACTTCGGCCTGATCTGCTTTGCCGGCCTTTTCCTCGGCTTCGCGGTCAAGGTGCCGATGTGGCCGTTGCACACCTGGCTGCCTGACGCGCACACCGAGGCCCCGACGATCGGGTCGGTGCTGCTCGCCGGCATCCTGCTGAAGTTCGGCACGTACGGCTTCGTTCGGATCGGCATCCCCATCCTGCCCGAGGCGGCCATGGACTACGCGCCCTGGATCGGCGTACTGGCTGTCGTCGCGATCATCTACGGCTCGCTCTGCTGCCTCGCGCAGAAGGAGATGAAGCGGATGATCGCCTTCTCCTCGGTGGGTCACATGGGCTTCGTGATGCTCGGCATCGCCACCATGACCCCCACGGGGATCAACGCAGCGCTCTTTGGCAACATCTCCCATGGCGTGGTGACCGGGATGCTCTTCTTCATCGTGGGGTCGATCAAAGACCGCTACCACACAGGTGAGATCGCCGAGATCGGCGGCGGCATGATGGTGAAGATGCCCTACCTCGCCTCTCTGCTGACCTTCACGTCGATCGCGTCGCTCGGACTACCTGGGCTCGCCGGGTTCTGGGGCGAGGTGTTCTCGCTCTTGGCCGCGTTCGAGCCGGCCGAAGGTCTGAGTCTCACGCTCTTCCGCACGCTCATGGTCTTCGGTGCGATCGGCACGGTGCTGACTGCCGGCTACTTCCTCTGGTTGCTCCAGCGGGTCAACCTCGGGGTAGTACCCGAGCGGTGGAGAGCCGAGCGGTTCAACGACGTCATGGGCCTGGAGCTCGCGGCTTGGTCGCCGCTCCTCGTGCTGATTCTCGCTTTGGGCGTCTACCCGAAGTTCATCTTCGGCATCACCGACGGAGCCGTGCAGAACCTCATGACCTCGATCGGTGTCGGGTAGCCCTCCATGTTGCAGACCATCGACTACCACGCGCTCGCGCCGGAGATCGTCCTCGGTCTCACGGCGATCCTGGTGCTGATCGTCGACCTCTTCCTCCCGGACGACCGACGGTGGCTGGCCATGCCGCTGGCGTTTGCCGGGGTGCTCGGAACGTTGGCCGCCGTGCTCACTCTGACTGGCGCGGACCGCGGCACCTTCTGTGTTGCCGGGGGCGGCTGCTCGTTCGTGGTCGACAACTACGCCGTGCTCTTCAAGGTCATCTTCCTCGGCGCCGCACTGGTCGTGCTGCTGCTCTCCTTGAACTACTTCCAGGAAGGCCGCTACTACCAGGGCGAGTATTACTTCCTCCTGCTGTGCTCGTTCTTCGGCATGCTGCTGATCGCCTCGAGCCGTGACCTGATCATGCTGTTCATCTCTCTTGAGCTGGTGTCGGTGCCGGGCTTCGTCATCGCCGGGTTCCGCAAGACCGACAGCCGGTCGGCGGAGTCGGCGATCAAGTTCTTCCTCATCGGCGTCCTGGCGACAGCGGTCATGCTCTTTGGGATGAGCCTGGTCTACGGCCTGACCGGGTCGGTCCAGCTCTCAGTGATCGGCGAGACCTTCGGAAGGACGGGGCGCACCCCTGCCGGCGCGGCTGCGGTGGGCCTTGTCATCGTCGGATTCGCCTTCAAGGTCTCCGCTGCGCCGTTCCACTTCTGGGCACCGGACACCTACCAGGGCGCACCCGTGCCGGTTGCCGCCTTTCTTTCCGTCGCTTCGAAGGCCGCCGGATTCGCCGGTCTGTTGACGATCTGCTACCTCGGCTTCCCCGGGTACAGCGACGTGTGGGCCCCTCTCCTAGCGGTGCTCGCGGCCATCACCATGACGTTGGGCAACCTCGTCGCGATCCAGCAGCGACACATGGTCCGAATGCTCGCCTACTCCTCCATCGGGCAGGCCGGCTACATCCTCGTGCCGCTGGGGGTCGCCGCCACGGCGGGGGAGGCGGCGATGCGCACTGCCTTCGCCGCGACCCTTTCCTACATCGCCATCTACGCAGTGATGAACCTCGGCGTCTTCGCCTGCGTGACGGCCGTGGCGCGCCGGACGCCGCGCAACCTCATCGCCGACTACCGCGGCCTCGTCAAGTCCTCTCCGTTGCTTGCGCTGATCTTCGCGTTCTTCTTGTTCTGCCTGGCCGGCGCTCCGCCGGGGCTCGCCGGGCTCTTCGCCAAGATCCAGGTCTTTCGGGCCACGATTGACGGCGAGATCGTCTGGCTCGGCGTGGTCATGGCGGTGAACACCGTCTTCGCCATGTACTACTACCTCCGGGTGGCGTTCAGCCTCTTCGCCGGCTTGGGGGAGCCCGCCGGTGAGGCGGCTCTGGAGCCGGTGCACGTACCGGCGCCTGTGCTCGCGGCGATCGGGCTGACCGCCGCGGCTACGGTCGCCATCGGCTTCTACCCGGAGCTGGTTCTGCACTTCACCCCGCTGTCAGTCTTGCTGGCTGCTGGCTGAGCGCGCTGCTCGCCGGCGCGGAACGTCGCGCCCCACCAGGACGTTGCTAGGGATGGCCGGCGCGGTGCCGGTTCGGGTCGAGGAGGCCCTCTCATGCACAACAGTCACAACAACGGTTTGAAGACCGCTGCTCTGCTCGGACTGCTCTCGGCCTTGATCCTCTTCGCCGGCCAACTGCTCGGTGGTAACGCTGGGCTCACCATGGCATTCGTGCTAGCCATCGGCATCAACGGCGTCAGCTACTTCTGGAGCGACAAGATCGCGCTGCGGTCGATGCGGGCGCAGCCTGTCAGCGAGGCCGAGGCGCCCGAACTCTACGCCATCGTGGCGGAGCTGGCCCAGTCGCAGCGGATGCCGATGCCGCGGCTCTACGTCTCGCCGACCATGCAGCCCAATGCCTTCGCGACCGGGCGCAACCCGCGTAACGCAGCGGTCTGCTGCACCCAGGGCATCCTGCAGATACTCGACCGCAAGGAACTGCGCGGCGTGCTGGGCCACGAGCTCGCGCACGTCTACAACCGGGACATCCTCATCAGCTCAGTCGCAGGCACGCTGGCCACTGTGATCATGTTCCTCTCTCGGATGGCCTTCTTCGGCGCGCTCTTCGGCGGCGGCCGCAGCAGCGACGACGATAACGGCGGCGGCGCACTCGGCGGGTTGCTGCTCATCGTGCTCGGCCCGATTGCCGCCATGACCGTCCAGGCTGCCGTCTCACGGACCCGGGAGTTCTCCGCCGACGCCGACGGTGCCCTGGTCACCGGCGACCCGCTCGCGCTGGCCAGCGCGCTGCGCAAGCTGCACGCCGGCACCCAAGCGATGCCGCTCCCGCAGAGCAACGAGCTGGTGGCGACCAGTCACCTCATGATCGCCAACCCCTTCAGCGGGGGTGGCCTGGCCAGGATGTTCGCGTCCCATCCCCCGATGGAAGAGCGCATTGCGCGTCTCGAGAGGATGGCTGGTACCACGCTGCCCAGCTAGCGACCTACGCCGCCGGAAGCCGACGAGGGCGTGCTAACCGGCTTGAGGTCCCCCAGGCGTTCGACTCTCGACTAGCTGCCCGCCCGCGCACGCAACTGGCCGCACTGCGTCCGCAGCCTCGGCGCGCTCGAGCTCAGGACCGTTCCCCGGACCCAAGCTGGTCGACGGGTCGCGTGCGTGAGCGGGCGCGCCTTCGATTGTCGGCCGGCCGCGTCGGGCTGGGGAGGCGCCCCCCTACCGATAGTTGGTGAACTGCAGGGGGATGCCGAAGTCGCTCTCCCTCAGCAGCTGGATCACCACCTGCAGGTCGTCCTTCTTCTTTCCGGTCACCCGCAGTTGGTCGCCCTGGATCGATGCCTGGATGCCCTTGGGACCATCCGCCTTGATCTTCTTGGCGATTGCCTTCGCCTTGTCGTCGGCGATTCCCTGGTTGATCTCGATGGTGAGCTTGACGGTGTTGCCGCCGGCGGGCTGGGGCTCGCCGTGCTGGAGGCACTTGAGGGACACCTCGCGCTTGACCAGTTTCTCCTTGAACACCTCAAGGACGGCTTTGCAGCGCTCCTCGGCGTTGCTCTTGATCTCGACCTTCTCGCCTGACCAGGCGATCGCCGAGCCGGTGTCCTTGAAGTCGTAGCGGGTGGCGATCTCCTTCGCGGCCTGGTTGAGCGCGTTGTCCACCTCTTGGTGCTCGACCTTGCTCACGACGTCGAACGACGGGTCTGCCACGGTGCGCTCCTCGACTCAGTGATCCGTTATCCTCATGCCGCCTGCTGCACCTTGGCGGGTACAACGGGAGGTTGCCCGAGTGGCCAAAGGGAGCAGACTGTAAATCTGCCGGCTCAGCCTACGCAGGTTCGAACCCTGCACCTCCCACGCCGGTACGGCGGGCCCCACGATCGCGTGGGGCCCGCCGTCCGCCGTTCAGGCCCCGAGCGTCCCAGCAGCTGCCGGAGCCGGTGCGCATTCGGGCCGGAGGCTGCAGTCCTGGGCCTTCTGTGCCGATGTCCTCCAGGTCGTCTCGCGCCCCGGACGGTCCGGTGGTCCAGCCCTAGGAGGTGCCGCCTTGTCGCAGGAGCGGGCAACGCCTCCTGCGGGCCCGACCTCCTGGGTATCGAGCCGTCGCCCGATCGTCGACATCAGCGCGGCTCTCGGCTTGGGCTGCCTGGCCATCTACTTCGTGGGCATCTACCACCTGACGCCGCTCCCGAGCCCGGTCACGGTGCCCTGGTTCGTCCTGGCCCTCCTCTTCGCGGGCACCGACGCGGCTGCCATCCACATCGAGTTCCGCCGCGAGACGCGGTCGATCTCGGTGTCGGAGGTGTTCCTCGTCCTGGGGCTCTTCGTCGCCGATCCGGTAACCCTCGTACCGGCCCGAGTGATCGGGGCGCTGCTGAACGCGCTGCCGCGGCGACAGCCTTCGGCGAAGGTCGTGCTCGACATCAACCAAGCGGCCCTGTCCGCCAGCGTCGCTGTTGTCGTGTTCCGGGCGATCGCGGGTGAGGCCTCGGCGGGTCCGCGAGCCTGGATCGCGGGCCTCGGCGCAGCGGTCGCCGCTGAGCTTGTGAGCGCGCTTACCGCTGTCGCGGTGAGCGCAGCCAGTGAGTCGTGGCTGCGGTGGCGTAGGTGGCTCACCACGGCAGGGGTCGCGACCACGGTCGCTGTCTTCGAGGCGTCGCTCGCCCTTCTCGCCGTGATCACCCTGCAAGCCGACGCGCGCGCGGGGTGGCTCCTGGTGGTGGTGGCTGGCGTGATCCTGCTCGCTTACCGCGGCTACGCCGGGCTGGGAGAGCGACACGCCAACCTGGAGCGGCTGTACACGTTCAGCCGCGCCGTCGAGGACATTCGCGACTCGGGCGATGCCAGCCAATCGCTGCTCACCCACACCCGTGACCTGTTGCGCGCCGCCGGTGCGGAGGTGGTGCTGCGCGACGAGTCCGGGGACGGCAGCTTCCTGCGGATGTGGCTGGGTGACGACGGCTCGGCGAGCACCGATTTTATCGATGCGGCCACGGCCGAGGGCTGGCCGTGGCCAGCGGTCTGTGCCGACGGCGTCTCGCGCCTGCTCTCCTATGGCACCCGCGATGCCGTCGAACGCGACCACCTGGACCGGTACGGCGCCCGCGACCTTCTCATTGCACCTCTCCTCCGGGACGGAACGATCGACGGCACGATCGCCGTCACGAGCCGGCTCACCGACGCGCGCAGCTTCGGCTCGGAGGACCAGCGCTTCTTCGAAGCCCTGGCCACCCACGCGAGCGTGGCTCTCGAAAACGAGCGACTGATCACCCGGCTGCGGCAGGAGGCGCTCACCGATGCGCTGACCGGGCTGGCCAACCGCACGTGCTTTCGCCAGCGGGTTGCCGACGCCATCGCGAAGGCGCGTGACGAGGATCGCCTGCTGGCGGTCATGATCCTGGATCTGGACCGATTCAAGGAGGTCAACGACACCCTCGGTCATCACAACGGCGATCTCGTGCTGCAGGAGATCGGCAGCCGACTCACGCGTTGCCTCGCGGCCACCACGACGATCTCTCGGCTCGGCGGCGACGAGTTCGCGATCCTGGTGCCCTCGGTCATCGACGAGTGGGACGCCGTCCAGACCGCGGGTCAGGTGCACAGTGCGCTCGAACGGCCGTTCACCCTCGATGCCCTGAGCCTCGATGTCTCCGGCAGCATCGGCGTGGCGATTTTTCCGCACCACGGCAGCGACCCGGAGGCTCTGCTGCAACGTGCTGACGTGGCGATGTATCTCGCGAAGGCAGGCACCCGCTCGATCGAGACCTACGCCGCTGATCGCGACCAGTACAGCCCCCGCCGGCTCGCGCTCATTGGCGAGCTGCGCCGGGCCATCGAAACCGACGAGCTGGCGTTGTACTTCCAGCCTAAGGCCGAGCTGCGCACCGGCCGCGTCGTCGGGGTCGAGGCGATGGTGCGCTGGCATCACCCGACGCACGGGCTGCTCCTACCCGATGAGTTCGTGCCGTTGGCGGAGCACACCGGCCTGATCCGACCACTCACCCGGTGGGTACTGCGCGGCGCACTTCAGCAGTGCGCCGCGTGGCAGCACGCGGGGCTGGACCTGACCATGGCGGTCAACATCTCGGCCCGCTCCCTGCTGGATCACGAACTGCCGGAGGACGTGGGTCGGCTGCTCGTGCAGGCAGGTGTCGACCCGGCGCTGCTCGTACTGGAGATCACCGAGAGCTCGGTCATGAGCGACCCGGCTCGCACGATCGGCGTGCTGCGGCGCCTCGCCGGGATGGGCGTCACGATCTCTGTGGACGACTTCGGCACCGGCTACTCGTCGCTGACCTACCTCAGCCGGCTCCCGGTGCTGGAGATCAAGATCGACAAGTCTTTCGTCCTCGGCATGCTGCACGACCGCAACGACGCGGTCATCGTCCAGACGATCGTCGACCTTGGCGCCAACCTGGGGTTGCGGGTTGTCGCTGAAGGCGTGGAGGACGCCGCGACGTGGGACCGCCTCACCGAGCTCGACTGCGCGCTCGCGCAGGGCTTCCATCTCAGCCGCCCGGTCCCCGCCGGGGTCCTGTCGACGTGGCTGGCCGGGCGAAGCCCGGCGGCCGACGACACGGGGCGTCAGGGTGAGCGCGGCGCTCCGCGACGTCGCATGAGGCGGGTTGTCTAACTCGGGGATCCCTTTTGGCGCCCACACCGAATGTCGTCTACCCTCACCCGAGCATGCCGCCCCCTTAGCTCAGTCGGCAGAGCGTCTCCATGGTAAGGAGAAGGTCTACGGTTCGATTCCGTAAGGGGGCTCTCTCCGGTCGTCTCCCGGCCGGCGGAGCGGTGTAGCTCAGCCTGGTAGAGCAAGCGGCTCATAATCGCTGTGTCGCCGGTTCAAGTCCGGCCACCGCTACACAGATGTTCGACGTACGGCGAGTTCGCCGATGGGTGCCCGTCACCGGCTTCGACAGCGGCGGTGGGCGTCGGTTACCCTGTCGGCACCGCTCCACCTTTCCCGACTGTTGCTGAGGATGCTCCGCCGTGGCCAAGAACGACGTCCGACCGAAGATCACGCTGGCCTGCACGGAGTGCAAGGAACGCAACTACATCACCAAGAAGAATCGGCGAAACGATCCCGACCGCATGGAGCTGGCTAAGTTCTGCCCGCGTTGCCGCAGCCACCAGGCGCACCGCGAGACTCGCTAGCCGCGCATGCCACTGAACCCGGCGTTCATCGGGCGGACCTTCGCGCCGTCGGCGCCGTACGAGGTCGGCCGGGAGCATATTCGCGAGTTCGCCGCGGCGATCGGCGACATCAACCCGGCCTATTACGACGTCGCCGTGGCTCGCGCTCTCGGTCATCCCGACGTGATCGCCCCGCCTACTTTTCTCACAGTGATTGGCTTCCGGCGGCCCAATGCTGCGATCACCGACCCGGACCTCGGCCTGGACTACAGCCGGCTCGTGCACGGGGAGCAACGATTCGCCCACCACCGTCCGGTCGTCGCGGGTGACCGACTGGTCAGCACGTCAACTATCACCGACATCCGCATCGCCGGGCGCAACGAACTTCTGACCATCACGAGCGAGATCACCACCGAGAGCGGTGAGCCGGTCAGCACGGTCACCAACGTCGTCGTCATCCGCGGCACCGCACCCGCGCAGGAGAGCTAGTGGTCGCCCAGGTGCGCTACGCCGACGTCGAGGTGGGCACAGAGCTGCCACCGCTGGCGCTTCCTGTCCAGCGCTGGAATCTGCTGCAGTACGCCGGCGCGTCCGGGGACTTCAACGTCATCCACTGGAACGAGCGGATCGCGACGCTGGTCGGGCTGCCCAACGTGATCGCGCACGGCATGTACACCATGGCGCTGGCTGCCCGGGTGGTGACCGAGTGGGTCGGCGACCCCGGCGCAGTGCTCGACTACCAGGTGCGCTTCTCGCGCCCCGTCGTCGTGCCGGACGACGACAAGGGCGCTCTACTCGTCCTCACCGGGCGGGTGGAGGAGAAGCTCGAAGACCAGCGGGTGGTGGTGGTCGTCACCGCCGAGGTCGAGGGCAGCGGCGTGCTCACCGGCGCCCGTGCCACAGTCCGGCTCGCCTGAGTGCGGTAGCGCGGCCAGCCCCGCCTGGCTCAGCGTGGCCGGTCAATCCGCCTCGCCGAGCAGCGCGCCCAGCCGGGTGACGCCGTCCACCAGATCATCGTCGCCGAGCGCGTAGGAGAACCGGGCATAGCCCGGAGCGCCGAAGGCCTCGCCGGGAACGAAGGCGACTCCTACCTCGTCGAGCACGATCTCCGCCAACTCCGCTGTTGACGTGGCGTGACGGCCGCGCAGCGGTCGGTTCATCGCACCTCGCAGAGACGGAAACGCGTAGAACGCGCCGGTGGGCTCGGGGCACTCGACGCCGGGGATGTCGTTGAGCATCCGGTGCATCAGCCGCCGGCGGCGGTCGAAGGCGGTGCGCATCTCCGCGACGGCGGTCAGATCACCGGTTACGGCCGCCAGTGCCGCGGCTTGCGCGACGTTGCAGACGTTGCTCGTCGAGTGCGACTGAAGGTTGGCCGCGGCCGCTACCACGTCCGTCGGTCCGATGAGCCAGCCGACCCGCCAGCCGGTCATGGCGTACGTCTTGGCCACGCCGTTGACGACGAGGCAGCGGTCGGCGATCTCCGGCACGACGACCGGCATGGAGACGTGCTGCGCCTCGCCGTAGACCAGGTGCTCATAGATCTCGTCGGTGACGACCCAGATCTGATGCTCGGCGGCCCACCGGCCGATGGCCTCGACCTGGTCGGGTGGGTAGACCGACCCGGTCGGGTTGCTGGGAGAGCAGAAGAGCAGCGCCTTGGTGCGTGGGGTGCGCGCTGCCTCGAGCTGGTCCACGGACACGCAGAAGGCGCTCGACTCGTCCGTGGCGATCTCGACCGCCGCGCCGCCGGCCAGCGTGATCGCTTCGGGGTAGGTGGTCCAGTACGGCGCTGGGAGCAACACCTCGTCGCCAAGGTCGAGGATCGAGGCAAAGGCCTCGTAGACGGCCTGCTTGCCGCCGTTGGTCACGAGAACCTGTCCGGGAGTGACGTCGTACCCGCTGTCCCGCTTGGTCTTGTGCGCCAACGCCTCCCGGAGCTCCGGGAGGCCTGGAGTCGGCGTGTACTTGTGAAACCGGGGGTTTCGACAGGCCGCCACCGCGGCTTCGACGATTCCTGGCGGGGTCGGGAAGTCGGGCTCACCAGCCCCGAAGCCGATGATGTCGCGCCCCGCTGCCTTCAGTGCTTTGGCCTTGGCGTCGACCGCGAGAGTCGCTGACTCGGCGATCGAGCTGACCCGCCGGGATATCCGCGATGGCATGAGAGACCTTTCCGAGCGGGACGACCTGCGGGAGGCTGCGGGTGCAGTCTCATCCAGGAGGTAACTCCAAAGCCCTGAGGGAGTCCAATCAGATGATGGACGTCGACCCCGAGGTCGTTCGGGCCTGCCAGCGTGGCGAGCCCGGTGCCCTCGACGCCCTCATCCGGGCGACGTACACCGACGTCTACAACCTTGCGCTGCGGCTCGTCCGCGACCGCGAGGAGGCGGCGGACGTGACACAGGAGGTCTTCGTGCGGGTGCTGCGCTCCGTAGCCGGCTTTCGAGGCGAGTCCAGCTTCGGCACGTGGCTGCACCGGGTGACCGTCAATGTCGCTCTCACGGCGATGCGCCGGCGGGCCCGACGACCGATGCTCGGCCGGCAGCCGGTAGGGGCCCCGGGGGAACCTGCCTACGACACCATCGCCGACCCGGATCCGAGTCCGGAGGAGCGGGCCGAGCGGGCCGAGTTGCTCACCCGCGCCCAGGCCGCGGTGGCGGCCCTGCCTGAGTCTTCGCGCACCATCGTCTTGCTCCGTGACGTCGAAGGGCTCTCGACCGCTGAGGTTGCCGCGCTGACCGGCCTGTCGGAGACCGCCGTGAAGGTACGTCTGTTCCGCGCTCGCGAGCGCCTCCGGGCCTCGCTGTCCGACGACACTGTGACCCGGCTGCCCCGCCGGGCGAGAAGAGGCACCGCATGAGCTTTCGCCGTAGCCGCGACGCAGCCCAGCCGGGTGCGGCGCACCGCCTGTCCGCACCGCCCGCCACTGCCTGCGACGCCGTCCGACCCGAGCTTCCTGGTCTCGACGGCCACGAGCTGAGCACCCGTCGGGCGACGGAGATCCGGGCACACCTGGCGGACTGCCCCGCTTGCGCCACCGTGGCCGCCGGGCACCGCGCGGTACGCCGGACGTTGGCTGAGCTCGCGTCGGTGCCGGCCACCCCGCCGGAAGCGTTGCTCCCGGCGCTCCTTGCCCAGGCCGCCGCTCCGAGCGCGCGGGCCTCGGTTGCCGTCTACGGTCGTGGCATCGTCAGCGGCGCTCGGCCCGGCGTGGCTGCCGCCTCCGCCGGGGTCGGGGCGGTGGCTGCGGCCGGTCTCGGCATGCTGGCTTGGCGGGCGCTGAGGTCCCGCCGCGGCGGCGTGGCCGCCGAGTCCGCCTGAGCAGCGCGTCAGCGGGCCGTGTTGGCCGCATCGGGCGTCCGACGTACACTGCTGCGTCTGGGCGCGTGCGGCCCTGCCTCGGCACGCCCGGGGTCAGGTTCTAGGGCGCGCTCGGAGGGCAGTGGCTCAATTGGTAGAGCACCGGTCTCCAAAACCGGCGGTTGGGGGTTCAAGTCCCTCCTGCCCTGCTCCGCACCGGCACCGCGAGACGAGAAGACGAGGACACACGTGAGCAGCACGACGACCGAGGCGTCCACGCCGCAGCCGTCCCCGGCGGCAGGTGGCAAAGGGGCGGGCGCGCGCAACAAGCGCCGCGGCCCATTCGGTCGGATCGCCCTGCTCTACCGCGAGGTCGTCGCCGAGCTGCGCAAGGTGATCTGGCCGACCCGGCAGGAGCTGATCGGCTACACCATCGTCGTTCTGGTGTTCGTGACCTTCATGGTGTCGCTGGTCGCAGCTTTCGACTTCGGCTTCGTGAAGTTCGTCGGCGCGCTCTTCGGCTAGGTCGCTCGCCCGACACCCACCCCGGCAATCCCAAGAAGGAATCGCACCTGTGTCCGACAACTCCCTGACCTTCGACGAACGTGACTCGCAGGCGCCGCCGCCGGGCGATGCCGTCGAGCAGGGCAATCCACCGGCCGGCACTGTCGATCTCGACGAGATGCTGCGCCGGGCAGAGGCGGGCGAGGAGCCGGTCGGACCCGCTGACGACGCTGCGCCTGCCGAGGACGCCACGGAGGACCTTGACCTGGGCACCGACGACACCCCCGCTGTCGATGCCGCTGCCGGGTCGCCGGCCGATGAGGCTGACGTGGCTGAGGCCGCGGACGCTCCGGCGACGGACGCGCTGACGGAGGGGCTCGCTGCGCTGGAGGACGCTGAGCCGGAGCCGGTCAACGAGATGGCCGTCGCGCTGGAGAACGCTCCCGGAGACTGGTACGTCATCCACTCTTACGCCGGCTACGAGAACAAGGTGAAGACCAACCTCGAGACCCGGATCTCCAGCCTCAATATGGAGGAGTTCATCTTCCAGATCGAGGTGCCGACCGAAGAGGTCACCGAAGTCAAGAACGGCAAGCGGCAGCTAGTAGTCCGCAAGAAGCTGCCCGGCTATCTGTTCGTCCGCATGGAGCTCACCGACGAGTCGTGGTCGGCGGTGCGCAACACGCCGGGCGTCACCGGCTTCGTCGGCCAGACTTCGCGGCCCTCCCCACTGTCAAAGGCGGAGGTCATCGCGACGCTTGCCCCGCCGCCGGAGAAGCCGAAGCCGATGGTCAAGCTGGAGTTCGAGGTCGGCGAGTCGATCACCGTGATGGACGGGCCATTCGCCACGCTCCCGGCCACGATCAACGAGATCAACCACGACTCGCAGAAGCTCAAGGTGCTCGTCTCCATCTTCGGCCGGGAGACGCCGGTAGAGCTCTCGTTCAGTCAGGTCGCCAAGCTCTAAGCGGCACGCCGCATCCGTCCCGGCGTACCCTCACGCCTCCATCAAGCAAGGAAGACGCGTCATGCCTCCGAAGAAGAAACTCACAGCGATCATCAAGCTGCAGATCAACGCCGGTGCCGCCACGCCTGCTCCGCCCGTCGGACCGGCGCTCGGCCAGCACGGCGTGAACATCATGGAGTTCTGCAAGCAGTACAACGCCCAGACCGAGAGCCAGCGCGGTCTGGTCATCCCGGTGGAGATCTCGGTCTTCGAAGACCGCTCCTTCACCTTCATTACCAAGACGCCGCCGGCCGCCGTCCTCCTCAAGAAGGCAGCGGGAGTGGAGAAGGGCAGCGGCGAGCCGCACAAGACCAAGGTCGCGACGGTGAGCAAGGCCCAGGTTCGCGAGATCGCCCAGACGAAGCTGCCCGACCTCAACGCCAACGATCTCGACGCGGCCGAGCAGACCGTTCGGGGCACGGCCCGCTCGATGGGCATCACCGTCCGGGACTAGCCGCACTGTCCGCGCCACTGCTTCACGCATGACCCACGTGGGAGGGCCGCCAGAGCGGCGGGCCCGTCAGCACCACGAAACGACAAGGAGCACCGTCGTGCCACGCAGCAAGACGTACCGCAAGGTTGCCGAGCTCGTCGACCGGGACAAGGTCTACAGCCCGCTCGAAGCGGTGAAGCTGACCAAGGCCACCACCACCACGAAGTTCGACGCGACGGTCGAGGTGGCCATCGTGCTCGGCGTCGACCCACGCAAGGCCGACCAGATGGTCCGTGGCACCGTCAGCCTTCCGCACGGCACGGGCAAGGTGGTCCGCGTGGCCGTCTTCGCCACGGGTGCCAAGGCCGCGGAGGCCGAAGCAGCGGGCGCTGACTTCGTCGGGTCCGACGACCTCATCGAACGGGTCGCTGCCGGGTTCGTCGACTTCGACGCCGCGGTTGCTACGCCAGACCTCATGGGCAAGGTGGGCAAGGTGGCCCGCGTGCTGGGGCCGCGTGGCCTGATGCCGAACCCGAAGACCGGCACGGTGACGATGGACGTCGCGAAGGCAGTGGGTGACATCAAGGGCGGCAAGGTCAACTTCCGGGTCGACAAGCAGGGCAACCTGCACATGGTCATCGGCAAAGCCTCCTTCGACGAGGCCGCGCTGATCGGCAACTACACCGCTGCGATGGATGAGGTCACCCGGGCCAAGCCGGCGTCTGCCAAGGGCCGCTACCTGAAGAAGATCGTCATGACCACCACGATGGGCCCCGGTATCTCGGTCGACCCGAGCAAGTTGCGTAACCTGATGGAAGACGCCAACCAGGCCTGAGCCGCCGGTCGCCGATCGGGGTACGGCGCTGCTCGGCGGGCGGTCGATAGTCCGGTCGTTTTGACCGGGGCCGCCTCGGCCGCCTACCCTCCTCCTCAGCCACAGACCGCCGGTCGCTGCCGCCAGGCAGCCGAAAGCCCCGACTCGTCGGGCGACCCGCGCAGGCGCACGGATCAGCCTCCTCGACGGCACTGCCGTCGTACGACGCCCCGCGCACTCTGCGCTCGGGGCGTCTGCTCGTTCGAGGGCCGGATCACCGGTCGAACCGGACGAGGATGGGAGGCACATGGCAAGGCCCGATAAGGCCGCGTCGGTAGCCGAGATCACCGAAGCGTTTCAGGCCACGGGCGGCGCGGTGCTCACGGAGTACCGCGGGCTCACCGTCGCCGAGCTCACCGAGCTTCGCCGTACGTTGAGCGGCCACGCGCGTTACTCCGTCGTGAAGAACACCCTGACCAAGATCGCTGCCAAAGAGGCAGGGGTCGATGGTCTCGAGGCTCTGCTGTCGGGTCCGACGGCGATCGCCTTCGTCACCGGCGACGCTGTCGAGACGGCCAAGCTGGTCCGGGACTTCGCCAAGACGCGGCCGCTCCTCGTCATCAAGGGCGGGGTCTTCGAGGGCAAGCTGCTCTCGGTGGCCGAAGTGACCAAGCTGGCCAACCTGGAGAGCCGCGAGGTTCTCCTCGCCAAGCTCGCCGGCGCGATGCAGGCGTCGCTTTCGCAGGCCGTCTCGTTGTTCGCTGCTCCGCTGTCCCAGGCAGTTCGGCTTGCTGCGGCGCTGCGCGACAAGGTCGAGCGCGAGGGACCGGCCGCTCCGGTCAGCCCCGAGGCGTCGGTCGCTGCTGAGGAGGCACCTGCCGAGGCGGTTGCTGCTGACGAGACCGCACCCGAGGCTGAGGCAGTTCCAGCCACAGAGACTCCAGAAAGCACGGAAAGCACGAGTGAAGGCGTGACAAGCGCCCCTGCTGACGACTCCGCACCCGAGCCGCAGGCGGGAACCTGACCGGCCGTTCCATCCCTGTTCACACCAGCCGGGCCACGCCCGCACCGACCGAGAGGACCCGCCACCATGGCGAAGATGAGCACTGACGATCTCCTTGACGTGTTCAAGGAGATGACGCTGATCGAGCTCAGCGAGTTCGTGAAGCAGTTCGAGGAGACCTTCGGTGTCACTGCTGCGGCTCCGGTCGCCGCCGTGGCGGCCCCGGCCGCAGGTGGTGGCGCGGCTGCTGCCGAGGAGTCCGCTGAGCAGGATGAGTTCGACGTCATCCTCGAGGCGGCCGGCGACAAGAAGATCCAGGTCATTAAGGAGGTGCGTACGTTGACCAGCCTTGGGCTGAAGGAGGCCAAGGACCTCGTCGACGGCGCGCCGAAGCCGGTGCTTGAGAAGGTCACCAAGGAGGCTGCCGAGAAGGGCAAGGCAGCCCTCGAGGCGGCCGGCGCCACGGTCACCGTCAAGTAACGTCGTGTAGCGCCCAACGGGCGGTCACCCTCTCGCGTGAGGGTGACCGCCCGTTGGCGTTACCGGACTCGACTTTCGCCGGGCTGCTTCGGGAACGTCCCAGGCGGGGTGAACTCCGACACGCCAGGGTTGTCAAGTCTTGACCTCAAGCCTCAGGCACGGTTGTCTGACCCGGTTCATGACCTCCGTCGGCTCTACGAGATCGACACCAGTCTAACCATCGGTTAGACTGCCCTTTCGCCCTGCCCTCACCCTCCGGTCGCTTCATATGGCGGTAGCCGACCGGGGGCCGCTCGTGCGCGCCCGTAGCGCACCGGTGTCGCCCCGGAAGGATGTTCGTGGCCCGCTCGTCACAGTCCCAGCGCATCTCGTTCGCCAAGATCCGGGAGCCTCTCGAGGTTCCCAACCTGCTCGCCCTGCAGACCGAGTCGTTCGACTGGCTGGTCGGCAACGATGCGTGGAGAGCCCGCCTCGCGGCGGACGACCGCAGCAGCAGGGCCGAGAGCGGGCTCGAGGAGATCCTCAAGGAGATCTCGCCGATCAAGGACTTCTCCGACTCCATGTCTCTTGAGTTCCGCGACCCGCGGTTCGAGCCGCCCAAGTACTCCGTCGAGGAGTGCAAGGACAAGGACATGACCTACTCGGCCCCGATGTTCGTCACGGCCGAGTTCACCAACAACGCCACCGGCGAGATCAAGAGCCAGACGGTGTTCATGGGCGACTTCCCGCTCATGACGCCCAAGGGCACCTTCGTGATCAACGGCACCGAGCGGGTCGTCGTCTCCCAGCTGGTCCGCTCGCCGGGCGTCTACTTCAACCGCGACGTCGACAAGACCTCCGACCGCGAGGTCTACAGCTGCAAGGTCATCCCGAGCCGCGGCGCCTGGCTCGAGTTCGAGGTCGACAAGCGCGACACCGTCGGCGTGCGCATCGACCGCAAGCGCAAGCAGTCCGTCACCGTGCTGCTCAAGGCCATGGGCTGGGACGACGCGAAGATCCTCGAGCGCTGGGGCAACTACGAGTCCATGCGCGTCACGCTCGAGAAGGACCACGTCGCCGGTCAGGACGAGGCCCTGATCGACATCTACCGCAAGCTGCGTCCCGGCGAGCCGCCGACCCGCGAGAGCGCGCAGACGCTGCTGGACAACCTCTTCTTCAACCCCAAGCGCTACGACCTCGCCAAGGTCGGCCGCTACAAGGTGAACAAGAAGCTCCAGCTGGCGTTGCCGGTCACGCAGGGCACGCTCACCGAGGACGACATCGTCGCGACGATCGACTACATCGTGAAGCTGCACGCCGGTGAGGCGGACTTCGAGGTCGACGACATCGACCACTTCGGCAACCGTCGCCTGCGTTCGGTGGGTGAGCTGATCCAGAACCAGATCCGGCTCGGCCTGTCGCGCATGGAGCGGGTGGTCCGCGAGCGGATGACGACCCAGGACGTCGAGGCGATCACGCCGCAGACCCTGATCAACATCCGTCCGGTGGTGGCGAGCATCAAGGAGTTCTTCGGGACCTCCCAGCTCAGCCAGTTCATGGACCAGACCAACCCGCTCTCGGGCCTGACCCACAAGCGTCGTCTCTCGGCGCTCGGGCCCGGTGGGCTCTCGCGTGAGCGCGCCGGCTTCGAGGTCCGCGACGTGCACCCCAGCCACTACGGCCGGATGTGCCCGATCGAGACCCCCGAGGGCCCGAACATCGGCCTGATCGGGTCGCTGGCGAGCTTCGCGCAGGTCAACCCGTTCGGATTCATCCAGACGCCGTACCGCAAGGTCGAGAACGGTCGCGCCACCGACCAGATCGACTACCTCACCGCCGACGAGGAGGACCGCTTCGTCAAGGCGCAGGCCAACGAGCCGCTCGAC
>JBKJUS010000141.1:0-2616 GCA_046590575.1 Mycobacteriales bacterium | reverse complement strand
ACGGCCGACCGCGACCGCGACGACCTGCCCCTCGGTGCGCGCGACGGTCTCCAACGATGCCGGGGCGACGTTCTCGGCACCCGCGCAGGTCAGCGCGCCCGGTGTCCCGGTTCCGCGCGATACGAGCCAGGTCGTCATCAACGCCAACTCGATCAGCATCGGGTGGCGCACGACCGGTCTGAAGGAGAACGCCGGTGGCACGTTCGACGAGGTCCCCGAGGCCAAGATTCAGGTTGCCCGGTCCACGGACGACGGCCAGACCTGGAACGCGCCGGTGACCGTGACCGATGTCACCGCACCGTCGGCCTTCTCCGGCGTGGCGTTCCCACGACTGGCAGCCGACGGCAAGAAGAACCTCTACATCGTCTACGTCGTGAGTCCTCCGGGCCCGGTGGCCCCTGTCGGCGGCTACGCGGGCGCCGACGACTTCAACAACCCACGGGCGGGTGTCTGGTTCCAGCGCTCCAAGGACGACGGCCTGACGTGGTCGACCCCCAAGCAGATCAACGACCCGACGGTCTTCCCGGGCAACCAGTACACCCAGGTTCGCCATCCCAACGTGGCCGTCGCACCCAACGGGCGCGTCGACATCGTCTGGAATGACAAGCGGCACTGGTTTCAGGGGCTTGCCTCGGCCAACTGCGGACGGGTGCACGGCCCCTGCGACGACCCGCGCCTGAGCGACACCTACTACTCCTATTCCAACAACGAGGGCACGAGCTTCACAAGCCGTCGTGTCAGTGACCAGTCGCAGAACAACGACATCGGCTACGACTATCGCGCCGGCGTCTACTGGAACTTCGGGCCTCAGTCGGTCGCGATCGGTGACGACAAGGTCCTGATCGGGTGGATGGACTCGCGCGAGGGGAGCTTCGAGACCGATGGTCTGGACATCTACCTGACGAAGGTGCGTTTCACGGCCTCGAGCGTTGCGCCACAGACCAAGATCGACCGGCCCGACCTCGTGTCACGATCGGTGACCCTGTCGCAGTCGGCATATCGTGGCGGCGGCGAGGCCGTGGTGATCGCCAACTTCGCCACGAGGAGCGCGACCAAGGTCGTGATCGTCAACCAGGACGACGTCGCCGGAGCACTGGCGGCCGCCGTGCTCGCTCGCGCGAACCTCGCAACGGTCCTGCTCGCGCCGGCCTCCGGGCTGCCCGCGAGTGTCAAGGCCGAGGTCGCGCGCCTCGATCCGGCCGGCGCGTTCATCATCGGCGACACCGCGAAGCTGTCCGATCAGGTCAGCGCCGATCTCGTCAGCGCCGGTCTGGCGGCAGACAGGATCACCCGCCTGTCGGGAGCCGACGCCGCGAGCACGGCCGCGGCCATCGCGACGCCGATGGACCGGCGCCTCGCAGTCGAGAAGACCGCCGGAATCCCGGCATTCGACGCGGCGGTCATCGTCAACCCGGCCGGGCCCGACGCGGGGGCAGCCGTGGGTCTCGCCGCCGCACGACGGCTTCCGATCCTGTTCGTGAACGCCGACTCGATCCCGGCGGCGACGTCGGCCGCGTTGGCGACGCTGAACATCGCAAAGACACTGGTGATCGGCGGACCCACGCAGATCAGCTCGGCTGTCAAGTCCGCTCTTCCCAACGCCACGCGCCTCGGCGGCAGCGACCAGTACGAGACGTCGCGCGCCGTGGCCGAGGAGTCGGTCGCCCGCGGTCTGCCGAGCAACATCATCTACGTCGCCGACGGCTCCGAGCCGATGGATGCGGCGCTGCTCGGCGCGGCGATCGGCCGGCTGACCGGGATCATGGTCCTCGGCGCGGCTCCGCTGAGCACCTCGGGACCGATCCAGGCAGCCGACTCCGGCTTGGACGGTGTCGACCGCTTCGTACTCCTGGACACGTCGGTGCCGGCGACGCCACCGCCCGGTCCCGGAGCGACCCCGCCACCGCCGCTGGGCCCGGCCGCGACCGCGCCGCGCCAGCCGGCCAGGTTGCTGGTACCGACCGCTCGCGTGAAGAAGGGCGTGCTGCGGATCGTGGCGCGTACGAACACGGCGGCGACCGGGAAACTGAAGTTCACCTTCAGGGCAGCAGGTGGCTCGCTGACGTTCTCGCAGCGCATCAAGAGCGGAAGGGTGAGCGTGTCGCGCAAGCTGAAGCGGTCGTTGGCCAAGCCGCGGACCGGCATCCTGACCGTCAGCTACGCGGGCAACGCCAAGGTACGCGGTGACAGCTTCAAGACGCGCGCGGCCGACCGCTCGGCGGCGATGGCGATCAAGGTCGCCAAGATCGCCTCGAGCAAGCTGCAGGTCTCGGGAACGATTGCCAAAGCGATCGGCGGAGGCACCGTGCAGATCAGGCTCGCGTACCTGCTCCCCAACGGCGACGTGGCGTTCGTCAACACCAGCGCCAAGATCATGAAGGGCGCGTGGACGGTGTCGAAGGCAGTGTCGGCGGCAGCGAGCAAGGGCGGCCAACTGTCCGTCCGCTATGCCGGCTCGTCGCGGCCGCTGATCGCCGGCGCGCAGTTCGAGAAGCAGGTGACCGCGCCCTAGGGTTCGCGAAAGAATAAGTGCGAGGATTTGGGTGGCGAATCGTGGTGCCAGAGGCCGCGCGCGAGCGCAGGCGGGCGTGAGCCCGTCGAGCATCGCGGGTGGCT
>JBKJUS010000077.1:0-6052 GCA_046590575.1 Mycobacteriales bacterium | reverse complement strand
GTCGGTGGGACCCCGCCGGCGGCCGCGCTCTGCGCATCGAGGAGACGCACCACCTCGCGGACGAACAGCGGGTTGCCCGCAGTCTTCGTGTGCAGGGCGGTCGCACTCACCGTGATCCGCTCCTCGCCGACCAGCTCGGCCACCAGCTCGGCGACCTCGTCCACGTCGAGACCGGCGAGCGAGATGTACGTCGCGCGGGCACAAAGGTCGGTGATCAGGTCGTGCAGCCCAGCGGTGTCGGGCCATTCATCGTCGCGGCAGGTCGTGACCAGCAGCAGCCGTGCGCTCGTCGTCCGAACGACGAGGTGGTGCAGCAACCGCAAGGAGGCCGGGTCGGCCCAATGCACGTCGTCCAACACGACGACCAGCGCGGTCTCCCGAGCTGCCTCCTCCAACAGCTCGCGTACGGCCTCGAAGCAGCGCAGCCGCGCCAGCTCATCGCCAGCGTCTGCAACGGGATTGTGGTCGAGCAGCGGAGCGAGGTCAGCCGTCGCGGGACCAAGGGTGTTGCGGCGTTCGTCACCACCCGGCCCGCTGGTCAGCGACGCGATGATCTGCCGCCAGGGCGCCAGCGTCGGCCCTGCCTCGGACCAGCAGCGCGCCCACTCGACGCGGCAACCGCTTTCCTGGGCTCTCTCAGCTGCGACTTCGGCCAGCCGCGTCTTGCCGATACCCGGCTCGCCGGCGATCAGGACATACTGTGCGCGGCCGCGGAGCGCCGCGGCTCGGGCCCGATCGAGGTCCCGAAGGGCGCAGGAGCGACCGACGAAGCCCGCCCCGTCCGCCGCTGGGGAAGAAGCGGCGCCAGTCCTTCCAGCCTTGATCAAGGCCCCCGCCTTCAGCCATCCAGGACCCATTGGCGATGATCGCTCCTGGTACCGCGAAGCAGACGCTACGTCAGCCGCTGAGGCACCGTCTAGAGATGGGCGCGGCGGTGAGAGCGCCGTTCGACGCTTGGGTCGGCACTACCATCGGCGGGGTGCGGCCACTGACGCTCGCGATCTCCCTGCTCACGGTCCTGCTGCTCCTCGGCGTCTACCTCGTCTGGACGGATGGTCGCTTGGAGCGGCTCGCGACACGCGTACACGGTTCGTGGTCGGCGCTCGACGCCCAACTGGTCCGCCGGTCCGCCGCCGCGGGAGAGCTCGCCGCCTACTGCCGGCGACATGACGAGGGAGATCCGGTCCTCGCCGAGGCGATGGAGGACGCTGCGGTGGCGGCCCAGGCGGCCGGCCCGGGGGAGCGGGAGTACGCCGAGAACGAGCTGTCCAAAGCAATTCGCGCCGCCGTTGCCTTGTTGGGAGCGCCAGGTGACGGCGGGTCCAAGCCGGACCGGCTGCGCGCGGAGCTGGCCTCCTCCGCCACCCGGGTCGGGCTCGCCCGGCAGCTGTACAACGACGCGGTGCGCGACCTGCGCGGCCTGCGGCGCCACCGGATCGCCGGCCTGCTGGTCCGGCGTGGCCGCCACGTCTCGCCCGGCGACTACTTCGAGATCGACGACACCGCACTCTCGTTGGCCTCGGCCATCGCCTCGGCGGGGTAAGCCGCTCGGCCCTCAGCAGAGAACTCGGCGTTTCGGCCCGGATAGCCGCCGCGCCTGACGTACCCTCAACCTCGCCGTCCCTCGTCAGAAGGCCTTGCCGTGCCCTTGAGATCCGTTCGCCGCCTGACCTGCGCCAGCGTCACTCTCGCGCTCCTCGCCGGGCTCGCCGGCTGCGGAGGCGACTCGTCGCCGTCCGCGGCCAAGCCCACCACGTCGCCGACGCCAAGTCCGACCCCGACGCCGAGCCCTACGCCGAGCCCCACCCCGAAGCCGACGCCCGCGCTCGTCTCCCCGCTGACGGGGCTGCCGGTGACCCAACAGGGTCGGATCCTGGCAGTGAAGGTCGACAACGCACCGTTGGCGCGACGCTTCCAGGTGGGCCTGGACAAGGCTGACGTGGTCTACGAGGAGCTCGCCGAGGCCGGCCTCACCCGGTTCCTCGCGGTCTTCGCCTCGCAGCCCGCGCCGAAGATCGGGCCGGTACGCAGTGTCCGCGAGAGCGACCTCGAGCTCATCCGGCAGTACGGCAAGGTCCTCTTCGGGTTCTCCGGGGGCAACAAGGGTGTCCTGCGCACCGTCCGAGGTGCCGCTGTCGTCGACGTTTCGTACGACGCTGTGCCCGGCGCCTATACCGTCCGAAAGGGCCAGCGCGCCGACGCCGACAACTTCTACACGTCCACCGACCGGCTGCTGACGTCCCGTAAAGGCGGGGAGCCGGCGAAGGAAATCGGCTTCAGCTTCGGACCGCTGCCGACGGCCGCCTCCGCCGCGCCGGCCGTGTCGAGCCTGTCGGTGAGCTGGTCGGACAAGGCGCGCACCGGCTTCACCTACGACCCCGCGAACCAGGTCTGGGTGCGATCCACCAACGGCACAGCATCGATGCTCTCGGACGGCGGCCGGATGCGCGCCGGCACTGTCGTCGTCCAGTACGTACCGGTCCGCCAGTCGCGTTACGTTGACGTCGCCGGCAGCCGTACGCCGTACTCCGTCACCGTGGGTAGCGGGAAGGCGGAGATCTACCGCGACGGTCGCCAGATCATCGGTCGGTGGGTGCGTCAGACCGCGTCGAGCGGCACCCGGTTCGTCTACGCCGGCGGCACGGACATCCCCTTCAAGGCGGGTCCCGTGTGGCTGCTGCTGGTGCCCCAGGGCACCCGGGTCGTCACCGGCTGACTTTCGCGTTTGCGCGGCCGCCGTACCATGGTGGGCATGAGCGATGAGGGGACCGAGACCACTGGCACGGCGCGGGTCAAGCGCGGCATGGCGGAGATGCTCAAGGGCGGCGTCATCATGGATGTCGTCAACGCCGAGCAGGCCACGATCGCCGAAGACGCCGGCGCAGTCGCCGTGATGGCGCTCGAGCGGGTGCCTGCTGACATCCGCCGCGACGGCGGTGTGGCGCGGATGAGTGACCCCGACATGATCGAGAGCATCATCGCGGCGGTCTCCATCCCCGTGATGGCCAAGGCCCGCATCGGCCACTTCGTCGAGGCTCAAGTCCTGCAGTCGCTCGGCGTGGACTACATCGACGAGTCCGAGGTGCTGACCCCGGCCGACGAGGCGCACCACATCGACAAGTGGGCCTTTACCGTGCCCTTCGTCTGCGGCGCTACCAATCTGGGGGAGGCGTTGCGGCGTGTTGCCGAGGGCGCCGCCATGGTCCGATCAAAGGGTGAGGCAGGCACCGGCAACGTCGTCGAGGCGACCCGGCACATGCGTGCTATCACCGGCGAGATCCGCCGGCTGTCATCGATGGACGAGACAGAGCTGTTTGCGGCGGCGAAGGAGCTGCGCGCGCCGTACGACCTGGTCGCCGACGTGGCCCGCAACGGCGCGTTTCCGGTCGTGCTCTTCACCGCCGGTGGGATCCCCACCCCGGCTGACGCCGCGATGATGATGCAGCTCGGCGCAGACGGCGTCTTCGTCGGGTCGGGGATCTTCAAGTCCGGCGACCCGGCTGCGCGGGCTCGCGCCATTGTCGAGGCGACGACGTTTTTCCAGGACCCGGCGATCATTGCGAAGGTGTCCCGCGGCCTCGGTGAGCCGATGGTCGGCATCAACCTCGACACGCTCCCCGCCTCGGAGCGCTACGCCGATCGCGGCTGGTAGCCCTCGCCCGCCGCACTCCCGGCTGAGCACCGCCCGGTGACCGAGCTGCGGATCGGCGTACTGGCACTGCAGGGCGATGTCCGTGAGCACACGGCTGCGCTGCAGGCCAGTGGGGCCATCGTGATCGACGTTCGGCGGGCCGACGACCTCGACGGTGTAGACGGCCTGGTTCTCCCCGGCGGGGAGTCGACGACGATCGGCAAGCTGGCGGCGGCCACCGGCCTGCTCGAGCCGCTGCAGCGCGCGGTGGCCGACGGGCTGCCGGCGTACGGCTCGTGCGCCGGCCTGATCCTGCTTGCCCGCGAGGTCCTCGACGGCAAGCCGGGCCAGCAGCTCATCGGGGGCCTGGACATCGCCGTACGCCGCAACGCGTTCGGCCGTCAGGTCGCTTCCTTTGAGGCGGCGATCGACGTACGCGGCATCGACGGCGGGCCGGTGGCCGGTGTCTTCATTCGCGCGCCGTGGGTGGAGTCAGCCGGCGGCGCAGTGGAGATTCTCGCTGAGCACGCCGGTAGGATCGTTGCGGTGCGCCAGGGCGATGTCCTGGCCACGGCATTCCATCCTGAGCTCACCGGCGACCGCCGGGTGCACGGTCTGTTCTGCGAGATCGTTCGGAGGCGTTTGTGAGCGGCCACAGCAAATGGGCCACAACCAAGCATCAGAAGGCAGCCAAGGACGCCAAGCGCGGCAAGTCCTTCGCCAAGCTGATCAAGACGATCGAGGTAGCTGCCCGCACCGGTGGCGGCGATCCGTCCGGCAATCCCACCCTGACTGACGCCATCTCGAAGGCCCGCAAGGAGTCGGTTCCGCTCGACAACATCGAGCGTGCGGTCAAGCGGGGTTCGGGTGAGCTCGCCGATGGCGCCAGCTATGAGTCGATCATGTACGAGGGCTACGCGGCCGGGGGAGTGGCGGTGCTAGTCGAGTGCCTCACCGACAACCGCAACCGCGCGGCGTCGGAGGTGCGCACGGTCTTCTCCCGCAACGGCGGGGCGCTCGCCGACCCCGGGTCGGTCGCCTACCTCTTCACCCGTAAGGGGGTGGCACTGGTGCCCGCGGAAGGTCGCACCGACGACGACGTGCTCACCGCCGTGCTCGAGGCCGGTGCGGAGGAGGTCAACGACCTAGGCGACACGTTCGAGGTGGTCTGCGAAGCAACCGACTTGAACGCGGTCAGGGTCGCCCTGGATGAGGCGGGCATGCCGGCGGACTCGGCCGAGCTCACCTTCCTGCCGTCGATGGTGGTGCCCCTCGACGACGACGTCGCGAAGAAGGTGCTCCGGCTGGTCGACCTGCTCGACGACCTCGACGACGTCCAGAACGTCTGGGCCAACTTCGATGTGAGCGACGAGGTCCTCGAAGCCGTCAGCTAACCCCCACCCCCCTGACGACTTCACCCACCTGGCCGTAGCCAGAAACGGACATTTCGGGCAGGTTTCCTAGGGCCAGGTGGGTGAAGTCGGGGGGGTGGGGGTCAGGTGGATGGGAGGAGTAGGTGGCGCAGGCGGGTAGCGAGAGTGTCCCAACGCCACTCCTGCTCGACCCACGCCCGCCCGGCCTGGCCCAACGTCCGGGCCCGGTCGGGATCGGCCAACAGGTCAGCGACCGCCATGGCCACCGCGGCGACGTCGGTGCCGTCGACCACCAGGCCAGTCTCGCCGTCGCGGACCGCCTCTGGCGCGCCGCCGGACTGGCCGCCGACCACCGGTAGCCCGACCGCGGCGGCCTCGAGGTAGACGATGCCGAGACCTTCGACATCCAGGCCGCCGAAGCGCGACCGGCATGGCATGGCGAACACGTTCCCGGCGGCGTAGTGAGCCGGCAGCTCTCCCCAGGACACGGAGCCGGTGAACCGCACGTGGTCGCCGACCTCGCACTCGACGGCCAACCGCTGCAGCCGAGGCATGTCGGGACCGCCGCCGACGACGAGCAGCGCCGCACCCGGCACCCGACGGCGCACCTCGGCCAGCCCTTTGATCAGCACGTCCTGACCCTTTCGCGGCACCAGCCGAGAGACGCACACGACGACCGGTCGGTCGGTAAGCCCGTGCCTTCGGCGTATCTCGGACCCGTCGACGTCCGGGTGGAACGCATCGGTGTCGACACCGGAGGGCAGCCGGGCCAGCGTCGTCCGCCGTCCGATCGCCGGTCTCAGCAGCCGCTCGGTGTAGTCGCCGATGAAGGTGACGACGTCGACGGTGCTCGCGACGTGTTGCAGCGCCTGGCGCGCGGCCGGCAGCCGCGCCCAGCTGATCTCGTGGCCATGCGTCGACGCGATGGCGCGGGGGGTCACGTCGCGCAATGGGGCAGCGAGCAGGCCAAGGGGAGCTGCGGCGCCGAACCACACGGTGTCGCACGACTCCGCCCGCGCGACCTCGCGCGCCCGCCGCAGGACAGCAC
>JBKJUS010000136.1:0-35116 GCA_046590575.1 Mycobacteriales bacterium | reverse complement strand
AGCGCAACGGCGCCCGGCACTGCCAGCGCCGCCAGCCCCGGGACCAGGCTCCCTGCACTGACGGCGATCAGCGCGGCCACCAGCAACGGGCCGAAGAACGCACCGATCTGATCCAGGGCCTTGTGCACCCCCAGGCCACGACCCATGCCCACCTGGCCGGCGACGTCGGCGAGCAGCGCCGACTTCGCCGGGCTTCGCACCGCCTTGCCAATCCGCTCGGCGACGATGAGGGCGGCAGCAACCGCGAGGCCGGCAGCACCGAGGGACGGGGTGAGGGCCAGCAGCGGGACGCAGACTGCGGTCAGCGAGTAGCCCACGATCGTCAGCGTCCAGTAGCGGCCGGTGCGGTCGGCGAGCGCACCGAATACCAGCCGCAGGACCAGCGCGGCCGCCTCTCCGGCGCCAGCCACGGCTCCGACGACCACCGCTCCGCCGCCGAGCGAGACAAGCAGCGGGCCGTACACCGATCGAGCACCCTCGTACACCATGTCCGCGGCCAGGCTGATCGTGCCGAAGCCGACGACTACCCGCCACGGCGACCAGGGCCCGGGCGGGTCGCTGCCGGACAGGGCCTCACGCACAGCGGTTCTCCCTGTCCGGACCGTTCGGGAGACCAGTCTGCCGCGCGAGTGCTCAGGCACCATGCGCTGCCCATGTCTTCGCCCATGCTGACGTTGTGCTGACATGGCGTCGGACCTGATTAGCGAGGAGCGGGGTGTTGTATCTCCGCGGGTCAGCGGGGGTGGAACTGGGTGGGCGAGGGGGGAGTTGAACCCCCACATCCTTACGGATACACGGACCTGAACCGTGCGCGTCTGCCATTCCGCCACTCGCCCGAGTGCGTCCGAGACGGTAACACGCGGCGGTACGCGCACGAGAGGCTCGAAACCGTCCAGGATGGGCATACCTCCGCTCGATACGATCTCAGTCTGTCCAGCGGAGAGGAGACGACGTGGGAGTGCTTCAGCGCTTCGAACGCCGTCTCGAAGGGCTGATCGAAGGCACCTTCGCCAAAGTGTTCCGTGGCGGGGTCGAGCCGGTGGAGATAGCCAAGGCCCTGCAGCGTGAGGCCACCGACCGCAAGACCGTGAGCGCCACCCGGGTCCTGGTGCCCAACAGTTTCACCGTGGAGTTGGCGCCGGATGACAAGAAGCGCCTCGGCCCGTACGCCGCGCCCCTCGGCAGGGAGTTTGCGGCGATGGTCCGCGAGCACGCTGACGAGATGCGGTGGGTGTTCGTAGGCCCAGTCTCGGTTGAGCTCGAAGAACAGCCTGACCTGAGCACAGGGGTGTTCCGCGTGCGCAGCGCCGTCGTCGAAGGTGAGTTGGACAGCGGGCTCACCAGCGCCATTGCCGCTCTACGGCCCGCTACGGCGACCCTGGTGGTGTCGAGCGAGAACGGCGCCGCGCCGAAAACCGTTGAGCTGCGGCGTGACGTCACGGTCATCGGCCGTGGCTCCGACGCCGACTTGCGGCTCTCCGACACCGGCGTCTCCCGGCGGCACGCCGAGGTCCGTCGGGAAGGCGACGACGTCGTCTTCGTCGACCTCGGGTCGACCAACGGGTCGATGGTCAATGGCCGCGCCGCCGAACGCGTGCGGCTGACCCCCGGCGACCGCATCCAGCTGGGTCGCACGACGCTGGTCTTCGAGCGCACCGATGCCTGAGCTGGTCTTCTACGTCATTCGGTTGGGCTTCCTGGCCCTGCTGTGGCTCTTCGTACTTATCGCCGTCCGCGCAATCCGGCTCGACATCTTCGGCCCGCGGGTTCCGCGGGGGGCACGGCCGGCGACCCGTGCACCGGCGGCGGCCGGCCCGGCTAGACCGGCGAAGGCCAAACCGCGGACCCTGCCTCGCCAGCTGGTCGTCACCCAGGGGGATCTAGCCGGTACGACGGTCGCGCTGGCCGAGGCGCCGGTCACCATCGGCCGCGCGCCCGAGTCGACCCTGGTGCTCACCGACGACTACGCCTCGACCCACCACGCCCGGTTGATGCCCCGCGACGGGCAGTGGATCCTGGAAGATCTGGGCTCCACCAACGGTACGTACCTCGACAAGAGCAAAGTATCCGGACCCACCCCAGTCCGGGTGGGTGGCACCGTGCGCATCGGTAAAACGGTCATGGAGCTACGCCGATGACATTCGTCTGGCGCTACGCGATCCGGTCCGAGGTCGGCCTGGTCCGGGCTATGAACGAAGATGCGGGCTACGCCGGTCAGCACCTGATCGCAGTAGCCGACGGCATGGGTGGGCATGCCGCCGGCGAAGTGGCCAGCGCTGCCACCATCGCCGCACTGACCAGCCTCGACCTCGGCGCCGCGGACGACATCGAGCTGGAGATGCGCCGCGCCGTCGAGACGGCCAACACCACGTTGCGCGAAATCGTGGCTGCGGACAGCGAGTTGCACGGCATGGGTACGACAGTGACCGCGGCGATGATCGAGGGCAGCTCCTTCGTCCTCGTCCACGTCGGAGACTCGCGGGCCTATCTGCTCCGGGACGGCACGCTGCGCCAGCTCACGCGCGACCACACCTTCGTCCAGCAGCTCGTCGACGACGGGCAGCTGCGGGCGGAGGAGGTTTCCGCCCACCCGCAGCGTTCAGTCATCACCCGCGCGCTCGACGGCCGCAAGAACCTCGACGTCGACGTGGAGCGCGAGGACCTTCGGCCGGGGGACCGCTACCTGCTGTGCAGCGACGGGCTCTCCGGTGTCGTCACCGACGAGACGATGACGCGCGCGCTGTCCGCCGGTACGCCGGACGACGCGGTCGACAGCCTGGTCGCCCTGGCGCTGCGCGCCGGCGGACCGGACAACATCACCTGCGTCGTCGCCGATGTCGCCGAGGTCGACGACGTGCTCCCGGCCAACGGACAGGTCGCGGGATCAGCGGACGACACCGGTGTCGTCGCCCGCAGCAAGGTGCCCGCTGGCGCGGCGGCCATCGCGGTGGAGGCTCCACCCCGCGCCGCTCAGCGGGGGGCCGCTCCGCCCCGTGACGAGCCACTCGCGCTCGACGACCCCCGGGTCCGCTCCCGGTCGCTACGCCGCCGACGTACGGTCGCGCTTGTTGTCACGAGCGTCGCCCTTCTCGGGCTCGGCGCCCTCATCGGCTGGCGGGTCGTGCAGTCGCAGTACTTCGTCAGCGTCGCCGGGGACGACGTCACGATCTTTCGCGGCGTTCAAGGCTCGGTGCTCGGCCTCGACCTCAACTCGGCGCACGAACCGACTGACCTCCTGGTCACCGACCTGCCGGACTTCGCGCAGTCAGAGGTCCGCGACGGCATCCCGGCCGAGGATCTTGCCGACGCGCGCACCATCGTTGATCGGCTCCGCAACTCGACCACCGACCTGCCTCTGGGGACGACGGCGTGCCCGCAGCTCCCCGCACAGAGCCCGACGCCGGCACCGGCACGTGGACCTCAAGTGGCACCCACGTGCAGCCCTGACAGCATTCCGCTCGCATCGCCCTCCCCGTCGATAGTCCCCGCGAGCCCGTCGTGAGCATCGCGTCGATCACCCGGTCGCCGCGGCGTGCGAGTGAGCTGCAACTGCTTGTCTTCGCGGTCCTGCTCGCCATGGCCGCCTACGCCGCTGTGTCACTGGCCCAGGAAGAACGCGTCGACGGTCGGGTTCTCAGCCACGGGCTTGCTCTTGCCGCGCTCTTCGGGATCGCCCACCTCGCCGTACGCCGGCTGGCCCCGGGCGCCGACCCGGTTCTGCTGCCGATGGCGGCGATGCTCAACGGGCTCGGCCTGGCCATGGTGCACCGGCTGGACCTCGCCGACGCCGACACGGCCCGACAGCGCGGCCGCGCACTGCCGGCCGAGCTCGCGCCACGCCAGCTCATGTGGACTGCGGTCGGCACGGCCCTCTTCGTCCTTGTCCTCGCGCTCATCCGCGATCACCGGGTCCTCGACCGCTACCGCTATACCGCAATGGCCGCCGGCCTCACGCTGCTGCTGCTCCCCGCGCTGCCCGTCGTCGGCACCGAGATCAACGGCGCCCGGATCTGGATCCGGGTGGGTTCGCTGCAGTTCCAGCCGGCCGAGATCGCCAAGCTGTGCCTGATCGTCTTCTTCGCCAGCTACCTCGTGGCGAAGCGAGAGGTGCTGTCTCTGGCGTCGCGGCGGGTGGCGGGGCTCAACGTCCCGCGCGCCCGCGACCTCGGGCCGGTGCTGCTCGCTTGGGGCGCCAGCATGCTGGTGCTTGTCCGCGAGAAAGACCTCGGCTCCTCACTGCTCTTCTTCGGCCTCTTCATCGTCATGCTCTACGTCGCGACGGAACGAACCTCCTGGCTCCTGATCGGCCTCGGCCTCTTCTCGGTCGGGACGGTTGCGGCGTACTCACTCTTCGCGCATGTCCGTGAACGGGTCGAGACGTGGCTGCATCCTTTCGCCGACGCCGCCGACTCCGGCTTTCAGCTGACGCAGGCGCTCTTCGGGATGGCCACTGGCGGCATCTTCGGCACCGGTCTCGGCCGCGGTCGGCCGGACGCCGTACCGGAGGCAGAGACCGACTTCATCTTCGCCGCGATCGGCGAGGAGCTCGGGCTCGTCGGGGTCGTCGCCGTCCTCGCGATCTTCACCCTAGTCGTGGCGCGCGGCATTCGAGTCGGCCTCGGAGTGCGCGACGACTTCGGCAAGCTGCTGGCCGGAGGACTCGCTTTCGCCGTCGCCCTCCAGGTGTTCGTCGTGGTCGGCGGCGTCACCCGGCTGATTCCGCTGACCGGTCTCACGCTGCCCTTCATGTCCTACGGCGGGTCCTCCCTCGTCGCCAACTACGCGCTCATCGCGTTGCTGCTTCGCATCTCCGACGCCGGCCGGCGCCCGGACGCCTCACCCGCCACCCCGCAGCGGATCCACAGCGAGCTCACGGGCGAGCTGACCCAGGTCGTGCAGCGATGAATGCATCGCTCCGCCGGATCGCCGTCGCCGCACTCGTGCTCTTTGGACTGCTCTTCGCCAACGTGCACTACGTGCAGGTGCTGGCCGCCGAACGGCTCCGCAAGGACGACCGCAACTCGCGGCTCCTCGCCGAGTCGTATGCGCGCGAGCGTGGCGTCATCGTCGTCGGAAACGGCACCATTGCGTCCAGCAAGGCGACCGATGACCGGCTGAAGTACCTCCGGGTCTATGGCAGCAGCCCCGCGCTCGCCTCGAGCTATGCGCACCTCACCGGCTACTTCTCCCTCGTCTACGGCGACACCGGCCTGGAGAAGGCCTACGACGACATCCTCTCCGGCGACGACAGCCGGCTCTTCGTTCGGCGGGTCACCGACCTGATCACCGGGCGCAAGACCCAGGGCGGACTGATCCGGCTGACGGTGGACCCAGCGTTGCAGGCGGTGGCGCAGCGCGCCCTTGGCAACCGCAGAGGCGCCGTCGTCGCTCTCGACCCGCGCACCGGGGCCGTGCTCGCCATGGTGAGCAGCCCGTCGTACGACCCCAATTCGCTCTCGTCTCACGACCCGGCCAAGATCCGCTCGGCCTACCAGAAGCTGACCACTAACCGCACGCGGCCGCTCATCAATCGGGCGACCCAGGAGACCTACCCTCCCGGCTCCACCTTCAAGATCATTACTGCGGCAGCTGCGCTGGAGAGCGGCCTACGTCCGGACTCGCTGGTGCCGTGCCCGCGCGAGCTCAAGCTGCCACTCACCCGAAACACGGTCATTCGCAACTTCGGGGGGGCCAGCTGTGAAGCCGCCCAGGTGCCGCTGACCGCTGCGTTCCAGAAGTCCCGCAACACCTCGTTCGCCTCGCTCGGGATCAGCCTCGGCGGTGAGCGGCTGCGTGAGCAGGCCGAGCGGCTGGGCTTCAACGCCGAGCCGGACTTCCCACTGCCGCTTGCTCGCAGCGTTGTGCCGGAGGGGCTCAACCAGCCGCAGTCGGCGCAGTCGGCGATCGGCCAGTTCGACGTTCGCGCGACACCGCTGCAGATGGCGATGGTCGCCGCCGCCGTCGCCAATGGCGGCACCGTCATGCGGCCGTACCTCGTCTCCTCTGTCGAAGGCCCCGACCTCAAGGTGCTCGACACCACCAAGCCGGAGCGACTGGGTGATCGGCCCGCATTCAGCGCCGGTACGGCGCGCAGCCTGGCCGCGATGATGGAGAGCGTCGTCGGGCCCGGGGGCACCGGGACAAGGGCCGCCATCCCTGGCGTGCGGGTCGCAGGCAAGACCGGCACAGCACAGCGCGGTGTTGGTCAGCTGGCGCACACCTGGTTCGTCGGCTTCGCGCCGGTCGACGCGCCGCGCATCGCAATCGCCGTTCTGATCGAGGAGGGCGGCGGAGCCGAAGACGCCACCGGTGGTCGAGTGGCCGCTCCGGTCGCCCGCGCTGTCCTCGAAGTCGGGCTCAGGTCGCGATGACAGTCATGGGTCTCGAGTCCGGGCGCCTGCTCAGCGACCGCTACCGGCTGACTGAGCTGGTGGCGGTCGGCGGCATGGGCGAGGTGTGGAAAGCCCAGGACCAGATGCTCGAGCGCGAGGTCGCGATCAAGGCGCTCAAGCGCGAGTACGCCGACGATGAGACGTTCCTCGCTCGCTTCCGCGCGGAGGCCAAGCACACGGCGGGGCTCTCGCACCCCGGCATCGCCGCGGTCTACGACTACGGAGAGGACGCCGGAACGTCGTACCTCGTCATGGAGCTGGTGCCCGGGGAGGCGCTGTCGGCGAAGATCCGCCGCGAGGGTCGGCTCGACCCCATCACGACTCTGACGATCGTCGGGCAGGCTGCGCTCGCGCTGCACGCCGCGCACGCTGCCGGGGTCATCCACCGCGACATCAAACCCGGCAACTTGCTCATCACCCCCGACTACACGACGAAGGTCACCGACTTCGGTATCGCCTGGGCGGCTGCGGCTGTACCGCTGACGATGACCGGCACCGTGCTCGGGACTGCGCACTACCTCTCACCCGAACAGGGAACCGGTGCAGAAGTCACGCCCGCCAGCGACGTCTACTCCCTCGGCGTGGTGGCCTACGAGTGTCTTGCCGGCAGTCGGCCCTTTGACGGCGACAGCGCGGTGCGGATCGCCGTGGCACACGTGCAGGACGACCCTCCGCCGCTGCCCGACGATGTGCCGGAAGACGTGCGGACGCTCGTCGCCCAGGCCATGGCCAAGGACCCGTCTCAGCGCTTCACCACCGCCGCCGCCTTCGCCCGGGCGGTGACCGCCACGCAGCAGCACCTCGACGGACGGTTGGCGCCGGCCTTGGCGAGCGCCAACGCCGTGCCGACCGCCGTCATCCCACTCGGCAACATGCCAGTGTCTTCCGGCGCGCCACTCCTTGCTCCCGCGGCGGCCGCGATGACCCGCTTGGTCGGGACGCGCCGCCCGTCGCGGGCCGCCCTGCTGCTCACCCTCGGCGCAGTATTCGTGCTCCTGCTCATCGCCGGCGCGGTGACGATCGCGCGGTCGCCGGACGAGCGCATGCTGCCGTCGGTCGCCGGGTTGACGTTGGAGAAGGCACGGGCGACTGTCGAGAACCTCGACTTCACGACTCGGGTCACCAAAGAGCCGAGCAGGACAGTTCCGTCCGGCACCGTGCTGCGAAGTGACCCGCAGGGACCGGTCTCACTGCGCTCGGGCGCAACGGTCGAGCTCGTCGTGTCCGCTGGTCCGGCCGAAGTCGTGCTCCCACTCGGGCTCATCGGCCGGCCGGCGGACGAGGTCGTCGCCGAGCTCACCCGGCTCGGATTGAAACCGACAGTCCGACGCGTCCCAACGTCAGCCGCCACTGCCGGTACCGTTACCGCCATCACGCCGAACAGCGGACTGCGGGAGACCAACATCGTGACGGTGTCCGTCGCTGCGGAGCCGCCACCGTCGGACCGAGGGCGCGGCAAAGACAAGGACGAGGAAGGCTGATGGCCAAGGCGACGCTGCTCGGCGGTCGCTACGAGGTGGGTGAGACCCTCGGCGTAGGCGGGATGGCCGAGGTCTACCTAGCTCGCGACACCCGGCTCGGCCGCGACGTTGCCGTCAAGCTCTTGCGCAGCGAGCTGGCCGGTGACCCGACCTTCATCGCCCGCTTTCGCCGTGAGGCGCAGGCGGCCGCTTCGCTCAACCACCCCAACGTGGTCGCGGTCTACGACACCGGCGAAGGCGAGGGGGTCCCCTACATCGTCATGGAGTACGTCGAAGGCCGCACGCTGCGCGAGGTGCTCCGCACCGAAGGGCGGATGCTTCCCGATCGTGCCCTGGAGATCGTGGCCGACGTGTGCGCCGCCCTCGACTACAGCCACGTCGCCGGGATCGTGCACCGAGACATCAAGCCGGCCAACGTCATGCTGACGCCGACCGGGATCGTCAAGGTGATGGACTTCGGCATCGCCCGGGCCACCACGTCGCAGACCATGACCCAGACCGCTGCGGTGCTGGGTACCGCGCAGTACCTCTCGCCCGAGCAGGCCCGCGGCGAGCACGTCGATGCGCGTTCGGACATCTACTCGACCGGCTGCCTGCTCTACGAGCTGCTCACGCGGACGCCGCCCTTCACCGGTGACTCCCCGGTGGCCGTCGCCTACCAGCACGTACGCGAAGACCCGGAGCTCCCATCGCAGCGGGTCGCGGGGATAGAGCCGTCGGTCGACGCCATCGTGCTCAAAGCGATGGCGAAGAATCCCGGCAACCGCTACCAGACGGCGGCGGAGTTCCGGGAGGACCTGCTGCGCGCTGCCGCCGGTCGCCCGGTGGCGGCCACCCCCATCCTGATGCCCCAGGACGATGCCACCTCCTTGCTGACCCCGGTGTCTGCCACCACAGTGCTGCCGCCTGCCGCGCCGCCTAACCGGATCGGTCGGGGTGCGGCGTACGGGCTGTTGGCGCTTGCCGTCGTCCTCGTCTTCGGTGTTGCCGCCTTGATCGCCCGCTCACTCACCGACGACGGGTCGACCGCTCTGATCCGCATGCCTGATCTCCTCGGCAAGACCGAAGCGGAAGCCCGCGCGCTCGTCGAATCTTCGGGTCTCGAAGTAGGTGAGGTGACTCGGCAAGCTGTCGATCCCTCCAAGAAGACCACCCAACCGCCCGGCGAGGTGATCGACCAGGACCCCCTCGGTCTGATCAGGGTGCGCGCTGGCGCCTCGGTCAAGATCGTGGTGAGCGATGGCGTGCGGAAAGTGCGGGTGCCCAACATCCTCGGCGCACAGCTCGACGTCGCGCGCGGTGAGCTCGCCGACCTGCAACTGGCGATCTCGCGCGTCGACTCTGTCGACGGCGACCGGCGGGCCGGGGAAGTGCTCGCGGTCAACCCACCGGCCGGCACCGAGCTCGAGGCCGGGTCGAAAGTCATCGTCGCTGTCGCCAGCGGCAAGGTCGTCGTGCCTGACGTCGTCGGCCTGCTTGAGGACGAGGCCGCCAGCCAGCTGAGGGCGGCCGGGTTCCGGGTGCGCGTCGAGTCAGAGGTGCGTTCCGACATACCGGCGGGCACCGTCGTCCGGATGACCCCGGGCGGCAAGTCCAAGGCCGAGTCAGGCTCTGAAGTCGTGATCGTGGTCGCGAGAGAACCCGCGGCGCAGCCGTCGCCGACCCCTGAGCCGCCGCCCTCTGAGCCGCCGCCCCTTCCGTCACCCTCGCCCACCCCTACGCCCTAGCGCTCAGGCGAGGGCGGTGAGGCGAAGCCGCTCGACCTGCTCGACCAGAGCGGGCGCACGCTCGACGGCGGAGCGGTCGCCACACTGAGCCATGAAGTTCGCGAGCAACAGGTGGCCGCTCTGGGTGAGCACCGACTCCGGGTGGAACTGCACACCCTCGGCGGGTGCATCGCGGTGACGCAGCGCCATGATCAACCCGCGCTCGCTGCGGGCAGTCACCTCGAGCTCCGGCGGCAAGGTGCTCTCGTCGACGGCCAGCGAGTGGTAGCGGGTGGCGGTGAACGGCTCGGGCAGACCGTGCAGCACACCGACGCCTTCATGGCTGACTTCGCTGGTTTTGCCGTGCAGCAGCTCCGGTGCGCGGTCGACCGTGGCCCCATAGGCGACGGCAATGGCCTGGTGCCCGAGGCAGACCCCGAGCAACGGCAGGTCTCGACGGACGGCCTCGTGCACCATGGCCACACTCACGCCGGCGTGTTCGGGAGTACCCGGACCTGGTGAGAGCAGGACGCCGTCGACGGCGAGATCGTCCAGCTCGTCCACGGTCACCTGGTCGTTGCGGCGTACGACGCACTCGCCGCCGAGCTGGCCGATGTACTGGACAAGGTTGAAGACGAAGGAGTCGTAGTTGTCGACGACGAGCAACCGGACCATGGGTCCAGGTTAGCGGCGCGCGGCCTTCTTCGCAGGAGCCGCCTTCTTCGCAGGAGCCGCCTTCTTCGCAGGAGCCGCCTTCTTCGCGGTAGCCGCCTTCTTCGCGGTAGCCGCCTTCTTCGCGGTAGCCGCCTTCTTCGCGGTAGCCGCCTTCTTCGCGGTAGCTGCCTTCTTCGCGGTAGCGATCACCGGCTCCGGCTTGGGTGAGGTGCGCGTCGAGGTCGGCTCGTTCTGCTCCGCCGCGTCGACCTTGGCCTTCTCCTCTGCGAGCAACACCCGGCGCAGCACCTTGCCGACGACGGTGCGCGGAAGCGCGTCACGGAACTCGACGAACTTCGGCACCTTGTACGCCGTCAGCGATGTCGCGCAGTGGCCGATGATGTCGGATTCGGTGAGAGTGACACCGGGCTTCGCGACGACGTACGCCTTCACCGTCTCGCCACGGTACTTGTCGGGCAGGCCGACCACGACGGCGTCCGCAACACCTGGGTGCGCGAAGAGCACCTCCTCGACCTCGGACGGGTAGATGTTGAACCCGCCGGCGATGATCAGCTCCTTCTTGCGGTCGACGATGGAGAAGTAACCCTCGTCATCCATCACCGCCACGTCGCCCGTGAGGATCCAGCCTTCGGCGGTGAGCGTGGCCGCCGTGTCGTCGGGCTTGTTCCAGTAGCCGAGGAAGACCTGCGGGCCGCGGATCGCCAGCTCGCCCGGCTGCCCGGGCGGCACGTCCTTCGTGTGGTCGTCCTGATCGACGATACGGCACTCGGTGCCGGTCAGTGGCAGCCCGATGGTGCCGCTCTTGCGCTTGCCGAAGATCGGGTTGGCGTGGGTCGAGGGCGAGGTCTCCGTCATGCCGTATCCCTCGACGAGCCGACCGCCGGAGATCCGCTCGAACTGCTCCTGCGTCTCCACCGGCAGCTTCATTGCACCCGAGATGCAGGCTTTGATGCTCTTGAGATCGTGCTGCTTGACCTTCGGGGAGTCCGTCATCGCCTTGTAGATCGGCGGAACTCCAGGGAAGAGAGTCGGCTTGAACTCGTCGATCGCCGCGAAGACCAGGTCGAGGTCGAAGCGCGGCAGCAGCACCAAGGTCCCGCCGAGCAGCACGCTGTTGTTCATGCAGACCGTCAGCCCGTAGGCATGGAAGAGCGGCAGCACGGCCAGCGTCACCTCGCGGCCGGCCTGGACATCGGGAAACCACAGTCGGTTCTGATAGGCGTTGGCGACCAGGTTGAAGTGGGTCAGCATCGCGCCCTTGGACAGGCCGGTCGTCCCACCCGTGTACTGCAGCAGCGCGAGGTCGGTCTTGGGGTCGATGGGTGCCTGCCGCGCCGGCGACTTCGCCGACTTGAGCAGTGCAAGGAAACGCTTGACCGGCGCGCCGGAAGGGATGACCGCGCTGATCTCGGCCCGCGTCTTCTTCGCACTGCCGAGCGGCAGCTTCAGCAGGAACTGCTTCGCGGTCGGCAGGTACTCAGTGAGGGAGGCGACTACGACGTGCTCCAGCGAAGTCTGCGACCGCACCGCGGCCACAGTCTCGTAGACCTTGTCGAGGCAGACGACAACCTTGGCGCCGCAGTCGGCGAGCTGGTGACCCATCTCCTTCTCGGTGTAGAGCGGGTTGTGCTGCACGACGACCGCGCCAAGGCGCAGGGCGGCAAAGAACGCGATGACGTTCTGTGGGCAGTTCGGCAACACGATGGCGACTCGGTCGCCCTTGCGGACACCGAGACCGGCGAGCGCGGTCGCGAAGCGGTCGACCGAGTCCTTCAGGTCGCGGTAGCTGACCGACGAGCCCAGGAAGGCCAGGGCGATGCCGGTCGGGAACGACGCGGCCGCGTCATCGAGAAGCCGCGTGAGCGGAACCTCGGGGAAGTCGTAGTCGGCCGGCACCTCGGGCGGGTACGACGCAAGCCACGGTCGGTCGGAATAGCGGACAACCGGTTTGCCGATGTCCCCGACGGAGCTCGCGCGGCGGGCGCGCGGCTTCGCGGCGGTCGGGGTACGGCGGACGTTGCGGGTCGCGGCGGGCACGGCATGGCTCCTGGTCAGTACGGTCGGCGGAACGACGATCCTCCCACGGGAGTCCGGTATCGACCTATTCCTCCGATGACGGAGCCGGATCAGCCCCCGAGCCGTCGTCGACGGTGACGTTGTTGAAGGGCAGCCGCGGCTCGGCGTACGGGAAAACGACGAAGAAGAGCAAGGCGAGCGCGCCGAGGAGCAGGACGACGCAACCGGCCACCTTGCCCGGCACTCCGCCAGGAAGACGTCGCCAGATCCATCCGTACATCCATGGCCCCTAAGCCTGCAGCGCCGGCGGGAGCACGCCGGGCGACTTCATGGTCGTGTCGGTGAGATCGAAGTAGACGATCAAGCGCTGGCGCGCGGAGTACTTCGGGTGGCAGGTCGTCATGGTCATCAGCGCCTTGGTCGCCCGCTCCGTCGGCCGCCGAGGCACCGGGAGGATGACGTCGACCTCGGTCGGCGCGACGATCTCCTCCTTCACCATCCGGTAGGTGAACCACCGATCGCGCGTCTCCACCACCACCGCGTCACCGGGATCGAGCTCATCGATCTGGTTGAACGGGGCGCCGTACGTCGTGCGATGTCCGGACACCACGAAGTTGCCGATCGCTCCGGGCAGTGCTGTCGACGGGTAGTGCCCGGGCCCCTTCTTGAGGTCGTCCACCCGGACGCCTTCGAAGACGACCTTGGCCCAGCTGCGGCCCAGCCGGGGGATGCGCAGGATGGCCAGACCAGCACCCATGTCGACCTCAGCAATGGGCGCCGACCCGGGGATAGGCGTGTCGGGACCTCGGGCCGGGACCGCCCACTCCGCCAGCAGTGCCGCGCGGCCTTTTTTCTGTTCCCCCCTGGTCTCGAGCCCGGTGAAGTACAGCTCGTAGACACAGAACAACAGGATGACGAGGCCGGCCGTGATGAGCGTCTGGCCGACCCCCCGCAGGGTCTTGGCGATCACGGCGCTACACCCGCGCTGCTCGTGCAGCAACCCGCAGCGGATCGTCGAACGCCGGCATGTCGATGCTCTGGTGGCGCGTCAACGCGAAACCCAGACCGTAGGCGTCGACGTACTCGCGGAACGTCTTCACCCCTGGCGCCGCTGCCAGCGCCAGCTCCAACCTCCGGGGGTCGCCGATCGCGGTCACCCGAAACGGCGGCGAGTAGACAGCACCATGGAGCAGCAGCGTGTTGCCCACGCATCGCACCGACGAGGTGGCGATGACCCGGTCACCCATCACCGTCACCGCCTCGGCGCCCCCCGCCCACAGTGCGTTGAGTACAGCGAGGATGTCCTGCTCGTGTACGACGAGGTCATCGGGGCGCGGGTCCCCGGCGCGCTCCTGCCCCTCTGCGAGGCGAGGCGCGTCGTCCAGAGCGACGGTCAGACCCGGGCCAGAGACTGGTGAGAGGCCGGCCGGCGCCATCAGCGCTTCGGCTGCCCGCTGGGCGCTGCGCACCCGTCCGTCGCGTCCCGCTGCCGCGTCGGTCACCGACTCGAGATCTTCGCTGAGGGATCGCGCCCGGGCGTCGAGTACGGCCACTTCCCGCTGCTGGCGGTCGATCAGCTCGGCCAGGCGCAGGCGACGTCCGGCCCGCAGGTCGGTGCCCTGCGCCGTGGACGCGCTGGTGGCGAAGAGCAGGCCAGCCAGCAAGGCGACACCAGAGACCAACCAACGCCACCCACGCATCCGTGCCACCTCCTCTGTCGGCATTCGTTACGCTAACCCACCACCGCGTCCATTGAATGTCACTGCACCATCGATCCGGAGGCTCCGGTGCCCAAGTCACGGCTGCGCAAGAAGAAGTCGGCGGTCTACACCCCGCCGCCTCCCGTCGGCGGGAAGAAGAAAGGCCCGTCGCCGCGCTGGCTCGGCTTTACCGTCCTCGGTCTTCTCGCCTTCGGCGTGGTCTGGCTGATCGTGGCCTACATCTCTCAGGCCGGCGTGCCGATCCAGAAGGAACTCGGCAACGCGAATGTCCTCGTCGGCTTCGGCTTCATCGCTGCCGGATTCGCCCTCGCCACTCAATGGCGATAGGGCCAGATCACCAGCGCGTGATTACACGGGTGTCATTCATCCACACCCGCTGTCCACATTGTGCATAAGTGCCACCGGAGGACCGGTTGTCGTGCCTGTTTATGAGTACGCGTGCCGAGGGTGCGAGGCGGTAGAGGAACACCTGTTGCCACTCGGCGCGCCGATTCCGGGCGCGTGTGCAGCATGCGGCGGCGAGCTGAGAAAGAAGTTCTCCCGGGTCGCGGTCCGGTACGAGGGGTGGGGCTTCAGCGCAACGGACTCCCTGGTGCGCGACACCCGGGGCCGCGACTTCAAGGCGCTGCGCAGCAAGGCCGACCAGATCGCCGACGAGTAGCCCGACCACCGACCCCGCAGGTCAGGCGACATCCTCGGCGATGACGTCGAAGCGCATCGGCTCGCCGCAGTGCCGCGGCGGGCGGTCGTTGCCGGTGCGCAGCAGGACCACCTGGGTGCCACAGCCGGCACAGGTGTAGACCGGGATGCCGCCGTCGGCGATGACGTCAACCGGCGGGTGGCTCTTCTCGTCGACCCGCAGCGGTCGCATCATGCCGAATCCCAGTCGGATCGAGACCGTCGCGATCACGATGGCAAGTGCCGCCCGACTGCCCCAGTCGGCAACCCCGGCCGCGTCGAGCACCAGGCACCCGACGGCTGAGCCGTAGAGCAGCCGGGAGGCATTACGTCGGGACATGATCGAGCCCGCCGTCGACCGGCGGCTAGAGCAGCTCGAGGATGGTGGCGTTAGCCTGGCCGCCACCCTCGCACATGGTCTGCAGGCCGTACCGGATCCCGTTGTCCTTCATGTGGTGGACCAGCGTGGTCATCAGCCGCGCCCCAGAGCCGCCCAGCGGGTGCCCGAGAGCGATCGCCCCGCCGAGCGGGTTGAGCGCCTTCTCGTCCGCGCCGATGTCAGCGAGCCAGGCCAGCGGCACCGAGGCGAAGGCTTCGTTGACCTCGAACGCCCCGATCTCGTCGATCGACAGGCCACTCTTGGCCAGGGCTTTCTGGGTGGCCGGGATCGGGGCAGTGAGCATGGGCATCGGGGCGGCGCCGACCACCACGGCCGTGTGAATCCGGACAATCGGGGTGAGGCCGTGGGCCGCGGCGAACTCGCTGGTGGTGATGAGCAGCGCGGCCGAGCCGTCGGAGATCTGCGAGGCGTTGGCCGCGGTGATCTTGCCGTCCTCGGTGAACGCCGGCTTCAGCGAGGTCAGCTTCTCGAGCGTCCCCCCGCGCCGGATGCCTTCGTCGAGGCTGACTCCGGCGACCGGGACGATCTGCGCCTCGAAGGCGCCGGCGTCCTGGGCCGCTGCTGCCCGCTCGTGGGACAGCAGCGAGAACTCGTCGAGCTGAGTGCGGGAGAGCCCCCAGGTGTCGGAAATCTGCTCCGCCCCGATTCCCTGGTTGGGGAACTCACTGCCGTAGCGCTCGGTGTACATCTCGCCGAGTGGACTAGCGGTGAAGGTCGACCCCATCGGAGTGCGGCTCATCATCTCCACGCCACCGGCCACCGCCAGGTCGTACTGCCCGGAGATGACCCCAGCGGCAGCGAAGTGCACCGCCTGTTGGCTGGACCCACACTGACGGTCGACCGTCGTACCAGGCACCGTCTCGGGCCAACCGGCTGAGAGCACAGCCGTACGGGCGATGTCGAAAGTCTGCTCGCCGATCTGCATGACGCAACCCCAGATGACGTCGTCGACCAGCGCCGGGTCGATGCCGGAGCGCGATGCGAGCGCCTGCAGGACGAGCGCGGAGACGTCGGCAGAGTGCAGCCCGGCGAGGCCGCCGTTCCGCTTGCCGACCGGCGTACGGACGGCTTCGACGATGACGGCGTCGCGCATGGTGGACCACCTCGGGGCTCGGGAAGACGTCACCTCATCGTACGGCCCGACCTCCGCCCATCAGCGCGCTGGCCGCGCGCCGACCTCGGTAGCTGAGAGCGGTGTGCCGTCGCGCAGCTGCGGGAACTCGCTGCGCAGGGATGCGGTGCGGTAGGCAGTCAGGGCGATGAGGGCCAACGCGATCCCGGCAATGGCCGCCCCCTGGATAGCGCCGCGCTGCGACCCTCGCGGCACCTTCGACATTGCTGTGACGATCGCGAATCCGGTCACCAGACCGCCGATGTGTGCCCAGTTGTCGATGTTGGGGATGGCGAATCCGAGCACCAGGTTCAGCACGATCAGCCCGACGATCTGCCCGGTGTCGGCGCGCAATCGCTTGGCGATCACGTAGTAAGCGCCGAACAGCCCGAAGACCGCGCCTGACGCGCCGACGGACGTGTTGGAGAAAACAGGAATGCCCCCGCGGGGGCCGACATCGGCCATCACGTACGACAGCACAGAGCCACCCAGCGCCGAGACCAGGTAGAGCGCGACGTAGCGCACCCGCCCGAGCGCGTTCTCCACCTGGGTGCCAAAGGCGAAGAGCGCGTACATGTTGAACGCGATGTGGATCACGCTCCCGTGCAGGAACGCCGCCGTGATCAACCGGTAGTACTGCCCTGCGGCCACGCCCTCGGCGATGCCGCCCCCGGCCAGCGCCGGCAGATCGGCGTACTTCGCCACGATGGACGAGTCCGACACCTGCAGCAGGTAGGCGATCACGCACAGGCCGATGAGCACCTTGGTGACCACCCCCTCCTCGCCGGCCACCTTGCCGCCGAAAAGGGTCTGGCGCGCTCGAACCGACCGGTGCCCCTCCTTGACGCAGTCTGGGCACTGGAAACCCACGGCGGCCGAGTGCATGCAGTCTGGGCAGATCGACTTCTCACACCGGTTGCACCGGATGTAGGTCTCACGGTCGGAGTGCCGATAGCAGACGGGTACGTCGACGCCGGGCTCGCCCGGCGCCATGGGCTGGTCGGTCATCAGGCCGGACGGGTCTCGATCGTCACGCTCTCCACGACGACGTCGGTGACCGGCCGGTCGCCCGCCTGGGTCGGCGTCGTGGCGATCTTGTCGACGACGTCAGCTCCAGCGGTCACGTGCCCGAAGATGGTGTGCTTGCGGTTCAGGTGCGGCGTCGGGCCGACGGTGATGAAGAACTGCGATCCGTTGGTGCCCGGACCGGCGTTGGCCATGGCCAGGATGTAGGGCTTGTCGAAGACCAGCTCGGGGTGGAACTCGTCGTCGAAGCGGTAGCCGGGACCCCCGCGACCACTGCCCAGCGGGTCGCCGCCCTGGATCATGAAGCGATTGATCACCCGGTGGAACACCGTGCCGTCGTAGAGCTTCTTCGCCTCGGTCTTGCCGGTGTTCGGGTCAGTCCACTCCCGGGTGCCTTCGGCGAGCTCGACGAAGTTCTTCACGGTCTTCGGCGCGTGGTTGGGCAGCAGGGTGATCTCGATGGTGCCCAGGGAGGTCTTCAGGACGGCAACGGTGTCCTCGGCCACGTGGGAGCTCCTTTGTCGGGGTGCGCGCGTACGTCGTATGCGCGCTCTTGGCAGTGCCGCCCATCCTCGCACGGGTTTTCCCAGCGCCGCCCCGGGCAGTATTGACGGTGACACACACGCCCGCCCGCCTTGGAGGCCCTGCCATGCGTACGCCGACCCTGACCGCCCTGCCCACCGAGCCCCTCGAGTCGGCGCTGGGGACGGCACGCGACGTCGCCCTGGTGGCCCGGGACAAGGGACTCGAGTTGCTCGAGAGCGACACCGCCCAAGAACTACTACGCCGGGGTCAGACCGTCGCGATCGTGGCCCGGGACAAGGGCAGTGACCTGCTGGACAGCGACGCGGCCCACGAGCTCCTTCGCCGCGGCCGGGGCGTCGTCTCAGCTGCCCGCGGCGACCTCATCGCGAAACCGACTTCGTCGCGTAAGCCGCTCGGACTGGTGCTCTTCGCCTTCGGTGCCGCCGCGGGCATCGCCGCGGCCTTCGTCGCCAACCGGATGGCGTCGCCGGTGCCGCCCGAGTTCAACCCGCCGTACGACGACCCGGCCGCGCAGTTCCCGCGCAAGGACGGCGTCATCGACCTCACCGCGGTCGCGGCCGACGAGGTCTGACACGGACGCCAGCCACTGAGCTAGCTGGCGTTGTCAGTGCTCGTCTGCGGGCACCAGCCACGCGCGCACGGCGAGCACGCGCCGGTGGTCGTCTGGCTCAGGCAGCAGCCCAAGTTTGGCGAAGATGCTGCCGACGTGACTTTCGATTGTCTTGTCGTGCACCCGTAGCGCGCGGGCGATGGCGGCGTTGGAACGTCCTTCGGCCATCAGCCCCAGCACGTCCCGTTCGCGATCGGTGAGGGTGGCCAAGCGGGTCGCCGACTCCTGACGAGCCAGGAAGTGGGTGACGACGTCAGGGTCGAGAACCGTCCCACCGGCCGCGACCCGTTCCAGCGCGTCCACGAGAGTGCTGACGTCGACGATCCGGTCCTTCAGCAGGTAGCCGAAGCCCGTGGGGTGGCTGCGAGCGAGCTCCAATGCGTACCGGCCCTCGAGCGACTGGGAGATCAGCAGGATCCCCAACGCCGGGAAGTCCGCCCGAAGCGTGATGGCCGCGCGGGCTCCTTCGTGGGTGAAGGTCGGTGGCATCCGGATGTCCACCAGTGCAACGTCCGGTCGATGCTCGCGTACGGCGATGATCAGCGCTTCTCCATCACCGACGGCAGCCACCGTGGTGATCCCGGCCTCGGTGAGCAGACGCTCTAGTCCCGCGCGCAGCAGGACCGAGTCATCTGCGATGACTACCCGCACGGCAGCTCGAGCCGGACCTCGGTGCCCGGCCGCCCGTCCAACACCAGCAGGCGGCCGCCCGCCGCGTCGGCCCGATCGGCGATGCCGCGTAGGCCGGGTCCAGCCGGGTCGGCGCCGCCGACCCCGTCATCGCACACCCACATCTGGAGCACGCCGTCCCTCGACTCGGCGCCAATCGAGACGGATGTCGCGGCGGAGTGCTTGACCGCGTTGGCCACCGCTTCGCACGCGACGAACCAGGCAGTCTCCTCGACGGCGGGGGTAAAGCGTGCGGCGGTAACCCCCAGCCGCACCGGCAGCGGTGCCCGGGCCGCTAGGTCACCCAATGCGGCAGCCAGGCCGCCGTCGATAAGGACAGCGGGGTGGAGCCCGTTGGCCAGCGCACGCAGCTCAGCCACCGCAGTCGCCAGCTCCTCTACGGCGCGGTCCAGGTCAGCCTCCAACTCGGGGTTAGGCGCCCGCAGCTGCGCGGCGCGCAGCTGGAATGCCAGAGCGAGCAAGCGCTGCTGCGCCCCATCGTGGAGGTTGCGTTCGATCCGGTGCCGCTCGGCCAGCTGGGTCGCAACGATCCGGGCGCGAGACTCGCGCACCTCTACGAGCTGGCGTTCGACCGCCGCCCGGAGGGCGATGTTCTCCAGCTCCGGGGCGGCCTCTGCCGCGACTGATTCGACCAGCACGCGGTCGACGCGGTGCGCATCGAAGGCGATGCTCGCCACGGGCTCACCGAAGCGGAACACCGTCACCTCGTCGGCAGCCGGGTCCACCGATGTTCCGGCCGCAGTCACCCAGAGATCATCGGGACGGACGAGGTAGGCAACCCGAAGCCCCGGATCACCGAGTGCCTCGCGAAGAACCGCGTCCAGATTTCGTGCTGCCGCCGATCCCCTCAGCGCGGCGCGGACGATCGCCAAGGCGGTGAACCTGCGACGGGCGAACCGGCGGTCGACGGCCGCTTGCAGCCACCGTCGCAGCGGCGCGGCGGCAGTCACGGTCGCCAGCGTGGCCATCGCGGTGGCCAGGTGAGACCGGCCGGACAGGTCTCGCAGTGACCAGACGGTGAATAGCACCGTCCCGCCGTAGATCGCGGCCAGCAGCAGAGTCAGCACGGTGTAGGTCGCCGCCCGGCTCAGCACCCGGTCAACGTCGTAGAGCCGGTACCGTGCGATCGAGAGGCCAGTGGCGACGGGCACCACCAGAATGAAGCCACCGGAGAAGGCGGCCACACCGATCTCGCTCTGGGCGGCGGCCGCCATGAACGCCCCGACCACGAGCACGGGCATGGGCACGACGACGAGAGCGAGCCAAAGCAACTGGCGACGTTCTTCACCCCGCGCCCGCCTGAACCTGACGACCAGTGAGGCGGCAGCGACCACCAGGCCTACTGCGCACACCACGCCCGCGCAGGAGGCCGCCATCTCGACCGCGCCGCCGAATCGCTCAACCGCCCAAGGGTTGGGCTGGCCCACTAACGGCGGATCGTCCAATGCCCGAGGGCTGAACCAGGTGAGCACCATGGCCGACCCGCCGGCGACCGCCGTCACGGTCGCCGCCATGCCCCACCGTCGGGACAACGGCCGGCCGGTCGGAGTGAGCTGCAGCACCAACGCGATAAGCACAAACCACAACAGCCAGCCACTCGCGCTCACCACAGCCAGCTGGCCGGCGCCGGGCGCGCTGCCCGGCCGGGCCAAGATTCCGTACACGGCGTAGGCGTCGATCGCGCCGGACATGATGATGGTGGTGCCGAGCAGCAGGAAGAGCCAGCCCACCGGATGACGCGGCAGCTGCAGCACCAGCCCCGTGCCGACGATGACAGCGGCAGCCACAGCTCCTAGGTAAACGGCTGCCCCGAAGTCCAAGGTGGCAAGGGCGACGCGCCCAGTTGCAGCAGTCTTCCGGTCGAAGATGACCATCACCAGAACCGACGCCGCGAGCAACAGCCAGGCAAGGGTCGACGCGGCTACGGCGCAAGCCCGCCTGACGTCTGACATGTGGACATCGTCGCACCGACATGGGCCGAACGGGATGGGGGTTAGCCCTGAGCGAATCGGTCGGGTTCACTCCGATGTGCCGCGGTTCTCCACCGGAGACAGTCCTGGGCATGCGGCGACACCGGTCCCGCACACAATCGCCAGGAGGCTGCCATGTCCACCACTCTGAACCGCGCACCAGCCGTCCGGATCACCCGGGGCGCCACCCGACCGGCGGCACTGTGCGGCGTCGTGTTCGCCGTCATGCTGTTCGTCGCGGTGGCCTCGGTGAACATCCCGCGCGGTGCTACCGACGACGAGATGCTGGCCTGGTGGGCCAGCAACGACAATCGCACGGCCGACGTCGTCTCGACCTTCGCTCTACTGGCCGCTGGACTCACCTTCTTGGTGTTCCTCAGCGAGCTGGTCCGCCGATTGTCGGCGGGACGAACCGAGGCTGAGTCTGGTCTCGCGCCACGACTGGCACAGCAGGCCGGCACTGTCTTCGTGGCCATGATCTTCGCAGCCGGCCTCGGCGGCGCCGTCGTGCGCGGCCTCGTCGTTGATGACGAGCCACTGCCCGGTGTCGACGTCCTCCGCTACTTCGCCCAGCTGCGCTACACCGCGATGGGTGCGTTCGCCATGCCGGCCGCGGCGGTAGTGATCGGTGCCACGGCCTATCTCGTCCTGCGTGACGGCGTGCTGCCGCGCTGGATCGGCTGGCTCAGCGTCCTGTGCACGATCGCCATCGTGGTCGCCAGTGCGCTGTTCGTCGGGCAGTTCGCCATCCCCGCACTGCTGGTGTGGGCGATCGCCTGCAGCGTGACGCTCCTCCGCTCTCCGACGAGCCGAACGATGGACTCGCCCGCTTAGCCGCACACGCCCCGTAAAAACGGATAAGGATTGACGGGCGCCCCGCCCCCGGGGTGGCGCTCGAAGTGGATGTGGGGCGATGTGCTCTGCGCGTTGCCGGAGTCGCCGACATAGGCCACCAGCTCGCCCGCGGCGACTCGATCACCGGCTGAGGCGACGTTGCGCGAGTTGTGGGCGTAGTAGTACTCGTCGCCGTTGTCGCCCCGCAGGTAGAGCACGATGCCGCCGAGACCACCGCTCCCGGTTCGGGTGACCGTGCCGTTCGTGACGGCGTACGCCGGCGCGCCGTACGGCGCGAAGATGTCGGTGCCCTGGTGCCGCCGGCCGCCGGAGCGCGGAGCGCCCCAGGTGTCCGTGAAGGAGTGGGCGGGTCCGACCGGGCAGGTGGCACCACTGCCCGAGACGGTCGGCGGCGTGTTGGAGCGAGACGCTCGCTCGATCCGGCGTCGGGAGGCCGCGGTGGTGGCAGAAGCGAGCGCCCGACGCCGTGCGTTGGCCGCGGCTGTACGCCGGGCCCGCTCCGCCGCGATGCGCTGCTGCTTGGCGCGCGCCGCTTCGGCCGCCTTGCGCTCGGCCGCCACACGCTCGTTGAGGACGAGGCGGTCGAGCAGCGCGGCGAGCCGAACGTGTGCGGCGCGCAGCCGGGTCGACTCGCTGGTGATCTGACGTTGCGTCGCGTCCGCGGCCGCCTGCTGTGTGCGCAGCCGGCGCCGGAGCACCCGAGACCGGCTCAGCGCAGCAGTGTCGCTCCGCGTCATCGCGTCGAGCAAGGCCACCCGCTCCACCACGACGGACGGGTCGTCCGCGGAGAGGAGCGCCGCCAAGCTCTGGCCGCCGGCTCCCGACGTATAGGCAGCGCGCACGCGCGCATCGACCTGACCGCTGATGCCGGCGATCCCTTCTTCAGTGCGGGCGATCTGCTGCTGCAGCCGGTGCAGCCGGGTCCGGTGCCCGGTCTGCCGGTTCTCGGACTGCTGCAACGCCTCGGTCGCCCGAGCCAGCTCCTGGCGCGCGTCCGAGGACGTCTGCCCAGCGTGCGCCGGTGCGGTCACCGGCAGCAGCGCAAGCGCGATGGACGGAGCGAGGAGTCGCCAACGCACGAGGGGTGAGCCTCCGCAGCGGTCGGGGGTGCGGTCACCGCCTACCGTACCGGCTCAGGTCCGGCTACTCCCTCAGCGCGACGACGTGGCCGCGGCGAGGGTCGGCGGACCCGGAGTGGACCTCGAGCCAGGCGTCGCGCAAGCCCTCGCGCCCGTGCCTCTCGTCGACGTCGACCCAGCCCTCCACGGCCGGAACGAAGGCTCGCCAGGTCGGGCCGAAGCGCTTTTCGATCTCACTCGGGCCCCAGTCCGCGCGACGCTTGGCCATCTGGGTCGGTGCGAAGAAGAACTCCGGCGATGGGCCGGGCATGCCGGACTCGCCCTGCGGCGGGGCATCGAGATGGGTGGCCCCGACGACCGCGTCATGGATCAGGGCCGCACCAAGGTGCCCGTGGATCCGCCGCCGGAGCGGCACAGCGCCGGCCATGTCGACGTACACCGTCCGCCGGGATGTCGGGAGAGACTCGACATCGTCGTAGGTCATCACGTCGTCGTAGCAGCCGAGGCTCTCGGTGAAGGCGCGGTTGCCGGCGCTGGTCAGCCCGACGAGCCGTGGCCGGACGTCGCGGAGCCCCGTGCAGAAGGCCGCGCCGTAGGCCGTCTTGCTGCTCGCGCTGGACAGCACCAGCGCCTCGGCGCCGAAGAAGTCGTTGTCCGCGAGGAAGTCGTCGAGCATGAACGACGTCATGAACAGCGGCCGGTAGAGGACCTGCAGATCCTCACGGTCGGCGTCGTACGCCGGGTCACCAGTGGTCGTCGCATAGACGTTGTACGGCGCGGGCAGCGGCTGCCGGTGGGCGCTGGCGTCGCGGAATCCCGCGTCGCTGATCCGGTCCGGCCGCACGACGAGGTGACTGGACGGCGGGAGGTAACCGTAGACGCGGCTGCCTGTCGCCACCCCGTCGACGGCCGAGTCGACGACGTCGGCGAAGCCCCACAGCGGCACTCGGCCCCACCCGGGCTCAGTGGGGAAGAAGTCCCAGTAGTGCATCGAGTCGCCGACCAGTGCATAGGTGACGTTGTTGGCTGTCACGCCGACCCGGTCCACCTGCAGGACCACCTCGCCGTCGCCGGCGGAGGGCACGGCGGACTCTAGGTACGACGTACTGGCGAAGTCATCCCGGTTGACGACAAGATCCCATGCACTCTCGTCAGCGTCGGCCACGCTATGGCTCGTAGGGCTTGGAGGTGTACTTCAAGCACGTACACGCGTCGTCGAATTTGAGGTTGCGGAACAGCTGGGTGCCGTCGTGCAGGCCCGGCCCGAGCTTCGTTCCGAACGTCATTGGCGAGCGGTAGGAGGTGCCGAGAGCTTCTCCGCCGGCGATCACGTCGGCGAGCACTGTGCTCCGGGACCGCTCGACGATCGCCTTGGTGAACCAGGCGTACTCGCATGCGGCAAGGGCGACCGACTGGGTCTGGTCCTGGCCGACGGGGAGGCCGCGCTTCTGCATGATCTCGAAACAGCGCACCCGCTGTGCGTTCGGCGCGATGCCCTCGTCGTGCGCCGGCTCGGTGCTCGACGAGTCGATCGCAAGCATGCCGGCCAGCTGGGTCTGGGGATAACTGTCGAAGTCCGGTGCGTTGTTGGTGTTGAAGCCGTACCGGGGGAAGAAGCGCTGGGACTCGGCGTTCTGGAGGAACTGGAACGTCAGGCCGTTGCTGGCGAAGATGCCGGCGGGACCATCGTTGATGAGCACGTGGTCGATGCCCTGGTCCCCGAAGGCGAGCACTGCCGAGCTGACCGCGGAGCCGGAGTTCGCGATCGAGCCGAGGTCCTGCGGGATGGCGATATAGCGTACGTCGGTCGCCTCGAGACCCGCCTCGCGCAGCGCCGGGAGCCAGCCCTTCTCCATCGCGAACCGGTACTCGGCGCTGTCCCAGCTCATCAGGCCGATCTTGCCAGTCGGCCACTTCGGCTCCGGCTTGTGCCAGCCGGCTTGCACCAGCGCCTTGACCGTGACCGACGCGAGCCGCTCGAATCGGATGCTGGCGGGCGCGAAGAAGTTGGGGTACCGCGCGAAAACAGGTCCGCTAGCGCCGGTTCCCCACGCGATGATCCCGGCCTTCTTGGCGCACTCGTAGATGAGCTCGCCGCGGAAGAAGATCGCGAAGACCTTGTTGTCCTTGGTGAAGGACTCGCAGACGGCCTGCTGCGACACCGCGACGTCCTGGCTGGCGCTGATCTCCTTGAAAACGGCCACCAGCTTGCGGCCGAGCACGCCGCCGCGGCTGTTCACGTCATCGAGGACGGCCTGGTGGTAGCGCCTCGTGTCTCCGGGTTCCTCGCCGCCGCCACCCACTGCGGCATTGGCACCCGCGCAGTCATTGCAGTACGGAATGCCTATTCGAACCTCGGTCGCGGTCACTCCTGGGCCAACCGCCGTCGTGCCGCCGCCGCCGGTCGTCCCGCCCGCGCCGCCGCTACTACTGCTGCGGGCGCCACGCCGAGTTGGGCCACCTCCGGCCGTGCCACCCGCCGCGGGGGCACCGCCAATTCCGCCGGTGACCGACCCGGTCTGCCCCGGTGCAGCGCCGCCACTGGTCGATCCCGGCGATGCCCCGCCGGCGGCAGGGGCGCCCAGGCCGGTCTCCGCCGAACTGCTGACAGCTCCTGGGCCACCCACCCCGGGGCCCACACCGGACTGATTCATGGGCATCGCAGTCGATCCGCACGCCGCCAGGACCACGCAGCCGACAACCATGAGAGAGGCACGGCGGAAGGCACGGGTCATCGTCGGAGTCTGCGCCTCGGCGGAATCGGGCGCCAGGCACGTTCGCGACGAACGCGACGAACGCGCGCTGTTCTCCCGGACGAAATGCGGGGTGGAGACGAGGGGACTCGAACCCCTAACCCCCGCCTTGCAAAGGCGGTGCTCTGCCAGTTGAGCTACGTCCCCGGGGTTGCAGAATACTGCTAGCCCGCTCACCTGGCGTTGCCGGACAAGTCCGCCCTAGCTGGCGACTATGCAGACGGATGGGGCAAAGCGCAGGTGGTGGTGCCGACGGGGTCGGAATACACCTGCCCCAGCTGGACGCCGGACTTGCTGTAGAAGTGCGCCAGCACGTGTGAAGAGTGAGGGTCTGCTGTCGTCAGCCCAAACGGACCAGCTTGGAAGGTGGCGGTGGCGCTGCGGCGATTGAAGGTGCCGGCATTGGGCCCGGTGCCCGGAGCGTCGCTGGTACCCCAGGTGGCACCGTCGGTGTACCAGTTGAGGTAGACGGTGGCGACGTTGGCGCCGCTCCAGGTGGTGGTGGCGGTCAGCGAGCAAGTGCTGTCGGTCGCCAGCGTCGCCGTGAAGGTCGGTGCCTTCGGCGCGGCGGACGCCGCCGGCAGGACGCTGAGCATCACTGCCGTGGCCGCGACGACGACAGTCAGGATTCTTCTCACGATGTGTACCCCCCTATGACCGAAGCCCGAGGCCGAGCCTCGGGCTCACATTCCCACCACATCGTTGCCGCGTCAACGACGCGCAAGAGGCTCCCGAATTGCCCGCTAGCGGAGGTCGGGCGAGGACGTAGCCTCCGACCAGAGGTCCTGCTCGTCCTTCTTGGCCTTGGCCTTCTTCGCCGCGAACAGGCCAGCCAGCGCCGTCAGCACCAGAAACAGCTTCTTCTTCTTCGCCATGACTGCACTCCCGCTCACTCGAGGTCGCAGCGACAATGCCGCCGCCAGAGGGGGCGACGCTATCGCAGGACGCCGAGCAGAGCGGGTTCGGTCAGCGGCGTCGGCCGGTCGGGAACGGGGCGAAGCTCCCGAACGCCAGGTGCGCGGCGATCAGCAGGAGTCCCAGCGTGACCAGGTTGATCGAACCCAAGTCCACCTTGAGCAGGGAGAGCAGGAATACGACGACAGCGGCGACGGCGAACATGGGCAGGATCTCCTCAATCGACGGGCAACCGCACCGCGCGTGCGCTACCTCCACGGATACCCCGTCGGCGAGCGCGCACACCGAGGGTGGCGTACGGCGATCACGGTGGGCCTGGGAGGACTTGAACCTCCGGCCTCATCCTTATCAGGGATGCGCTCTAACCAGCTGAGCTACAGGCCCGGTGCGTCGAGGGAGGCTATCAGTCGCGCTCGGCGAGGGTGACCTCGATACCACCGACGATGTCGCCGCACAGGTTGTAGAGAAAGGCCCCGAGGGTGCTGATCGCGGTGATGATCACCACGTTGATCAGGCCCACGACGATCGAGGCGAGTGCCACCTTGCCGGCCGAGAACACCACGGTGACGCCGCCGGTGGCGTCGTCACCTGTGCCCGACTGAGTGAGCTCGAGCAGCGTCTCGTTGAGAGAGTCGAAAACGCCGAGCGTGTCGAGGGCGAGATAGAGCGCCATGACCGCAACGACCAGGACGATCACCAGGCACAGGCTGAAGACCAGGGAGAACTTCAGCACCGTCCATGGGTCGATCCGCTTGATGACGAGCTTGGCTCGGCGACGACTGCTGGTGCCTACCACCGTGGCCGGTCGAGGTGGTGCGGCGGTGCTCGACTGCGGTGGCCGGGACGACGCCGACGCGCCGGGCGGCCCGGCCGTCGTTCCGCTCCAACCCTCGCTCACCCGTCTGCCTCTCCGTCGCCGCTGCCCTCCGCAGTGTCCTCGGCGTTGCGGGCTACCGCCACGACCGACGCGCCAGCATCGAGGTTGATCAGCTTGACGCCCATCGTGGCGCGCGAGAGGTGACGCAACGGCTTCACCGACATCCGGATGACGACGCCGGTGGAGGTGATCGCGAAGAGCTCGTCCTCGGGCTTCACCACGAGAGCCCCCACGAGCTTGCCGCGCTTGGCAACGACCCGAGCGGTCAGCACGCCCTTGCCCCCACGCCCCTGGGGCGAGTACTCGCTGATCCGCGTCTTCTTGCCGAACCCGCCATCGGTGACGACCAGCAGTGCGGCGTCCTCCTGCACGACCTCCATCGCCAGCAGCTCGTCGCCGTCGTTCATCCGCATGCCGATGACCCCACTGGTGGCCCGGCCCATTGGACGCAGCGCGTCGTCGTCGGCGGTGAAGCGAATCGACTGGGCCTGCCGGCTGACCAGGATCAGGTCGTCGTCGTTGCTGATCAGTGACGCCGCGATCAGCTCGTCGTCCTCACGCAGGTTGACGGCGATCAGCCCCCCCGAACGGTTGGAGTCGAACTCGCGCAGGGCCGTCTTCTTGGTGATCCCCTTGCGGGTGGCGAGGACGAGATACGGCGCCGCGTCGTAGTCCTTGATGTCGATGACTTGAGCGATCTTCTCGCCCGGCTGGAAGGCCAGGATGTTGGCGACGTGCTGGCCCTTCGCCGTACGCGCCTGCTCGGGCAGCTCATGCGCCTTGCACCGGTAGACCCGACCCTTGTTGGTGAAGAACAAGATCCAATGGTGCGTCGTCGTGAGGAAGAAATGCTCGACGATGTCGTCCTCACGAAGCAGCGCGCCCTGTACACCGCGACCACCACGGCGTTGCTGGCGGTAGACGTCGCTCTTGGTCCGCTTCGCGTAGCCGCCGCGGGTGACCGTGACGACGACATCCTCCTGGGCGATGAGGTCTTCCATGCTCATGTCGCCCTCATAGGAGATGAGGCGGGTGAGCCGGTCGGTGCCGTACTTGGTGGTGATCTCGGCCAGCTCTTCGCCGATGATCGTCCGCTGCCGTTCCGGAGAGTTGAGGATCGCCATCAGCTCGGCGATCTCACGCTCGCGCTCGGCGAGCTCGTCGATGATCTTCTGTCGCTCGAGAGCGGCGAGCCGCCGAAGCTGCATGTCGAGGATCGCGACGGCCTGGATCTCGTCGATCTCCAGCAGCGCCATGAGCTGCGAGCGGGCGGCGTCGGCGGAGTCGGCCGCACGGATCAGCGCGATGACGTCGTCGAGCCGGTCGAGCGCCTTGGCCAGACCGCGCAGGATGTGCGCCCGCTCCTCGGCCTTGCGCAGCTGGAATCGCGTACGACGGACGATCACCTCGATCTGGTGCTCGACCCAGTAGCGGACGAACTCGTCGAGGCGCAGCGTGCGGGGTACGCCGTCGACGATGGAGAGCATGTTCATGCCGAACGTGTCCTGCAGCTGGGTGTGCTTATAGAGGTTGTTGAGGACGACCTTGGCGACGGCGTCGCGCTTGAGGGTGATGACCAGGCGAAGTCCGACGCGGCTCGAGCTCTCGTCGTTGAGCTCGGCGATGCCGCCGACCTTGGCGTCCTCAACCAGCTCCTTGATCTTGAGCAGCAGGTTGTCGCGGTTGACCTGGTACGGCAGCTCGGTGACGACGAGGATCGTGCGGCCCTTCTTGTCCTCGTCGACCTCGACGACGGCGCGCATGCGCACGATGCCGCGGCCGGTCCGGTAGGCCTCCTCGATGCCGTCGCGGCCGACGATGAGCGCCGCCGTCGGGAAGTCCGGACCCTTGATCCGGGTGATCAGCTCATCGAGCAAGGCCTGGTTGTCGACGTCGGGGTTCTGCAGGAACCACTGCACGCCATCGGCGACCTCGCGCAGGTTGTGCGGTGGGATGTTGGTCGCCATGCCGACGGCGATGCCGGTGCCGCCATTGACCAGCAGGTTGGGGAACCGGCTCGGCAGGATCACCGGCTCCTGGCTCTTGCCGTCGTAGTTGGGGACGAAGTCGACGGTGTCCTGCTCGATCTCGCGCAGCATCTCCATTGCGAGCGGGGACAGCCGGCACTCGGTGTAGCGCATCGCGGCGGCCGGGTCGTTGCCTTGGGAGCCGAAGTTGCCCTGGCCGTCGACCAGCGGGGCGCGCATCGCCCACGGCTGGGCGAGGCGCACCAAGGTGTCGTAGATCGCGCTGTCGCCGTGCGGGTGGTAGTTGCCCATCACGTCGCCGACCACGCGCGCGCACTTCACGAAGCCGCGGTCTGGCCGGTAGCCGCCGTCGTACATCGCGTAGAGCACCCGGCGGTGCACCGGCTTCAGCCCGTCGCGCACATCGGGCAGCGCGCGGCTGACGATGACCGACATCGCGTAGTCGAGGAAGCTGCGCTGCATCTCGACTTCGATGCCGACCGGCTCGACGCGGTCATGGGTGGGCGGGGGAGGCAGGTCGACCACGAGGGTCCTCTCGGTTCTATGTCACAGTCAGGGCGAAACGGCGTACGTCGAATTAGACGTCGAGGAAGCGGACGTCCTTGGCGTTGCGGACGATGAAGTCGCGGCGCGCTTCGACGTCCTCGCCCATCAGCACGCTGAAGAGCTGGTCGGCGGTCGCCGCGTCGTCGAGGGTCACCTGGAGCAGCACCCGGTTGCCCGGGTCCATCGTGGTCTCCCACAGCTCGCCGGCGTTCATCTCACCAAGACCCTTGAAGCGCTGGATCGCGTCCTCGCTGAGCTTCTTACCGGTCTCGGTGTAACGCGCGATGAGCCCGTCCCGCTCGCGGTCGGAGTAGGCGTAGTCGACTTCATCGCCCTTACGGTTGTACTTGATCTTGTAGAGCGGCGGCTGCGCCAGGTAGACGTGACCGGCCTCGACGAGCGGACGCATGAAGCGGAACAGCAAGGTCAGCAGCAGGGTGCGGATGTGTTGGCCGTCGACGTCGGCGTCGGCCATCAGCACGATCTTGTGATACCGGAGCTTCTCGATGTCGAAGTCGTCGTGGATGCCGGTGCCGAGCGCCAGGATCATCGCCTGGACCTCGGTGTTCTTCAGCACCCGGTCGATGCGCGCCTTCTCGACGTTGATGATCTTGCCGCGGATCGGCAGGATCGCCTGGAACTTTGAGTCGCGTCCACCCTTGGCACTGCCACCAGCGCTGTCGCCTTCCACGACGTACAGCTCGCACTCCCGCGGGTCGGAGGACTGACAGTCGGCCAGCTTGCCGGGCAGTGAGGACGCACCGAGGATCGACTTGCGCCGAATCAGGTCGCGCGCAGAGCGGGCCGCCATGCGGGCGCGGGCGGCCTGGGTCGCCTTGTTGATGATGTCCTTGGCCTCGCCCGGGTTGCGCTCGAACCAGTCGGCGAGCTTGTCGTTGAGTGCCTTCTGCACGAAGGACTTGGCCTCGGTGTTGCCGAGCTTTGTCTTGGTCTGACCTTCGAACTGCGGCTGGCTGATCTTCAGCGACACGATCGCGGTGAGACCTTCGCGCGCGTCGTCGCCGGTGAGGTTGTCGTCCTTCTCCTTGAGCAGGCCCTTGTCGCGCGCGTACTTGTTGACGATGGCGGTCAGCGCCGCGCGGAAACCCTCCTCGTGGGTGCCGCCCTCATGGGTGTTGATGGTGTTGGCGAAGGTGAAGACCGACTCGGAGTAGGTGGAGTTCCACTGCATCGCAATGTCGACCTCGATCCCGACGCCCTTCACTTCGAAGCCGGCGATGGACTTGTGGATCGGGTCCTTGGAGTGGTTGAGGTGCGCGACGAAGTCGACGATGCCGCCCGCGTAGCGGTAGTCGATCTGCACCGGCACCTCCTCGCGCTCGTCGCGCAAGCTGATGCCGAGGTCGCGGTTGAGGAACGCCATCTCTTGCATCCGGCGGGAGATCGTCTCGAACGAATAGTGCGTCGTCTCGAAGATGGTCGGATCGGCCCAGAAGGTGATCGTCGTCCCGGTGTCCTTCGTCGGCGCACCCTGCTGCACGGGTGTAGCAGCCTTGGTCATGACATAGGGCTGGGTCCAGACGAACCCGTCCCGCTTGACGATCACGTCGAGGCGAGAGCTCAGCGCGTTGACGACGGAGACGCCGACGCCGTGCAGACCACCGGACACGGCGTAGGAACCGCTGTCGAACTTCCCGCCGGCGTGCAGCGTGGTCAGCACCACCTCGAGCGCGCTCTTCTTCTCGGTCGGGTGCTTGGCCACCGGGATGCCGCGTCCGTTGTCGACGACCCGCACACCACCGTCGGCGAGCAGGGTCACGCTGATATCGGTGCAGTGCCCGGCCAGCGCCTCGTCCACGGCGTTGTCCACCACCTCGTAGACCAGGTGGTGTAGGCCCCGCTCTCCGGTCGACCCGATATACATGCCGGGTCGCTTGCGGACCGCCTCCAGCCCCTCGAGGACCTTGATGGAGCTGGCGTCATAGGAACCGGAAGCTGCCATGCGGCGGTGGTCTCACTCTCTAGCGGTCGACGTACGGTGCGCACGCGGCTGCGGGGCACTGAGGCCCCTCGCGGCGTGCGGTACTCACCGATCATATCGGTCCAGGCGGACAGAAATAGCCCTTAGCGGCCTCTTGTGGGCTTGTCTTGCCGTGAATCCCGCCGGGTTGGATACCCCATACTCAGGATGCATGACGACTCGACACATCATCGCCTTCGGCGGAGCCGGTCTCGGCGCGACCGATGCCCGCCGCCCACTGCTCTCCCACGTGCTCTCACTGACCGGGAAAGCGGAGCCGCGGGTCTGCTACGTCGGCACCGCAATGGGTGACCTGCCGCTACCGCCGATGCAGTTCTACGACATCACCCGCGAGGTGCCCTGTCGGGCATCGCACCTGAGCCTGTTCCCCATGCCGAACGTGCCCGACATCCGCGACTTCGTGCTCTCCCAGGACGTCGTCTACGTCGGCGGCGGCAGCGTCGCGAATCTCCTCGCCGTCTGGCGGGTGCACGGTCTCGACGCGATCCTGCGCGAAGCGTGGCAGGCCGGCGTCGTGATGTGCGGCACCAGTGCGGGCTCGCTGTGCTGGTTCGAGGGCGGTACGACGGATTCGTTCGGCCCGGCGCTGCAACTGGTCACCGGCGGGCTCGGACTCATCGCGGCGAGCAACTGCCCGCACTACGACTCCGAACCGCAGCGCCGCCCGCTCTACCAGTCGATGGTCGCATCCGGGGCCCTGTCCGCCGGTTGGGCGGCGGACGACCACGTCGGGTTGCACTTCGTCGACGACGTCTTCCACGAGGCCATCGCGGCGCGGCCGGACGCACGGGCCTGGCGAGTCGAGCGCAACCCCTCCGGCGACAGCGCCGTCGAGTCCGAGATCATCCCGAGGATGGTCTAGTTGCGCACCGTGAACGACTGCCTGCCGACCACCGCTTGACCGCTGGTCAACCGACCGCGCAAGACCCCCGTCGCCGGGCCGACGGTGAACCCCGTTCGGCTCATCGGGTAATGACAGACCAAGTCGGCCGCGCCGTCGAAGTCGGCGTCGAAGGTCGTGCACTTCGATGCCGCCGCTTCGGTGCCGTTCACTCCGAACCGCAGCGAAGCGACGAGGATCGACGTCGGAGTGATGCGGTCGGTCGAGAGCACGGCCACCTGCACCGACTTGCTCTTCAGCCGCACCCCAACGCTCGACTCGGGGAGCACCCGGATGGCCACGGTGTTCTCGTCGTCACAGGCATCGCCGACTCCGTCCGCGTCGATGTCGCGCTGCGCGGAGTCCGCCACGCCTGGGCACACGTCGTCGAGGTTGTTGAAGCCGTCGTTGTCGAAGTCGAGCTGCGTCGCTGTCTCGACGGCGTCCTGTGCGGTGATCTCCTCGGTGATCAGCTCCCGGGTCGTGAATCGGGATCCGGAGGCGAAGTCCGGCGACGCGACGAAGGAGTAGATCAAGTTGGCCCAGTCATCGGCGCCCGTGAGGGTCTCGCCGGCGAAGCTGAAACACGACCCGACGTCGTTGACGTTGCTCGCCACGGTCTCGTTGCCGATGCCGTCGCCGTCCCAGTCCAACGGCCCGAATGCCGAGGCAACGGTGGTCCGGCCTTGGACACCGAAGACGGTGTTGCGCCCGGACGGACCCTGCACCCCGAGCGATTCGTCGAGCGCGGACTCCCGCAGTGTCGGCAAAGCCGACCGGGAGTAGTCCAACGGACGGGTCACGTCGGCGTCCGGCACCTGGAACGAGTAATTCATGACGCTGAGGTAGTTAGGTTTGCAGTTCACATTGTTGCGCAACCCACCATGCCCGAGACCGAGGGTGTGGCCCAACTCGTGCATCACCGTGCCCGACTCAGCTGCGCGCAGGCCGACCGCGCTGTCCCACGCGTCGGCTGATCCACCGACAGTGACCAAGAAGTCGTTCCCGGGATATTCACCAACGCCGCTCGAACCCGGCGCCGCAGAGTAGTGGTGGGCGAAGAGGCCGTAGCGGTACACCAGGTTCTTCGCAGCGAGCAACGCCGCGCAGGTGTTGCTCGCTCTCTCGACGGCCGTGCCAAAGGACCCGTTGCACGGGCCCGGCGGGCCACCTTTGATCTCGTCGTAGTCGTCGCCGACGATTGACGCTGTCGGTGCGAAGCTCAGCATCTCAACCTCTGGGACGGCCTCGTCGACCAGGAGGTGGAGCCGGATTCCCGAGCTGCCATCCGGGTTGGCCAGCGGCGCGTTGGCGAACGCCGTCGTGACGTCGTCGACGACGCCGGGCTGCGGAGCATGACTCAGCCGGTCACCGGGCGAACAGGTCGACCCGCACGTCATGTAGTCCATCTCGACGAAGAGGTCGCGATGGTCGGGGCTTGCGTTGTACGGCGCTTGATCGAGTCGCAGGTCGATGATTCCGTCACCGTTGCCGTCGACGCCCGCCGTCTCCCACTGGTCGCTCAGCCCATCGCCGTCCCGATCATCGACGACCGTGTACCCGACGTACTGGTACCGAGTGTTGCCCGCGTTGTCGGTGACGACGACGGTGATCGTCTTCCAGCCGGGTGTGCTCGTGTCGAGCGACGCGCCATCGGCTACGGCGCCGTCGCAAGAAGCGATGCCCGACGCGTTGGCTCCGGGATCCACGCATTCATAATCGACAGTGTGCGTAGTGCCCGTGCCGAAGACCGACAGGTGCGTCGGTGTCCGGAACAGCGCGTAGGGCAGCGTCGTGTCGGTCGGCGTCGGCGTACCGGTCACCGTGTAGGTAACTGAGAGGCGACTCGAGTTACCGGCCACGTCGAGGGCGACGACCTCGAAGACATGCTCGCCCACGGACATGTCGATAGGACTCTCCGAGGCCACCGGCCCGGTGCAGCTGGCGATGCCAGAACCGGCCTGGTCGTCGCAGGCGTAGGAGGCCAACTCGGTCGTCCCCGCCGAGAAGACTGCACCCTGCGCGGGGGCGTTGATCCACACGAGGGGCGGCTCGGTGTCGCCCGCGGCGACCACCTCGAAGGTACCCAGCCACTCCGTCTCGCGGCCGGCGCGGTCGACGGCGCGGACCGTGAACGAGTGGCTGGGTACCTTCGAGGTGGTCGCCGCGGGCGACACCGAGCCGCCCCTCGTGTGGATC
>JBKJUS010000193.1:0-4350 GCA_046590575.1 Mycobacteriales bacterium | reverse complement strand
AGTCCGGCTCGGCGACGATCCCGACGACGCTTTTGCGTTCGTCAGCCAGATGGGCATCACGCTCGGGCTTCTTGACGGGCTGAACAGCACGACCCGCAACCTCTCCTTGCAGCGCCTGCTCGCGACGCTGCGCGAAGCCACGACCACGACCGGCGTCGCCCTGCCCTCGCAGTCTTGGCTCATCGAAGCCCAAAGGACTGAATAGCGGTCTCCGGTCGTCTCCGTGGACTACCGATCAGGGCATGACCATGTCATCACAAGCTGCGAACGCAGCCGCTGGCGGACGCGAGATGCCAACTCGAACGCACTCATCTGCCGCGAAGACAATCGCCCAGCAGGGTCGGGTCCCTGCCAGTTCATGGAGCCGAACGTTCGATTGGGATAGGTCCCACTGGCGAGTCCCGATGTGATGATCTTGCTCACATGCCGATGAGCGGCCACCTTCGCCGCGATGGCCTGGCTGTCGCTCCACTGGGCGATCAGTGGTTGTAGGGATCCGGTCAGTCACGAGAACCAGGCTCCGTCCGCGCCCGATTCCAGGGTCACTGCTTCGCGTTCCCAGCGCCAGGGTGATGTCGTCGACCATTTCCGCGTTGAGTCGTACGTCACGAGAACGGAGCCATGTCACAAGTTCGCCTCCGCGGACGTAGTCCATTCGGTGCCCGCGGGACACGCCCTGCTCGAACCCGGCCCAGGTGACGACGACACCGCTGACCCACGCGCTGGCTCCGAGCCGCTTCCGCACAAGTTCACTAACTTCAGCGGACTGCCCCCGCACCCCCCTCGCAGGGTCAGTCGTCTTGTACGTCGGCCGGCCCTCATCGTGGGCTCCGGGGCGCCGAAGACTCAACGTGTCACCATCGCAATGCACCCGCCCGTCCAGGTTCTTAGAGTCGATGACGAACACACCGGCAGGTCCCACGAGTACGTGATCGACGTTTGTCCCTCGACGCTTCATGTCCCTCAGGACTCGCCAGCCCGCCGGCTCAAGCTCGGGGGCGTTCGGCAGCGTGGAGGAGACAGTCGGCGATCTAATGGTCACGTGCTCACCGCAGGCTTCACGGGGCACGTCATCCCAGCAGTGGGTTACGCCTCCTCACAACAAGCGGACGCACGGTCTGCCACAGGACCTCCAAGGGGCCCGATGAGTGGAGTGCTGACCCGCCAGCCGCTACCGGAACCGAGCCTGCCAGAGCCGCCCGGCAATACCCATGAGATGAGTGACTTCTGCCGGACGCACAGAGTGACGGATATCGCGCGCAACCTGAACGCACTCACATGCAGCGAAGACAGTTGTGAGCAGGGTCGGGGCGCCGCAACTTTTTGGAGCCGAACCGTCGATTGGGACAGGTCCCCACCGGCGCGGCTGACGTCATGATCTTGCTCACATGACGATGAGCGGCAGTTGCAGAGCTGGCTACCGCTCGCTTCACCGGCGGACGCCAACCGCCCTGGAGCGGCACCTTCTGCGTGTCACACGCGGGGCGACATAGTCGGGCTCTAGCGTCGATGGTGTGGCACCGACATACTTGCTCGACACAGGTGTCCTGATCGCAGCGCTGACGTCAGGTGATGCTCACCATGACGACTGCATCGCGTTCTTCGAGGCCGCGAGTCGGGTCGGTGCGATCCTGCTCGTCTCGCCGGGTCTGGACTACGACCTTGAGAGGGCCGAAGAGCAGCGTCGAGTTGATCGACTCGAGTGGGTCGCGGACCAGGGGATCGGCCGGACTCCGGGGGCTTTCACCCTCGACGTCTCCGCGCTGGACAGCGGCGACAAGCTCCTCAGTGAGACCGACGCGGCTGACCTGAGCCGTCTGCGCGGGGTCCTCGGCACCGAGTCGGACGGACGGGATGCCGGGCGGTGGCGCCGCCGTCAAATCGACGCTCACCATGCGGGTGCGGCTCTGCTCGCAGACGCCGTCCTCGTCACAGTCGACAAGAGCGACCTGCTCAAGCACGCTGACGAGGCTCGGGCCGCCGTCGGACTGGAGATGCTCACACCCGCAGAGGCTCGGCGGAGACTGACCGGTTCCTAGGTTCAAGTGGCGAGCGAACATAGCGGCACATACCGAGCGACGTTCAGGTGTTGCGCCGCAGCACGTGGGCAATCACCCGAAGGTGAGGCCATGCTTTTCCATGATGGGCAAGGTCGCTTCCATGTCGCCTTCGCATCCGTACGGCTCGATGACAGGGCCGAGGTCCACATCAGGCGCGGCTGTGTCGATGAACCGAAAGGCCTCTTCAAGGCCTCCAGGGCTGATGATCTCGAGTACCCGCGCGGGCTGATCAGCAGCGTTCCAGAAGGTGTGCCACTCCCCGCGAGGCTTGAAAACGAGGTCGCCGACTGCCGCCGTGAGTTCCTCGCCGGCGGCGTGGTACCAGACCTGGCCCTCAAGGATGAGACTGAACTCGTCCTCCTTGGTGTGCCGGTGCATCGGCGCGGCGATCGAGTGCGGTGCCAGCAGGTGCTCGACCACAGCGAGTCTGCCGCCCCAGTCCTTGGAGTCGATGAGAAAGCGGTCGCGACAACCGTCAACCGACCCGAGTACCTCACCCTCGCCGGCCCTTATGATCCGTTGTCTCATCCCGGCATTGTTCGCCGAGATCGAGCGGTTGTCCACAGGGCTGCACTCCTGCGCCGGCATCCCCCGCCAGATCGTGGACCCGTTGACCGTGTACGCCACGGTCACCCGCCATACGCCGGCGACCCGGTGGTGGGACAGAAGGGTCGCCCGTACCCAACTACCGTCGTCGTGCGGGGTGAGGACGTACGTCGGGTGGTAGCGGTCGTGCACGGGGCGGCTCCAGCAGCGCAGCGAACTCGACCCCTCACCGTCAATCTAACTGCTGCTCATCATCTTGGAACCGCTGTGCTCGGTATCGGCACCTATGCACTACCGCCAGGACCTGACCGGGTCGACGGGCACCGTCAGCTTCTTGGCAACAGCCGTGTCGACAGCAGCGAACTTCGTCAACAGCTGGGGCGCGGACGCCGTATCCGGCGGAACCGGTCGGTGGATCGTCTACGCCGCCGACTGCTACGGCAGCACGTACGGCGAGCTCGACAGCAGCAACTCTGCGTTCTGGGGCGACACACTTGCCACCCGCCCGCCGGCCCAGGTGAGCGGCAACCGCTACGTGTTCGCAACGGAGCGGACGCTGACGTTCATGTCGTTGGACGGCGCCAAGACCTATGGCGACGACCTGACCGTCCTCTGCGGACGTGAAGTTGTTCTCGGCCTCCTCCTCCGACAGACCAGCGAGGACGGCAGCCTCTCGGAGAGACCGCCGCAGGTCAGCCGACAACTCTCCAGCCTTAGCGAGTTCGAACACGATCTTGTTCAGCACATTGTTCCGGGACCCCGGCTCGGTGGCGGCCAGCGGGGCGACGGCATCGGCTGCCGTGAGCGGTTCCATCTGCCCGCCACAGGTGGGACAGAGGTCTGCCGGCGGCTCGGGTGAAGTTCCCAAAGTTGCATGATCGCCGGGGTGGTTATGGGGGTGGGGGGCTAGAAGTCGCCGCCGCCGCCGAAGTCTCCGCCGCCGCCCCAGTCACCGAAGCCGCCGCCGCCGAAGTCGCCTCCACCGGCGAAGTCGCTGCCGCCGCCGTCTCCACCACCACTGTCGCCGTAGCCGCCGCCGTCTCCACCACCACCGTCTCCGGCGGCGATGGTGGTGGCGGGGACGGCGGCGGCGGAGACGGTGGTGGTGGAGACGGCGGCGGCGGCGACTTCTAGCCCCCACCCCGAGATCCACCCCGGCGATCATGCAACTTTGGGGACTTCACCCGAGCCGCCGGTGGAACTCTGTCCCACCTGTGGCGGGCAGCTGGACGCGCACGACCGCCACGTACGGTCCCAGCTGCGCGACCCGATCCCGGATGTCGCTGCGGACGAGCGACCCGCGCGCGCCTGGGGAAACGACGTGCTGACGCAGGTCGACGGAGCAGCAGCGCCCCGGTCGACCTCCCCGGCTCACTCGACGATTGACCTCGTCAGCAGCACCACGGTGATGAAGGTGCGGAAGAGCCGGATCGGGTCGTCGTCGGTCAGCCGGACCGTGCGCGGGTCGATCCGCTCCACCCCGGTGATCCACGTCGCCATCTCGGCGAAGTCGCCGTTGTGGAACAGCACCTCCAGCGTCGCCGGGAGCTCGATCGCCGGTGGCTTGGCGTCGCCGAGCGCATTCATTGCCGCTGCCGCCTCGTCGTGGATGAGCCGGCACGCGTCAGCCGGGTGCAGGCTGTCGGCGGCGAACCGAGTGACCGATGTCTTGACCACGGCCGCCCGGATGTCGGGGGCCACCCGCCGGGCTTCCTCCGCGGTGGTGTCGTCACCCGTGATCAGC
>JBKJUS010000138.1:0-8228 GCA_046590575.1 Mycobacteriales bacterium | reverse complement strand
TCGCGCCGCTCGAGCTCGTCGAGGAGGATCGCCAGGAGCATCCCCCCGGTCGCGCCGAGCGGATGCCCCATCGCGAGCGCACCGCCGTTGACGTTGACCCGATCCTCGTCGACGTCGTAGCACTGCAGGAAGTGCAGCGGCACGGCGGCGTAGGACTCGTTGATCTCGAAGAGGTCGACGTCGGCGACCGTCATGCCGGCGCGGTCGAGAGCGGTGTGCACGGCGACTGCTGCGCCAGTGAGCAGCGGCGAGCGCACTGCGACGTTGGCCGCTGAGACCACGCGGGCTCGCGCTGGCACATCGAGAACCCCGTGCACTCCAAGGAGTGCCGCTGATGCGCCGTCGACCATCTTCGGCGACGTAGCGAGGGTGTGCGATGCGACGAGGTCCACCGCGGGCATCCGCTCTCGTACGACGGAGGACCCCGGCCCCGCGGCTTCGGCGGCGAACAGCGGCGCGAGGGCGGCGACGTCCTCGTCGGTGAGCCCAGCGCGAATGCACTCATCGTGGTCGAGCAGCACGTCGCCGCCCCGATCACGCACTGATATCAGCGAGCTGGCGAACCTGTTCTCCGCTTGGGCCTGCGCGGCCCGGGCGTTGGATCGAACCGCCCAGCGGTCGAGCCTCTGACGCGAGATCCCGCTCTGACTCGCGAGCGCGTCGGCGGCCACCCCGATGTGCAGGAAGCCGGCGGCCGCCGCCACCTCGGGGTCGGAGAAGATCGGGCCGCGGTCTTCGAACATTCCTACCCGCGACATCGACTCCACGCCGCCGGCCACTGCGAGGTCGTTCACCCCGGCATCGATCTTGGCGGCGACGGTGGCGAGGGCATCCACCCCGGAACAGCACAGCCGCGACAGGGTGGCTCCCGCGACGTTGTCGCTCCATCCCGCGTAGAGGGCGGCCGTGCGGGCGATGTTGCCGCCCTGCTCGCCGGTTGCGCTGCTGCAGCCGACAACGAGATCGCTGATCTGCGCAGTGTCGAGACGAAGTCGCTCGACGAGCGCGCCCAGCACTGTGGCGAGCAGGTCCACGGGTCGCGTTCCCGAGAGGGCACCTTTTCCAGCTTTGCCGCGAGGTGTCCGCACTGCGTCGTAGATCAGCGCCTTCATTCGACAAGCCCGGCCGGGTTCGGGACTGATGCCGAGGACAGCGCGGCGAGGGTGCGAGCCCCCGCGGGGTCACCTGCTGTCGCCGGAACGAGTACGACGTCGTCCGCCCCGGCGTCGCGGTAGGCGGCGATACGTCGACGGCAGGTCGCCTCGTCGCCGACGAGGCCCACTGCGGCGGGCAGCTCTGCCGGCACCCGAGCGAGGACGTCACGTGGCGCGGCTCCCGACCGGGCGTAACTCACCAGGTCGGCGAATCCTGCGGAGGCGAACATCTCGCCGTAGCCCGGTGCGGCCAGATACGCGACCAGCGCGCGGGTCAGCTGTCCGATGGTCGCCTCAGTGGGGTCGACTGCCGCCGGGACCCAGATCGACAGCGGAGGTGTCGGGCGCGATGCGGCGGCGGCGGCCTGCTCGAGCCCGGCGCGCAGCCGGGTGACGAGCTCGGGTGTGCAGAGGTTGACGACCATTCGGTCGGCGAGGCGGCCAGCAGTCCGAACCGACTCAGGACCGAAGGCGGCGAGCGTCAGGGTTGACCTCGGCGCCGGCAGCCGAAGGTGATAGCCGTCGGTCGAGACGACCTCGCCGTGGTGGGAAACCTTTTCCCCGTCCAACAGCGGGCGCATCACCTCGAGGGCTTCGCGCAGGGTCCGCGCGGTGCGTGAGTACGGACGGCCGTGCCAGCGCCGCACCACCGTCGGGCTGGATGCACCGAGGGCGAGCCCCACCGGCTGACCGGTGAGCGCCTGCACGCTGGCCACTCCCATCGCCAACCCGACGGGATCCCGCACGGCCGGGGCGAGCGGGCCCACGGTCAGGCGCAGCCGTGGGTGCCGTACACCGATTGCTGTGGCCAGGGTGAAGGCGTCGAAGGTCGCCATCTCCCCGATCCAGAGGCTCTCGTAGCCGCACTCGTCGGCTGCCGTGGCGGTGGCCAGCGCCTCCATCGGGTCACTGTCCTGCCAGAGCCCCAGCGACACGGCGGTGACAGAGGTGCCGCTCATCGTCGCCCTCTTGTACGCGGCCGGCGCTCCTGCACCACGCGGAACCGACCGGCGATGAACGCTTCGTCGGTGACGCAGGCGTTGCCGGCCGGGGACAGTCCCGTCACGTGGAAGTCGCTGTACGCGGCGGCGAAGTTCAGCGGCATCGGCCCGGTGAGGTTGCAGGTCACTGATGCGCCCGCGCGCCAGTAGTCCTGCGTCGCTCGCTCGAGCAGCTCCGGGTCGGTGCAGTAGATGTGCGAGGCGATCGTGCCGCAACGGGTGACGTCAATGAGGGCCTGCCGCAGCGCATCCGCACCGTCGTCGCAGGCGATGACGAACGACACGGGACCGAAGTGCTCCTCGCCGTAGAGCTCACGGGCGGTCGAGTCGACGCCGAGGATCGCCGGCGTGCACGTCCATGTGTCGGGAAAGTCGGGGTGGGGGTAGCTCCCGGGCTCAAGCAGCACGCGGCCGATGTGTCCCGCCTCACGGGTCAGCGTATGCACGCGCTCGATGGTGCTCCGCGACTGGACAGCGCCCATCAGTGCTGCGGCGCGGCGCGGATCTGCGACGATCGATCTCGTGGCCGCAACGATCGCCCGCTCCACCTCGTCTGTGGTCGCGATGCCCTGCGACGTGCGGACCCCGGTTCGCGGCAGGTAGATGTTCTGCACGCTCGTGCACATCTGCGCGGAGAAGAGACACAGCGACATCGCGATAGCGGCAGCGACGGAGTCGAGGTCGTCGACGGAGTCGAGTACAACGGTATTGACGCCGGCGGTCTCGGTGAAGGCGATGGCGGGGTGCGCGTTGCGCTCGACCCACGTGCCGAAGCCCGGGCTTCCGGTGAAGTCGACGATCGCGCAGTCGCGGTGGGAGATCAGTGACTCCGCGACCAAGTCGTCCGCGGCGTCCGCGGCGAGCTGCACCACGGCCGGTGGCAGACCGGCGTCGCGGAGCACCTCCTGGCAGCAGGCCACCGTCATCGCCATGGTGAGCACGCTCGTCGGGTGCGGCTTGATGATCACGGGGTTGCCGGTCGCGAGATTGGCGAGAAGCGCAGGATAGGCGTTCCACGTCGGGAAGCTCGCGCAGGTGACGACCACGGCGACACCTCGCGGCACGACGCGGAAGCGCTTGTCGAGCTGCACCGTCGTACGACCGAAGTCCTTGTTCCACTCGGCGGCGACGGGCACTCGCGACATGGCCGCTGCGGCGTACGCGACCGCTTCGATGCCGCGGTCCAGCGCGTTCGTACCCCCGCCGACGCAACTCATCGAGAAGCTCTGACCTGTGGTGTGCATGTTGGCGTGGGCGATCTCGAACAGCCGGCTGTGCAGCCTGGACACGATCTCGAGGCAGAGCTCGACCCGAGTGTCCGGCGGCACATCGCGCCACACGTCCAATGCGTCACGGGCCGCCGCGAAGAGGTCGTCGACCGGCGCATGTGGGTAAGAGATGCCGAGCGGTGCAGCGGTGTACGGCGAAATCTCGTCGCCTTTGCGCAGTGATGTGGTCGGCTGGTCGAGGGTGTAGTCCGATCCCAGCAGGGCGTCGAAGCTCGAGCGTCCCGCACTGATCGCGAGGTCAGCGCCCGGGGCGCGGTCCGGTCGTTCGGCGAATGCGGTCCACGCCCCGCGGGTGCGGATCGCGTCCAGTGCACGGGCGAGGGTCTCTCCGTGCGACGCCACGGTGTCCGGCGCAGCGGTCATTGCGAGAGCCACGTCGTTGCACGTCGCCAGGTCAGCCGGTGCTGGCGAGGGGAGCCATGCTCGTCGCCGTCTTCCTCTGCGCTGAGCACCAGCACGTCGTCGGCTAGATCAGCCCGGCGCACCTGGGCGGTCCCCACCATGGCCTGGTTCAGCGCAACCTCCACATGGTGGACGACCACGTCGCCGCGAACGTCGTAGCGACCGGCGTAAGTGAAGCAGCTGCGAAAGGCGGCCGCCTGCTCGGGAATCGAAGCATCTCGCGGGTTGGGCGAGGACATCGTCGGTCGATCGCCGGAGGTGAGACTCGCTTGCATGTAGCCGTCCTCGGTATACGTCAGCACGCCGCGTGGCGACTCGCCGAAGGGGAAGTGCGTCCCGCGATCGCTTCGGATCTCCCAGCCTTGAAGCAACCAGGCACCGACCAGATCCTTCGCGCTGACCGAAGAGCTCATCCGAGGTGGAGACGCTCGTTCCCGGCCCAGGTCGCGTGGAAGCCAAGCGGCACCCGAACCGGTAACCGCAGGCGGCAGATCGGTCCGGCGGTGATGTCGCGGCCGTCGAGGATCTCGACGTCGGTGCGCTGCGTCTCGATGTCGGTCACGTAGAGCACGACGTACCCGTCGTCCTCCTCGACGGCGCCCGGCCGTGGGGCGAACGCGGCCTCGGTGCCCCACCGTCCAGGGCCGAACCAGTACGCCGTCGAAGCGCCGGTGTCCAGGTCGTAGCGCAGCACCCCGTCGTGCAGCATCGTCGGCTCGTCGGCGATGTGCATCTGGAAGCTGAAGCGATTCCGCCGACCGGTGAATCGGCTGTTGATGGCTGGGAACTCCGTCGATATGTCGTCGATGAGCTCTTCAACTGTCGCGCCGGTCTTCAGGTTGAAGCGGTATCGGCACGTGACCGAGTCGGGTCGCAGTGAGGCGAGCATGCCGCCCAGCGGGCCTTCCACCGGACGGCGGGGGGCCACGTCGGTGATACGGCACGCGGTCATCACCACTTCGTCGCCGTCCTCCCACGCGTTGACCGAGTGGTAGATGTACGTCGGATCGGCGTCGAACCACCTGATCTGGTCGCCAGCGCCGTGGCGGGGGATCACACCGAAGCGGCTCGGGAGATTGCGTTCGAACCGGGTCCGGTAGCGGCCGGCCTTGGCCGCATCGGGGTCGTTGATGAGCGGCAGGTCCATGAGGATCGAGTAGTGCTCGGTGATGGCCATGTCGTGTGGCAGCCGAGGACCCGGCAGGTCGATGTCCACGAGATGGGTCACCGAGCCGGTCTGACCGACGACGCCGTAACGCATGTACGGCGCAGTGTCGCCGTAGTCGAAGAAGCACACCTCGTCGGTGAGCTCGTCGACCTTGACGTGGGCGGACACAGTGCACGGCAGGTCGGCACCCCAGCCGTCGCGCGCCACGGTCTCCAACGTCAGCGGATCGAGAGCGTATGGCGCACCGGCGCGGTACCACAGGGACAGCAGCTTGCCGTTGTGCACGATGACGTCGGTGTTGGACGAGTCCTTCTCCGGTGCCGCTGCGGGGTTCGCTTGGCGCGATTCGAGAAGCCCGGACCACACTGCTTCGCCGGCCGCACGCTCGATCGCCAGAGCGTCTGTCTGGACGAATCTGTTGCGGTACGTAGCGCGGCCTCTGTCGAAGCGGACGGCGTGGATCATCCCGTCGCCGTCGAACCAGTGGTAGCGCGCCCGCGGCTCGAACTGCGGGTTGGGCCCATTGCGGAAGTAGACGCCGGCGAGGTCGTCGGGCACAGTGCCCTCGACCTGCATCTGGTCGTGGGAGACGACGCGCTCTTCGGTGACCGGCGCGTAGAGCGCGGCGAGGTAGGGGTTGGCGGGATACGCGCCGGCACTCGGCTCGACCCCAGGCCGCGCGGCCGTCGTCTCGGTGTCCAGTGTCATGCGAGCCTCCACCCGATCGATGAAACTTACTACAACAAACAGAGCATGGGTTGTCAAGGAAGTCCGGTTTGAGCGGACGGAGGTGGACGGGCGCCGCTGCGCTGGTTAGATGCGCCATCGTGACGCAGCACCAGGCCCCGCCGACCGGATCGCACAGATCCGTTGGCACGGCCCTTCAGCTCTTGGGTGATCGTTGGACCCTGCTGCTGCTGCGCGATGCCTTCTTGCTCCGGCGCCGGCGCTTCCACGAGTGGCGGGATGCCCTGGGCATCTCCGACGCGGTTCTGGCGAGCCGACTGGCGGATCTTGTCGATGCCGGTGTCCTGGAGCGGCGGGAGATCACGACGATTCACGTCGAGTACTGGCTGACCGAGTCGGGCCTGGACGTGTGGCGGTTGCTCGTCGCGATGTGGACCTGGGAGCGGCGGTGGGTGGAGCTCTCCCGACGTACGCAGCCGGCTCCGGTCCATCTGTCTTGCGGCCGCCGTACTGAGCCAGTGCTGGTGTGCGGTCACTGTCGGCTCCCGACCACCCCCCGCGAGACCGCTGCTCGGCTGGACGCGCGCGCAGCGGACTTCATGACTGACTCGAGCCTGCGCCGCCGTCGGTCGTCGAAGCTACGGGAGCCGACGGATCCCGCGCTGCTGTTTCCCGAGACCATGGCGCTCATCGGCGATCGGACCGCCGAGCTGATCCTGGCGCTCGCCTTCATCGGGGCGCGGCGCTTCAGCGACTTCGAGCGCCAGCTCGAGGTCTCGCCCAGCCTGCTCACCGACCGGCTGCGGCGGCTGGTGCGCCAAGGTGTCCTAGCCCGCAGGAGGCCGAGCACGGGGGGGCATGCGGAGTACCGGCTGACCCCCAAGGGAATGGACTTCTTCCCGGTCACCATCGAGCTCGTCGCCTGGGCGCAGCGGTGGTTCGGCGATCCGGCCGCCCCGGCGTTGGAGGTCACGCACCTGCCGTGTGGTCGGCCGTTCGACCCTCAGCTCGCCTGCGACCAGTGCGACGCACTGCTCGAGCGCACCCACCTCGGGTGGCATGCCGCCGACGCGGAGGGTTGACAAGCACTTCGCTTATCGGAGTAACTTCGGGCCCGACGAAGGAGCCCAGATGAAGCTGCATCGAGACGACCGAGTCGAGGACTACACCAAGGCTGGCTGGTGGGGCACCGAGACCTGGGACGAGCTGTTCCGACGGAGAGTGCAGGCGCAGCCCGACGAGCTCGCGGTCGTCGACCCGCCGAACCGCGGAGATCTCATCGGCGGTGAGCCGCAGCGCTGGACCTGGGCAGAGCTGGACCAGCAGGTGGATGCGCTCGCAGCGGCGCTGCTCGCCCAGGGCGTCGCGGCCGACGACGTCGTCGGCATCCAGCTGCCCAACGGTGTCGAGCTCGTTCAGTCCTACCTGGCGGTGCACCGGATCGGAGCGGTGGCCACCCCGTTCCCGGTCGCGTTTCGGGAGTTCGAGTTGACCCAGCTCGGCCGGCTCGCGGGCGTGCGGGCTGTGCTCACCGCGACCCGCATCGGCGACCGGCTGGCGGCTGAGGCAATGCTCGCACTTCGCGCGGACATCGAGTCATTGCAGTCGGTGCTCGCGTGGGGTGACGGTGTCCCGGACGGAGCGGTAGCCCTGCCAACAGTGCTCGCTGGGGATCTCGATCGCACCGCCCTGGACCGGCACCTCGCCAGCCGCGACATCGACGCCAACGACTGCGTCACGATCTGCTGGACGTCAGGCACGGAGGCCGTGCCGAAGGGTGTGCTGCGCGCGTCCAATGACTGGATCGCGATCGCCAAGGGGAGTGTCGACGGTGCTGCTCTCACCGGCGACGATGTCCTGCTCAACCCGTTCCCGATGGTCAACATGGCTGGCATCGGCGGGATGCTCGTCCCGTGGCTGCTGACCGGGTCCACCCTTGTGCAGCACCACCCGTTCGACTTGCCCACGTTCCTGCGCCAGGTCGCCACCGAGCGACCGACCTACACCGTCGCACCACCTGCGCTGCTGAACATGCTCCTCGCGAACGAGCAGGTCCTTGCCTCGGCGGACCTGTCGTCGTTGCGCGTCGTCGGCTCCGGCTCAGCACCGCTGTCGACGTGGATGATCCAGGGCTGGAAGGACCGCTTCGGCATCGACGTCACCAACGTGTTCGGGTCCAACGAGGGCATCGCGCTGATCGGCGAGCCGTTGACCATCCCGGATCCCGACGATCGTGCGAAGTTCTTCCCGCGGTTCGGCGGGCCGGGGCTCGAGTGGCCCAATCGCGTAGCTCAGGGCATGCAGACACGTCTCGTGGACCTCGTCGACGGAACGGAGATCACGGAGGCGGGGCGGCCGGGAGAGCTGCGCGTTCAAGGACCGACGGTCTTCGCGCGCTACCTAGCCCCGTCGGCATCCGGGGCAGAGCCGTTCGATGAGGACGGGTTCTACCGCACCGGTGACGTCTTCGAGCTGGCCGCTGACGAGCAGGGTGACCTTCGTTACTTCTGCTACGTCGACCGGGCCA
>JBKJUS010000127.1:0-26652 GCA_046590575.1 Mycobacteriales bacterium | reverse complement strand
GTTTTCGGCACTCTTGCAACGCATCGTTGCAGGTCACAGGCTTGCGATTCTGTGTCCGAGGGGGGAATTGAACCCCCAAGCCCCGAAGGGCACTAGCACCTCAAGCTAGCGCGTCTGCCAATTCCGCCACCCGGACGTGGGTACGGCGCAGATAGTACCCGACCACCGGAGCACGTCGGTGAGTCCAAGACGTGAAGCGGGGGAGGCACCGCGCTCATTCGAGGGGTCGGTAGTCCCAGGGCGCGATGGGGTAGAGGTGACCGGCAGGGCTGGTCCAGACGGCCGTGCCGTCGGGGTTGTTGGTGAGCTGCCAACGGGTCCGGTGCCTCATTCGGTGGTCGCTGGGGCAGCCGGCTTTGAGATTCGCCCGAGTGGTCTGACCTCCTTCGCTGAACGGGATCACGTGGTCCAGCTCGCAGTGTCGGGCCTGCCGGTGGCACGGCGGAAAGTCGCATTCGCGGTCGCGGGCAATGACGAAGTCGGCGACCGCCTGGCTCGGCTTGTAGGTCCGCGGGCTCACGTCGAGGAGGTGACCCGTGAGGGGGTCCGTGATGAGCCGGCGCAGATCGGAGTCGGCGGCGATCCGCCGGGCCATGGCCGGGGGGATCGGGCCGTAGCCGTCGAGATGGGCGGCGTGGTCGGCGAGCCCAGCCCACGTGGCGAAGTCGAAGACGAGGCTCGTCACAGGGCGTCGACCGTGGACGAGCGGCAGGTCAAGGCGGCCATGGGCATCGGCGAAGACACCGACGAACGCATCGGCGAGTCGTTGGTCACGGGTCCGCTCGTCGTCGGCGCCGGTCTTGCCGGCGCGGGCGCGTAGGACGGCCATGACCATCGCGACCTGGTCCGCTCCGATCTTCGAGGCACTCACCCCGCCGGTGCCGAATCCAGTGTCGAATGAGCGAACGTTCCGTTCAGCCGCGGTGCTCTCGTGCCGTTCATCGGCCGACTTCGGGTCCACGTTGATGACGGCTTCGGCGACCTTGCGGCCAAAGGCAGCGAGAGTCAGCCCGGGCCGGTCGGCCGACCCGACCGCGAACGGCAGCACACCTGACTCGACTCGCGCAGCCTGTCGGTCGGTGAGGTAGGCGGTCTCCGAGGCGAGGCGGGCGGCATGCAAGTAGGACAACCGTCCCTCGCTCAACGCGGTCATTGTCGCCGTGAGCCGGGAGGTCAGGTCCCGCGCCACATCGAGGCGGCGCTGTGCGGTGACGGTAGAGAGCCGCAACGCGGCACTAATCTCCGCCCGGCCCCAGTCCTCGTCGCGACGCTCGCCGCCGACCGCGACCAACACCGGCTGCTGCGCCGCGTCGAGCCAAGCCCGCTGCCGCTCCCAGATCCTCAGCAAGACGACCTGGTCGTACAAGTCGAGAGTGGTGACGTCGATTCCTTGCAGCTGGGTCATCACTGCCGGGCTGGGAGGGGTGATCTCCAGCAGGGCAAGCCGGAGGTGATGCGGGCACTTGGTCAGCCGCTCGGCAGTCACTCTCACAGTATCGAACATACATTCGATACTAGCCCTCAATCTGTTGGTGCGCAAGCATTTCGCCGGTCTGGGGAAACGTTCTCGGTCTCTCGTGGCAGGATCATGAGCACCAGCTTGACGTGAACCGGGAGCCCCGCCGTGAGCGATGTCGTGGAGTTGTGCAGCGACCTCATCCGCATCGACACGAGCAACCCGGGCAAGAAGGAGCGACCGGCTGCCGACTACGTCGCGGGCAAGCTCGCAGAGGTCGGTCTTGAGCCGACGATGATCGAGTGCGCACCCGGACGTACGGCGGTCATCGCGCGCCTGCCAGGCACCGACCCCAGCCGGGATGCGCTGCTCATCCACGGACATCTCGACGTCGTACCGGCTGACGCGGCGGATTGGCAGGTCGACCCCTTCTCCGGCGAGGTGAAGGACGGCTACGTGTGGGGCCGCGGCGCCGTCGACATGAAGGACATGGTCGCGATGACGCTCGCGACTGTGCGCAATTACCAGCGCGAACAACGCAAGCCGAGCCGCGACGTCGTCCTGTCGTTCTTCCCCGACGAGGAGGCTGGCGGTTACGAGGGCGCCGCGGTCCTCGCCCGCGATCACCGGCAGCATTTCGACGGAGTGACGGAGGCGATCGGCGAGGTCGGCGGCTTCTCGGTGACGATTGCGCCCGACCTGCGCCTCTACCTGATCGAGACGGCGCAGAAGGGCATGTCGTGGATGCAGCTGACGGCCAAGGGCCGCGCCGGGCACGGCAGCATGCTCAACGACGACAACGCCGTGACTGCGCTGGCAGAGGCCGTGGCCAGGCTTGGCCGAACCCGGCTGCCCATCCATCTCACGCAGACGTTGCGGGCGTTCCTCACCGAGCTCGGGGATGCGCTGGAGATCGAGATTGACCTCGACGACCCGGAGACGGCGATCGCCAAACTCGGTCCGATCAGCCGGATGATCGGGGCGACGATCCGCAATACGGCCAACCCGACCATGCTCGAGGCCGGATATAAGGTCAACGTGATCCCGCAGACTGCGACGGCACAGGTCGATGGGCGACCACTGCCGGGTTTCGAGGCGGATTTCGAAGCCGAGCTCGACGAGATCCTGGGCCCGGACATCATCCGTGAAGTGACCAACGGCCAGCGCGCGCTGGAGACGACCTTCGACGGAGCCCTCGTCGAGGCGATGTCCGCCGCGCTGCGAGCTGAGGACCCCGGCGCGCGCCCGGTGCCCTACCTGCTCTCCGGCGGTACGGATGCCAAGCACCTGACGCCGTTGGGTATCCGATGCTTCGGCTTCTCACCGCTGCGGCTGCCCGCCGACCTCGACTTCTCCGCGATGTTCCACGGAGTGGATGAGCGAGTGCCGGTCGAGTCCTTGGAGTTCGGCGTACGCGTGCTCGACCGCCTACTCGCGACTGCCTGATCGGCTAGTACGGTGGCCGGCGCTGGCCGGTGCAGCCCTGCTGGTACGCCGTCCGGCTGGGCGCGGTGGGGCTCGGTCCGGGCAGGGCGGTTTTTCCGCTCACGAAGTAGCCGCCGTCCCAGGCTCCCCAGATCTGTTGGCGGCACCAGGAGTCGACAAGCATCCAGTCGCGTTCATCCGCGGGGCGATCAGGGACGGCCGCCGTACCGGACAGCGGACCCCACAGCCGTTGGAACTCGGCCAACCACTCCCCGTCACCGTTCTTGATTCGGTTGAGCCGTGCCCGATAGGTGCCGTGACCCTCGGAGAAGTACCGCTCGTCGGCCGCCTTCGGGACTTGTGCGGTGGACATCAAGTCGGTGAACCCGCCGTTCGATGGGGTCGCGCCCTGGAAGAGGCGGTTGCGCAGCTCGGCTCCTGTGAGCGCGCCGTCGCGCAGCTCGCAGTCACGACGCACCGGGCCGCAGCTGCCACGGCCTCTCGCGATCACCCCGTTGGCCTGAATCCGGCTCGGCCCGGCGAGCTGTCGACGGCTGAGGTAGAGAGCTCGCGCGTAGGTTCCTGCGATGGTGGGCGTGGCGTTCGACGTTCCACCGAACGTCCCTCCGTTGGTGGTGGACGACGCGTTATACGCGCTCGGGTAACCGCTGCCGACGCCGGCGATGTCAGCAGGCTTGCCGGCACCCGGGTAGTTGCGGTTGTGCTTCGGGTCGGTCGCGCCGACAGTCACGATCCAGTCGGGACCCTCCTGGGAGGACATCAGCGTCTGGTTGGGCACAGTGAATGCACTGCCATGGCCATTGCCGGCGGAGAAGAGGATCGTCTGACCGCGTAACGTTGCGGCGCGCTGCAGCTCGACGTTCGAGCCGTCGTAAAGCCGATCGCGCTCGACCGCGGAGTAGCCGTAAGAGTTGGTGATGACGTCGATCCACGGCTGGTTCATCGCCCAGTTGATCGCCGCCTCTCCTTGGGCCACGGTGGCGTTGTCGAGGTCGATGAAGAAGAGCAGGCACTCCGGGCAGGTCCCGTTGAGGTTGCCGACGGAGACGCTGTTGCTGCCGGTGCCGTGCGCGCTCTGCACGGTGTTTCGGATCATCGTGCCGCGAGGGGTGTCCTCATCGGCCCACGCCATCGCGCCGATGATCTTGGTGCCGGGCATCCAGTAGACGTGCTGTTCCTTGACGTTGCTGGGCTGGACCTTCGCCCACTTCGCCTCGTCAGCAGCGTCGAGCTCCTTCAAAGACGCTCCGTCGTCCCTCTCATCGAGCGTCAGGTCGAGCCGGTTGAACGACGCGAACTTCTTCGGTGACGGGTAGCCGGGCAGCCAGGTGTTCGGTGGCTTGCGCAGCGGCAGGTCGTCGCTACGGTCGGCGTTGATGGCCTGCGGCATCTTCGACGCGAGATAGTCCCAGTGGTACGGCGAGATCCCGAAGTCGATGACCGCGACGACGACCGCGTCGTCGGGTCCGGTCTGCCGAGGGGCCGCATCGGCCCACTGCAGGGGACCCAGGGTGGCGGCCAGCGTCGCGACGGCGAGAACAGGGCGGAGCCAGCGGGAGAGAGACATGGGACCTTGTTTCGTGGTCCGTCGGCCGAGTCCTGCTAGTCCTCGACGTCGTCGTGGGCCTTGGCCCAGCGCACCCGTTCGGGGTAACCCAGCGACGGCATCGATACGTCGTCGAGGGCCTTGACGATCTCCTCAGGCAGCGTCACGAGCTCGGAGGCGAGCGAGGCCACAAGCTGGTGCACCACCCGGGCGCCGACGATCGGGGCGACCACACCTGGCCGGTCGCGCACCCAGGCGAGCGCCACTGCGACAGGGGTGACTCCAAGGCCCTCGGACGCAGTGAGTACGGCGTCGACCACGCGGGTCCGATCATCGTCGAGGTACGGCTCGACGAAACCGCTGAAGTCAGGGTGTGCCGCCCGCGAGTCCTTCGGTATGGCGCCGGTGCGGTACTTGCCGGAGAGGACGCCCCGGCCCAGCGGACTCCACGGCAGGATGCCGACCTCTGCGTCGAGCGCCGCCGGCACGACTTCGCGCTCGATCCCGCGCTGGAGCAAGGAGTACTCCATCTGGGTCGAAACGATCGGCGCCAGGCGATGAGCTCTCGCGTGCTCGGCCGTCTTGGCCAGCTGCCAGCCCGCGAAGTTGGAGACTCCTGCATATCGGACCCGGCCACTGCGCACTGCCACGTCGATGACTTCGAGCGTCTCCTCGACGGGAGTGCTGGTGTCCCAGGCATGCACCTGCCACAAGTCGATGTAGTCGGTGCCGAGCCGGCCAAGCGAGGCGTCGAGAGCGGCGAGCAGATGCCCGCGCGAGCTGCCGCGGCCCATCGGCCCCGGTCCCGTCCCGCCGTAGGCCTTGGTGGCCACGATGACCTCGTCGCGACCGCCGTCCTTATTCATCAGCCGGCCGACGATCCGCTCGCTCTCACCGCCGACGTAGACGTCGGCCGTGTCGACGAGAGTGCCGCCGGCATCGCGGAAGGCACGAAGCTGCAGCGCAGCGTCGTCCTCGTCGGTGTCCTTGCCCCAGGTCATCGTGCCCAGTGCAAGCCGTGAGACGACGAGGCCGCTGCGGCCGAGGTGACGGTGCTTCACGAGCAGTGACGCTACCGCGTGCGCCGCTGCCCGGCCGTTAGGCTGCCCGCCTCGGGTCCACACTGAGGAGGCATACGTGCGGCTCGGACTCAACCTTGCGTACTGGAGCACCGCCGGCGAAGCCGCTGACCTGCTCACCCTGGCGCGGGAGGCCGACCGCCTCGGCTACGCCGTCGCCTGGGCAGCGGAGGCGTACGGATCCGACTGCGTGTCGACGCTGGCCTGGGTCGCCGCTCAGACCGAGCGCATCGACATCGGCTCGGCGATTCTGCAGATCCCGGCCCGTAGTGCGGCGATGACGGCGATGACGGCGGCCTCGCTCGACACCCTGTCGGGCGGCCGATTCCGTCTCGGTCTCGGCGTGTCCGGGCCTCAGGTGTCCGAAGGTTGGCATGGGGTGCGCTATGACGCCCCGCTCAGTCGCACTCGCGAGTACATCGACGTGGTGAAGATGGCCCTTCGGCGGGAGCGGGTGAACTATCACGGTAAACACCTGGACCTGCCCCTTCCCGACGGACCCGGCAAGGCGCTCAAGCTCATCGTGCACCCGGTGCGCGAGCACATCCCTGTCTACCTGGCTGCAGTGGGACCGAAGAATCTTGAGCTCTGCGGCGAGATCGCTGATGGCTGGTTGGCCATCTTCTACTCGGCCCGGCATGCCGCCGAGCAGCTCGCCGCCATCGAACGCGGCGCGAGGACTGCAGGCAAGGATGGCCTCGTGGGCTTCGACGTCGTGCCCACCGTGCCGATCTCGATCGGCGACGACATCGCAGCCTGCGCGGAGCCGCTCCGTGGTTACGCCGCCCTCTACGTCGGCGGGATGGGGTCGCGGGAGAAGAACTTCTACAACGCCCTCGCCCGTCGATACGGGTACAGCGATGCCGCCCAGGAGATCCAGGACCGTTACCTCGCCAAGGACTACGCCGGTGCGATGGCCGCGGTACCTCTCGCCTTCCTCGACGAGACCTCGCTGATCGGCCCGCCGGAACGGATTGTCGAGCGGATGACCGAGTACGCGGAGTCCGGTGTCACGACTCTGTCCGTCTCGCCGACCGCATCCACGGTGGCGGGCCGGATCGTCCAGCTGCAGCAGGCCGCCGAGGCACTTGGCAAGGCGGGCCTCGGGTAGTGAACCCCGCTGAGGCCGTGGTGCTGGGCGTCGTTCAGGGCCTGACGGAGTTCCTGCCGATCTCTTCGACCGCGCATCTGCGGATCGTGCCGGCCTTCCTTGGCTGGGACGATCCGGGCGCAGCCTTCACCGCGGTGACCCAGCTGGGTACGACGCTTGCTGTTCTCATCTACTTCCGTCGCGATCTCCGCCGCATAGCCATGACGTGGTCGAGGTCCCTTCGTCAACCCGCGCTGCGCGGTGATCTTGACGCCAGGATGGGGTGGTACATCGGGCTCGGCACGATCCCGATTGGGATCTTCGGCCTAGCCTTCAAGAGCCAGATCGAAGGCGGTGCGCGCAACCTCTACGTCATCGGCACTGCCTTGGTTGCCCTCGGGCTCGTCCTCGGGGTGGCCGAGCGAATGGGTTCTCGCGAGCGCCCCCTTGCCACTATGGGCACCGGCGACGCCGTCGCGATCGGGGTGGCGCAGGCTTTCGCTCTGGTTCCGGGAGTATCCCGTTCCGGCGCGACCCTGTCGGCCGGGCTGTTCCGCGGCTTGGAGCGTCCGGCTGCGGCTCGTTACTCCTTCCTGCTCTCCATCCCGGCCATCGTGCTCAGCGGTCTCCTCGAGCTGCCCGAGATCGGCTCCGGCGACGGCCCGGGCTCGACCACCACAGCGCTTGCGACAGTGGTGGCGTTCGCGAGCGGCTATGCCGCGATCGCCTGGCTGCTTCGCTATCTCGCCACGCACAGCACGACGGTCTTCGTCGGCTATCGCGTCGCGCTGGGCGCCTTGGTCATCGTCCTCACCGCGGCGGGTGCGATCCACTAGCGGCTGGAAGTCGGCCCGGTACGGTCTGCTGATGACAACGGTGCTGCTGGTCCGCCACGGGCTGACTCGAATGACCGGCCCGGTGCTTGCCGGCTGGACTCCGAAGCTGCACCTCGATGGACGCGGGGAGAAGCAGGCGGCCGCTGTGGCCGAACGCCTCGCCGGGCTGCCACTGGATGCCGTAGTCACCTCTCCGCTTGAGCGGTGCGTCGACACGGCGACCGCAATTCTTGGCGTTCGCGACCTCGACCTGCAGGTGGACGACAGGCTGGGGGAGTGCCGCTACGGCGACTGGACTGGTCAAGAGCTGAAGGTCCTCGCCAAGGACCCGTTGTGGAAGGTCGTCCAAGCGCACCCGTCCGCCGTCACCTTCCCCGGCGGCGAGTCCCTGCGCGACGTGCAGAACCGCTCCGTCGCTGCGGTCCGAGAGTGGAACGACCGACTCGGCCCCAACGCGACCTGGGTCGCCTGCAGCCACGGTGACGTGATTAAGGCCATTGTCGCCGACGCACTCGGCATGCATCTCGACCTCTTCCAACGGATCCAGGCTGACCCGTGCTCGGTGACGGCGATTCGCTACACCGAGCTGCGTCCCTTCGTCGTTCGCCTCAACGACATAGGCGGCACCGTCGAGGACCTCCGGCCGCCGAAGATGAAGGGTCGCCGCAAGGCTTCTTCTGACGCCGCGGTCGGCGGCGGCTCCGGGGCGTCGTAGGCTCGTCCTTCCCCCACGTTCACCCCACGACGTCCACCGGAGAGACTGTGCCGCGCCAGATCTTCAGTTTCGACCCGCCGGACCGGTTTGTTGCGGGCACCGTTGGTCAGCCGGGTGAGCGCACCTTCTTCCTCCAGGCCAGCGGTGCGGGCCGCGTCATCAGCGTGGCCCTGGAGAAGGTGCAGGTCACCGTGCTCGCCGAAAAGGTCACGGAGCTGCTCGACGAGGTACGTCGGCGCGGCGTCGATCTCCCCGCCGCAGCCCTGCCTGGCACGGAGGACGTCGCGCCCCTCGACCAGCCGATCCTGGAGGAGTTTCGCGTCGGCACGATGCGGCTCGCGTGGGACGGCGAGGATGACATCGTCATCGTGGAGGCCCTGGCACAGACTGGCACGGAGAATGCTGACGCCGGCGTGGTGGACGAAGATGACGATGACGATGACGCAGACGAGGGGCCGGACATCCTGCGGATCCGGGTCACCGCCTCGGTCGCCCGGGCCTTTGTCCAGCGCGCTCTGCGAGTGGTGGCTGCCGGCCGCCCACCGTGCCCGCTCTGCGGGCTGCCTCTAGATCCTGAGGGTCACATCTGCCCACGCCAGAACGGCCACCGCCACTGAGCAGCGAGGTCGACGTCGAGCGAGCGTTGGCCCTGCTCCGTGACGGTGAGGTCACTATCGAGGGCCGGCTCGTCGACGCGTCCAATGCGACGCTCTACTGCACGGTTGCCGACGGCGCGTTGAGGGCTACGTGCGTCTACAAGCCCACGCAGGGCGAGCGTCCGCTGTGGGACTTCCCTGATGGCACGCTGGCCCACCGTGAGGTGTCGGCTTACCTCGTCTCCGTGTCTACTGGCTGGGATGTCGTCCCGCCGACGGTCTTTCGTGACGGGCCATTCGGGCCCGGCATGGTGCAGCTGTGGATCGACGTCGACGAGACGGTCGACCTCGGTGAGCTGGTGCATAGCGACCATCCGGCTCTTCGCCGGATGGCTGTCTTCGACGCTGTGGTCAACAACGCCGACCGCAAGGGTGGGCACCTCCTCCCGCTCCCGGAAGGCCATGTGTACGGCGTCGACCATGGGGTGTGTTTCTCGACGGAGAACAAGCTGCGAACGGTCTTGTGGGGGTGGCGCGGTACGGCGTTCTCCGCCGACGAACTCGCCGTTCTGCGCGCGCTCCGGGACGACCTGACCGGCGCGCTGGGGGAAGCTCTGATGACTCTGCTCGACCCGAGCGAGGTGGTCGCCACGGTGCATCGCGTTGACGACTTGCTGCATCACTGCTGCTTCCCGCAGCCCAACCCTGACTGGCCGGCGGTGCCCTGGCCCCCGTTTTGACCGCCGTCGTCCTAGGCTGAGCCCATGAGGTCCTGGGAGGTGGAGATGCCGAACGCCATCCTTGGAACCCCACCGGCGTTGCGGGTCTGGGATACCGCCACGGCCGAGCTCCATCCGCTCACGGCCGGACGGCGTTTCTCGATGTACGTCTGCGGGATCACGCCTTACGACGCGGCACACCTCGGCCATGCAGCCTGCAATCTCACCTACGACCTGGTCTACCGGCAGCTGCTCGACGCCGGCCACGAGGTCGTCTACACCCAGAACGTCACTGATGTCGACGAGCCGCTCTTCGAGCGAGCGGCAGAGACCGGCGACGATTGGGAGTCACTCGGCAGCCGCGAGATCGAGCAGTTCCGCAGCGACATGGCCGCGTTGGAGATTTTGCCGCCGACGCACTTCGTCGGCGCTGTCGAGGCGATCCCGCAGATCGTCGACCTGGTCGGGCGGCTCCGCGATGGAGGGGCGACCTACGACCTCGACGGGGACGTCTATCTCTCGATCGCCGCGTGGGAGCGCTTTGGCGAGCTGGGTCACCTTGACCGGGAAACCATGATCACGTTGTCCGGTGTCAACGGCGGCGACCCCGATCGGTCGGGCAAGAAGGACCCGCTCGACCCTCTGCTATGGCGCGCTGAGCGTCCCGACGAGCCATCGTGGGCAGCGCCGTGGGGTCGCGGCCGGCCCGGCTGGCACGTGGAGTGCTCGGCGATTGCGCAGTCGACCCTCGGTGACACGATCGATCTGCACGGCGGCGGGACGGACCTGATCTTCCCCCATCACGAGATGAGCGCCACGACCTCTGGACTCGCGACCGGGCGCTGGCCGTTCGCTCGAACCTGGCTGCACCAGGCGATGGTGAGCCTGCACGGCGAGAAGATGTCGAAGTCGAAGGGCAACCTCGTCTTCGTTCGCCACCTGCGCCTCGAGCACCCCCCGGCCGCCGTACGCCTGGCGCTGCTCGCGCACCACTACCGGACGCCATGGGAGTGGTTTCACGATGACATCCTCCGCGCTGACGCGCGACTCACGCTCTGGCGCGCGGCGACGGCTTTGCCTGGCGGACCCCCGGCGGCGGACGTCGTCGACGGTGTACGCCGTCATGTCGCGGACGACCTTGATGCACCCAGCGCGCTGGCTGTCGTCGATCGCTGGGCGAAGGATGCGGTGCGCCTCGGCGGCCCCGATCCGGCCGCTCCGGCACAGGTCCGGTCGCTCGTGCTGAGCCTGCTCGGCGTCCGGCTCTAGCCGGGACCAGGCTTGCTGAGGAGCGCATCGAGCTCGTCGTCGCGGTCTGCCGTGCATACGACGAGTAGCTCGTCGCCGGGCTCGAGCGGCATCTGTGCGGCCGGCACGAGCACCCGCCCGCCGCGAAGGATCGCGACGAGGGCGCTGTCGCTCGGCCATTCCACCTCGCCGACGGTTCGCCCGATGACAGGAGAGTCGGCGGCGAGGGTCAGCTCGTTGAGACTGGCGCGTCCCTGCTCGAGCGACATGAGGCGGACCAAGTCACCGACGCTCACTGCCTCTTCGACGAGCGCGGTCAGCATCCGCGGGGTAGACACAGCGACATCGACACCCCACGCCTCGGTGAAGAGCCACTCGTTCTTGGGATGGTTGATTCGCGCGACCACGCGCGGTACGGCGAACTCGGTCTTGGCCAGCAGCGAGACGACGAGATTGACCTTGTCGTCCCCGGTGGCGGCGACGACGACCTCACAGGTCTCCAGGCCGGCTCGCTCGAGCTGGGCGAGCTCACACGCGTCGGCGACGAGCCACTCCGCGCCGGGCACGCTGGTCGGCTTCGTGTTGCTCGGCTCCTTCTCGACGAGAAGCAGCTCGTGGCCGTTGTCGATCAGCTCCCGGGCGATGGACCGTCCGACGCTGCCTGCCCCGGCGATGACGACCCGCATCAGTGCCCACCGCCTTCGGGGCCACCGGCGATGATGCGCTCGACCTCGGCCAGACGGCTCTTGATGACTACGAAATGGAAGAGGTCACCTTCCTGCACCACGTCGCCTTTCTCCGGCAGGCGCCCAGAGCCGAGCCTGGTCATGCAGGCCACTCGCGCCTCGACGGCCGTCTCGAGCTCACTGATCCGGTGCCCGGCCCACGTGCGGTTGACCGCCACCTCGGCAAGCAGCACCTCTCCGGAGGGGTCACTCCACTGCAGCTGGCTGCCGGACGGGATCAGCCGCCGCAACATCTGATCCGCCGTCCAGCGCACCGTGGCAACCGTGGGGATGCCGAGCCGCTCGTAGACCTCTGCCCGCTTGGGGTCGTAGATGCGAGCTACTACGTGCTCGACTCCGAAGTTCTCCCGCGCAACTCGTGCGGAGATGATGTTGGAGTTGTCGCCGTTGCTCACGGCGGCGAAGGCACCAGCTTCGGCGATGCCGGCTTCCTCGAGGGTGTCCTTGTCGAAGCCGAAGCCGGTAACGGACTTTCCCTGAAAGCTTGAGGGGAGCCGCTTGAAGGCCGCCTCCTCGCGGTCGATGACCGCGACCGAGTGACCCATTTCCTCGAGGGTCCGGACCAGGGTTGACCCGACCCGGCCGCACCCCATGATCACGACGTGCACCTGCGGTCCTCCTGCATCGTGGGCGAGAACACGGGCAACGCTATCCCACCGCGCAGGTCCGGCGATCACCCGGCAGTAGGATCCCCGCCGTGGCTCTCTTCGACCTGCCCAAGCGCATCTTCGTCGGCAGACCAGTTCGCTCTGATGCGCTCGGGCACACCTTGCTCCCGAAGAAGCTCGCGTTGCCGGTGTTCTCCAGCGACGCCCTGTCCTCGGTGGCTTACGCGACCGAAGAAATCCTGCTCGTCCTGAGCCTCGGCGGGCTGGCCTTCCTGAACTACACGCCGTACATCGCCATCGCCGTCGCCACGCTGCTGACGATCGTGGTCATCTCCTATCGGCAGACGGTGCGCGCCTACCCGCAGGGGGGTGGGGCTTACCGGGTCGCCCACACCAACCTGGGACCCAACGCTGGCCTGCTCGCAGCGAGCGCACTGCTCATCGACTACGTGCTCACGGTCTCTGTGTCGATCACAGCCGGGGTCGCCGCCATCGCGTCGGCGGCGCCGAGCGTCGACGAGCACCGAGTGCCGATCGCCGTGGGATTCATCGCCTTCATCACCCTCGTCAACCTGCGCGGCGTGAAGGAGTCTGGGGCCTTCTTCGCCATCCCAACTTATGGCTTCATCCTCGGCATCACCGGCCTGCTCGGTGTCGGGTTCTACAAGCAGTTCATCGGCAGCGGCCTAGTCGCCGAGACTGCTGGTGTCGAGATCGAAGCGGAGCACTCCTACGCCGGCATCGCCGTCGCGATCCTCGTGGCCAAAGCCTTCGCGTCGGGGTGCACTGCGCTCACCGGGGTCGAGGCCATCAGCGACGGGGTGCCGGCGTTCAAAAAGCCGGCCGCCGAGAACGCCGCCAAGACCCTGCTGATCATGGCGGTGCTGTCCATCACCATGTTCCTCGGGATCTCGGTCCTCGCCATCTCGGCGGACGTCCGCGTGGGCGAAAGCTTCGAGCACCGGACGGTGGTGGCCCAGATCGCGTCCGCCACGTTCGGAAACAAGACGTTCCTCTTCTATTACATCCAGGCGTTCACGGCCGGAATTCTGATCCTGGCCGCCAACACTGCGTACCAGGACTTCCCCCGGCTCTCATCGATTCTTGCCCAGGACCGTTACCTGCCGCGCCAGCTGCACAATCGCGGCGACCGGCTGGTCTTCAGCAACGGTGTCATCGCGCTCGCCGTCTTCGCCTCGGCGCTCATCTGGATCTTCAACGCCGAGCTGACGAAGATCATCCAGCTCTACATCGTCGGCGTCTTCGTGTCGTTCACGCTCAGTCAGTACGGCATGGTCAAGCACTGGGACCGGGTGCGCGTCGAGGATCCCACGCTCGACCAGGGGAAGGTAAGCCGCGCTCGCCTCACCAACTACGTGGGCGCGATCGCGACGGCCTTCGTGTTGGTCGTTGTCCTCTACAGCAAGTTCCGCAGCGGCGCCTACATGGTGGTCATCGCGATCCCGATCATCTTCACGATCATGAGGACCATCAACCGGCACTACGTGCGGGTTGCCGAAGAGGTGCGCGCGTCCGACACCCGGCCGGTACTGCCGTCTCGGATGCACGCGATCGTGCTCGTCTCGCAGCTGCACAACCCGACGCTCCGCGCCCTCAACTACGCCAAGGCAATCCGGCCGTCGACCTTGCAGGCGCTCTACATCGCGGTGGACGAGGAGGAGTCGCAGAAACTCCAGGCTGAGTGGGCGGACAAGGGCATCGACGTGCCGCTCGTCGTCCGTGACTCGCCGTTCCGCGAGGTCACGGCACCCGTGCTCGACTACGTGCGCAACTTTCCACGGGAGGGTGAGCGCGACGTCGTCACAGTCATCATCCCGGAGTTCGTCGTCGGCAAGTGGTGGGAGCAGCTGCTGCACAACCAGAGCGCGCTGCTGCTGAAGGGCCGGCTGTTGTTCCAGCCGGGCGTATCCGTCACCAGCGTTCCCTGGCATCTCTCGTCCGCGCCCGAGCCGGAGGAGCCGGTGACGACCGGCAAGCAGTCCTGATCCCACCCGTCGAGGTTGGTGTCGAGCTGGAGCTCGACGTCGGAGAGGTGGCGCACGGCGGCAGCTGCGTGGCGCGGCATGGAGGCCGCCTGGTCTTCGTCCGGCATGCGCTGCCCGGGGAGCGGGTCCGCGCAGTGATCACCGAAGTGCGCAGTCAGTTCGCGCGTGCGGACGCCATCGAGGCACTCCAGCCGTCGCCGCACCGCGTCGCACCGCCTTGTCCCTGGGCGGGCCCCGGGCTGTGCGGCGGCTGCGACTGGCAGCACGCAGATCTCGCCGAGCAGCGGCGGCTCAAGGCCGCTGTCGTCACCGAGCAGATCCGTCACCTGGCCAACGTCGACGTCGATGTGGTGGTCGAGCCGGTGCCTGGTGACGACGCCGGGTTGGGCTGGCGGACGAGGGTGCAGTACGCCGTAGACGCCGGTGGGCGGGCCGGCCTGAGACGGCACCGGTCTCATGACATAGCGCCGATCGACTGGTGCCGGATCGCCTCTCCAGGCGTCGTCGAGCTCGGCATCCCGGCCTACCGTTGGCCGGGCGTCGCCTCCGTCGAGGCGATCGCCGGGAGTGCGGACGACCGCGCCGTCGTCGTGACACCGGCGCGTCGTAAGGCGAAAGTCGGCGTGCCGGCGGGGCTCGTCACGTCCGTGATGCGTGCTGACGACCGGGGCGAGATCGAAGTTGTGCAAGGGCGACCCGGTGTGCGCGAGTCAGTCCTTGGCCGGACATTCTGGGTGGGTGGCAGCGGGTTCTGGCAGGTGCACCCCGGTGCCGCCCAGACGTTGGCCGGGGCTGTCGTCGAGGCGCTCGCCCCGCAGAGTGGTGACCTTGCGCTCGACCTCTACGCCGGCGTCGGGCTCTTCGCTGCCGCCCTCGCGCCGCATGTGCTGCCGCGAGGCGAGGTCATCGCGATCGAGGGGTCACCGCGCTCCGTCACCGACGCACGGACGAACCTGCGCGACCTGTCCGGCGTACGAGTGCACGAGGGGCGGGTCGACACCGTGCTAGGCGCGCTCGGCTTGGGCGCATCACACATTGTGGTCCTCGATCCGCCGCGTACAGGAGCCGGTGCCGATGTCGTACGACGCATCGTTGCCCTCTCGCCGCGGACAGTGGCCTATGTCGCCTGCGACCCGTCCGCGCTCGCACGTGATCTCGCGACCTTCGCCGAGCTCGGCTACCGGCTGCGGAGCTTGCGCGCTTTCGACCTCTTCCCGATGACGCACCACGTCGAGTGCGTCGCCACGATCACGCCGGTTTGACTCGTACGATCTTGTCTGCGCTGTCGTCGCCGCGGCCGTCGCGGTTGCTCGTCGCGAGGTAGAGGAAACCGTCGGGGCCGACAGCGACGTCTCGGAGCCGGCCAAGCTTGCCGTCGAGGAGAATTTCCTCCCCGGTGACGGCGCCGTCCCTGGCCAAGGTCACCCGCCGAAGGTCCCGCTGCTTGAGGGTCACGAAGAACAGCGACCCCTGCCACTGGGGGATTGCCGTAGCGGCGTAGAAAGTGCACCCGGCGGGGGCAATCGTCGGCGTGTAGTTCTTCAGACCGTTACCGGCGACTTCGGGCCATCCGCCGTTGCCACCACGATCGACCACCGCGATCTCGTCTCCCCGGTCCGGCCCGTGTTCCGTCGCAAGGAGGCGACCGGAGCCGTCGAAGCAGAGTCCCTGGGCATTGCGATGGCCCTTGCTGTGCACCACCGCCCGCTCGCTTCCCGGGTCGAGGCGGAGCACCTTGCCGGCCAGGCTTTCGTCGTCCTGCGGGAAGGACTGGTCGCCCGTGTCACCAGCCGAGACGTAGAGCTCACCGGCCGGGCCGAAGAGGATGCGACCGCCATCGTGGATCCCCCCTTTGGGTATCCCGTCGATCAGCACCGTCTGCCGGGCGCCTTCGACACGCACCACCCTGTTGTCGTCGCGGCCGGTGAACATGACGTGGGGCCGACCAAGGGTGTCGAAGTCCAGGCCCATGAGGCCGCCCTCCCCCTCCTCGTCGACCCCGTCGATCTGCTGTGGCTCGCCGCCGAGCCTGGTTAGCCGGCCGCCGCGTTCGGTCCACCACAGGGTGCCGGACGGGTCGAACGCGATGTCCCACACGGTGTCGAGGCCGTCAGCGACGGTCTCGATCCGCAGCGGTACAGAACCTGAAACAGACTCAGCCGTCACAGGGCCATCTCCGGTACATGCCCCTAAGCCCAGCCCTAGGGCGAGAACGGCGGCCACCACAGGATGAGATCGCATAGGTCCAGCATCTCCTGAGTGTGCCGTCTCCGCTCAGTGGAATCCGGAGCACCGGCGGCCGCGAACCAAAGGACCAGGCCGCCGTAGGATTGGGGCTCGATGATGACGAGAAGGACGAGGACATGAGCCTGCTGCACTCGCTGCACGGTCCTGACGACCTGCGGCAGCTCGACCCTGCCGTCCTCCCCGCCCTCGCGGCGGAGATCCGCGACTTCCTCGTGCCCGCAGTATGTGCGACCGGGGGCCATCTCGGACCTAACCTCGGCGTCGTCGAGCTGACCATCGGGCTGCACCGGGTCTTCAGGTCGCCCCGGGACCGGATCATCTGGGACACCGGTCACCAGGCCTATGTGCACAAGATCCTCACCGGGCGCCAGGCCGCTTTCGCCACCCTCCGGCAACCCGGGGGCCTCTCCGGCTACCCGAGCCGGGCGGAGTCCGAGCACGACGTCATCGAGAACTCTCACGCATCAACGGCGCTGTCCTACGCCGACGGCTTGGCGAAGGCCTTCGCGCTGCGCGGCGAAGGAGACCGCAGCGTGGTCGCTGTTGTCGGAGACGGTGCCCTCACCGGCGGCATGGCGTGGGAAGCGCTGAACAACATCGCGGCCTCCGAACTGCCTATCGTGATCGTGGTCAACGACAACGGCCGTTCGTATGCGCCGACGATCGGGGGCCTGCAGAACCACTTGGCCAGCCTGCGACTGACCCAGGGTTACGAGCAGGCTCTCGACGTCGTCAAGCAGGTGCTCAGTCGCACACCGCTCGTCGGCGCTCCTCTCTACGACGCGCTCCACGGCATCAAGCGCGGCTTGAAGGATGCGCTTGCACCGCAGGGGATGTTCGAAGACCTTGGGCTCAAGTACGTCGGTCCGATCGACGGGCACGACATCGCTGCTGTCGAGTCGGCGCTGCGTCGAGCGCAGACGTTCGGGGGACCAGTCATCGTGCATTGCGTCACGCGCAAGGGCTTCGGCTACCAGCCGGCGGAGGACGACGAGGCGGACTGCCTTCATGGTGTCGGTACGACCGATCCGGTGTCGGGCAAATCCCTCGGGTCCAAGTCCCGCACGTTCACCAACGTCTTCTCCGAGGAGATCGCGGCCATCGGCGCCGAGCACCCGGAGGTCGTCACGCTGACCGCGGCGATGCTCGAACCCGTCGGGCTCGGAGCGTTCTCTCGCGCCTTCCCTGATCGCGTCTTTGATGTCGGCATTGCCGAGCAGCACGCCGTGACATCCGCAGCGGGTCTGGCGATCGGCGGGATGAAGCCAGTGGTGTGCGTCTATGCCACGTTCCTCAACCGGGCATTCGATCAGGTCCTGATGGATGTCGCCCTCCACCAGTTGCCGGTCACTTTTGTGCTCGACCGGGCCGGTGTCACCGGCGAGGACGGCCCGAGCCACAACGGCATGTGGGACCTCTCCTTCCTGCAGCTGGTCCCTGGGCTCGCCATCGCGGCACCGCGCGACGGTGCCACGTTGCGCGCCGCGCTGCGGGAGGCGGTGCGGCGGGACGATGGACCTAGCGTCCTCCGCTATCCCAAGGCGGCTGTCGGCGAAGACATCCCGGCTCTGCGGCGGGTCGGTGGCCTGGACATTCTGCGTGAGGGGTCCGACGTGTTGCTCGTAGCGGTCGGTGCGATGGTCGGCACTGCGCTGCAGGTCGCGGAGCGGGTCGCGGCCCAGGGGATCAGTGTCACGGTCGTCGACCCCCGGTGGGTGAAGCCCATTGACGACGCGCTCCCTGGGTTAGCGGCACGGCACCATCTTGTGGTGACCCTGGAGGACAGCGGTCGCGTCGGCGGTGTCGGCGCGGCAATCGCCCAGCGCCTCGCGGACGAGAAGGTCGGCCTGCCGGTGCTCAACTTCGGTCTGCAGCAACAGTTCCTGGACCAGGGCATGCGTGACGCGATCTTGATCGAGCAGGGCCTAGGTGCGCAGGACGTCGCGCGGGCGATCGTCGAGGCGGTCGCCGTCGATGAGCCGGTGCTGTCGTCCTCCGAGCAGATCTAGCGATACAGCAACGGGCGAAGCCAGTCACGGGTGGCGGCCGGGTCGTCGAGTGCGGACTGTGGGCGCCCCCCGGCTGCAACGATGCTCACCTCGTCGGCGGTGAGCAGCACAGGACGAGCGAATCCTCGGTCGACCGCGTCGGTCGCGGTGGCCGCAGCCGGCCCGAAGGCTGGGTCGATGCGAGAGAGCTCGAGCCAGCCACGGGTCCGCATGGGTACGACGGCCGCTCGCATCCCGTGGGCGTCCTCGGCGGTGACCGCCCACCGAAAGGTTCGTGAACCGAGAAGGGTGACGACATCGCAGTCGCCCATCGGGCGAACGATGGCGCTCTGGTCGCGTCGCCACCGGGCGACGGCGAGCTCACCCATCTGCTCGAGATAGCCCTTGGCTCGCATCCAGAATGCGGTCACGTCAGTCCCGGTGATGTCGAGAACTCCCTGCGGCACCATGATCACCCGGTCAGGATGGCCAGGCTGCAGTCCCCGGAAGCCCAGACCGAGGTCCAGGGAGTCGCCGATCACGCGTTCGCGGACCCAAGCTGCTCCGGGGTGCAGAACGTGGCCCTGCGGCAATCCGACCGGCCGTGCGCGCTCGGCTAAGTCGTCCAAGGTGTGGTCGGCGATCCAACGCCGGCGGAGCAGCCACCGAGCGAGCAGCGTGCGTCCCTCTGCAGTGTCCGGAGACATCCCGGCCAGCGCGGCGTGGCACTCGGGCCACCGGACGAGCACCTGCGGCACACCCGTGACGACCACGCCCTCCGCGTGCGGCTCGAGGTCGAGGTCGATGAGGACGGACACCGCCAGAGCGCACTGCCGGAGCTGCATCTGGGTCGCACGGGTGACCATAACGAAACGGTACTCGCTCGGAGAAGAAAAATGTCATGGCAAATGGCTGAATGTCCGAGGTCCGACGTATGCCCCGCTCTAGCCCGTACGGCGTACCACCCGGTTGGAAAGCTCGCCAAGGCCCTCCACGATCAAGGTGACGACGGCGTTGGCCGGCAGCCAACGGTCGATGTCGAGTCCACAGCCGCCGCCGAACGTGCCGGATCCGATGACATCAGTGGGGTAGACGTCCTCGTCACGACTCACGTGCGCCAACATTTCCCCGAACGTCCAGCGACGTCCCTCCGTCGACCCGGTCGACCACACCTCTCCATCAACGGTCACAGTCATCGCGTGAGGGACATCGGGAGCCCATTCGTCGGGCGTGACAACCACCGGCCCGAGGGTGGTCGCGAAGTCCTTGCCCTTCGCCGGACCGAGCCAGCAGGTCATCTCCTCCAACTGGATGTCCCGCGCTGACCAGTCGTTCATCACGGTGTAGCCGAAGATGGCTGCGGTGGCCTCGTCCGCCGTCCAGTCTCGACCTCGTCGCCCGACCACTGCAGCCACTTCACATTCGTAGTCGAGCCGTTCGGTGTATGAGGGCCAGCAGATGTCGTCCTCAGGTCCGATGATCGATCGGCGATTGCCCTTGTAGTAGATGGGCAGTCTGTCCCACGCCTCTGGCACCTCGCGTTGCCGTCGAGCCGCTCCCAGCTCGACGTGGCTGCGGAAGGCAATGAAGTCGCGAAGCGAGTTAGGGGCCCGCAGTGGCGCCAGGAGCCGAACGTCGTCGAGCCGCTTCCATCCCGTCGCGTCCGGTGGGGCCGAGGCGGCCATGGCGCTGACCCGTTCCTGGGTGGCTGGTGAGGCCTCGACGAGGTCGACCAGGTCGGTGGGTGCCTCAGCCTCGCGGCTCGCGGCCCAGGACACGACGTCGAGCAGCCAGTCCTCACCGTCGCGGGAGCGCACCGCGCCCAACCGCCCGGCTCCGCCCCCCTCAGTTGGGGTCCACGAACACCAGCGCATCGTGTCGTCCTCCTGGTCGAATGCCGTGCGGGGCCGATCTTGCCACCCCGCTTGCGGGCGCGGGGGCATGATGGACGTTGTGCAGGTGCCCCGTTGAGCGATGGACCCGAAGCGTCGCCGTCCCTTCTCGTGGCGACCGTGCTTGCTCTTGCCGGCGTGCGCCGCGGTCGCACGGTGCTCGACCTCCTCGCTGGCTCAGGCTTGTGCGCCCGAGCGGCGGCGGGTGCGGCGTCCGAGCCCGGCCTGGTCATCGCTCTGGAGCCGGTCATCAGCCTGCTCCAGACCGGGCAGAGTAAGCCCTCCCTTCTCGGGTGGGCGCCCATCCACTGGCTGGCAGCCGACCCGCGCGCCGTACCGCTAGGCGCAGGCTCCGTCGACACGGTGCTTTGCGCGCCGGTGCCCCCTCGCGACCTCGACCTCGAACAGGTGCTACCAGAGATGGAGCGGGTCATGCGACCTGGGGGGCGGATCGTGATCGGGGGCCGGGCCAGCAGCACGGCGCAGGCGACGACGTTGCTCGCTGCCCACGGCTTCGCCCTTGCGCACCTCGACCAGACGTCGTGGTCAGGTGAGCCGGTCTGGTACCTAGCTGCTCGGCGATCCTGAGTCGGCGTGGGCCGGGTGCGCATACAACGGGCTCGCTGTGGTGTCGGGGACGAGCCAATTGCGGGTCCACCAACGCTGCCACCGGGCGGGATCTGCCGTCGGGTGGGCCAGCAGGTAGCCCTGCACGTCGTCCACGCCGAGGGTCGCCAGCGTCTCGAGCTCGCTCGGCGTCTCGACGCCCTCCGCTGTGACGCTGGCATCGAGTTCGAGTGCTAGGAGAACCAGCGCAGTCACCAGGGAACGTCGCGCCGCGTCGGACGTGATCTTGACAATCAGCGAGCGGTCGATCTTGATGATGTCCGGTCGCAACTGCAGCACGTGGTTGAACGACGCGTACCCCGCCCCGGTGTCGTCGACCGCCAGCCGCACCCCGCGCTCACGAAGAGGGGCCAGCGCACCTCGGATGACGTCGTAGCCGTAGATCGGAACGTGCTCGGTGACCTCGAGGACTAGGCGTTCGAGGTCGACCTCACCGCCAAGCAGCACACGTCGGATGGCCGGGTCCATGATCAGCTCAGGTGACGCGTTGATGGAGAGGTAGGCACCAACCGGCAGCATGGGCAGGACTCGGAGCGCGGTGCGGAAGGAGAGCAGGTCAAGCGCGAGACTTTGCCCGGTATCCCGCGACTCGGGAAACCATAGATCTGGTGATCTGCCATCTCGGAACCGAGCTAGTGCCTCCACCCCGACTAGCCGCCCGTCAGTCAGACTGACCACCGGCTGAAGTGCGACATCGAGCGACTGCAGGTCAAGGGTTTCGGCGATCCGTAGCTTTGCGGCAAGCAACGACCGTTCGGTTGTCATGGCCGTGGTCACGCGTCGGCACACGCCGCGAAACCCGATGGTCGCCCCAGTCGCGTCGACCATGGGTACGGCCGTGTCCTGCAGCGCGACGGGGTAGCCGTCCTGGTGGAGCCAGCTGAGCTCGACGCCTTGCCACCCCTCGCCGCTGCTCATGGCCGAGGCGAGGATCGCTTTCGCTCGCGGAACTTGGTCCTCGGGCAGGAGGCTCAGCAGCGACCGTCCGTAGAGATCCGCAGCGGGATAGCCGAGCAGCTCAGTCACGCGCTTGTTGGTGAAGGTCAGCCGGAGCTGTGTGTCGGCTGCCCACACCCAGTCATGCGACGTCGAGGCGACGTCGAGCAACGCTCGTCCGTCGCGTGCTGCTTGTCGGCGAGCCGCCACCAATTCTCGGTCCACGGCGATCGAAGCGACCATCAGCACCGGGATCCAGGCCACGCTGAACGCCGCCAGAATCGTGGTAAACCGTCGGTCTCCCGCGTGCAATACCCCTGTGACCTCAAGTCCGAGCACTAAGGCTAGGACAGATTCGACGCCGACTGCCCCTAAGAGGAAGCCATGCGAGTCTCGGCTTCTCATCTCTCACATTTCCGGGTCAGGGGAGCCGTCGCCTGACGCTTGACGGCACGGTCGGGTACCTGGATAACGCCGCACTCCTCGCCTGGTTACGCCGCGTGCGTTCCCTGGTCGGTCTTCCCACCTGCTCAGGCCGCGTAACATCGTGGTCGTGAGCGCCGCCCGTACCGAAGCCCGCGCGTCCGGACTATTTATCGGTCGGCCGCTCGGGATCCCGGTTTACCTGTCGCCGTCGGTCGTGCTGCTCGCCGCACTTGTCACCGTGCAGATCGCCGACCACCCCGACATCGCGTCGCGCAGCGGCGCGGTCCGGATCACCGTCGGCATCAGCGCGGCGGTGCTTCTCGCGCTGTCGATCTTGCTGCACGAGCTCGGCCACTCGGCGGTCGCACTCGCGATGGGTATCCCGATCCGTCGTATCACGCTGTTCCTCTTCGGCGGCATCGCCGAGATCACCCGTGAGCCCGATACGGCAGCGAAGGAGTACTTGGTCAGCATCGCCGGACCGCTCGTCTCGCTGACACTCGGAGGACTCGGACTCGCGGCCCTCGAGCTGACGAGCGGGCCAGAGGCGGCTGTCCTCTGCGGGTACGTCGCCTTCATCAACCTGCTGCTCGGCTTCTTCAACCTGCTGCCGGGGCTGCCGCTCGACGGCGGTCGGATCCTGCGGGCGGCGGTGTGGCAAGTGCGCGGCGACCGGCTGGTCGCCACTCGGTTTGCCGCCCGCGCCGGCATGACCATCGCTGTGCTGCTCGGCGCTGCCGGGGCCTATGCCGTCTCAACCGGAGACGCCACCTCGGTGGTGACCCTGCTCCTGGCCTTCTTCATCTTCAGTGGAGCCCGGGCCTCGCTGGCCCAGTCCGCGGTCGCTCGTCGACTTCCGGCTCTCGACGTTCGTTCGCTCACCCGACCGGCGTTGTCGGTGACCGCCGACCTCCCCCTCGCAGAGGCGCTGCGTCGAGCCGCGGTCGACCAGCGCCGACTCCTCGTCGTCGACGCCGAGGGGCTGCCGTCTGCCGTGCTCTCCAGCGAGGCCGTCGACGCCGTGCCGACGGAGCGCCGTCCCTGGGTCAGCGTCGGCTCCGTCTCCCGGCGACTGGTCCAGGGCCTCGTGCTCGACTCACGCCTTGAAGGTGAGGCGGTGCTCAGCGCGCTCCGCAGCACGCCGGCATCTGAGTACCTCGTCGTGGATGAGGACGGTGGGGTGGTCGGCGTGCTGGCCACCCGCGACGTCGTACGCCGGCTGGCGCCGCAGACATGACCGTCGAGTCACTGGCCACAGCCACAGTGAAGCTGCGCAACCCCGACCGCGAGGTCATCGTGGCGGCACCGCGCGAGGTCCGGCAGCTGCTCATGGAGGTCGGGATGCACCCGGATGCCGTGCTGGTGATCCGGGATGGTGGCTTGTTGACGCGCGAGGACGTCGTCGCACCCGGTGACGTCGTCGAGGTGCGCCCGGTCATCTCCGGCGGAAGCGACTGAGCGCCCGGCTACCCTGATCGGCATGAAGTGTCGCCGGTGCCGTGCCCGAGCAGTGGTCGAGGTGCCGCGAGCCAATGCCGCGTTCTGCGGCGATTGCTTTACCGAGCACTACATCCGCAACCTGGTGGTTCGGGCGATCCGGCACGACCGGATGTTCGGACATGGCGACCGGGTGCTCGTCGCTGTATCCGGCGGCAAGGACTCGCTGATGCTCTGGGATGTACTCCTCGACCTCGGCTACCAGGCAGATGGTCTCTACCTCGGGTTGGGGATCGGCGGCTACAGCAGCCGGTCTCAGGCGGTCTGCGAGTCCTTCGCCGACGCTCGAGGGGTTCGCCTGCACGTGCTGGACATGGCCACTGCAGAGGGCTTCACCATCCCGCAGGCGGCTGCTCGCAGCACCCGACCGGCCTGCGCGGTGTGTGGCCTGTCCAAACGCACCCTCTTCAACCGTGTTGCGCGCGACGAGGGCTACGACGTCGTAGCCACTGGCCACAACCTCGATGACGAGGCGGCCGTGCTCCTCGGCAACATCCTGCGCTGGGAGACCGACTTCCTGGCCCGTCAGTCGCCAGTGCTTGAAGCGACGCACTCCGCACTGGTGAAGAAGGTGAAGCCCCTCTACCGAATCTTGGAGCGGGAGACGGCGGCGTACTGCGTCATCAAGGGCATCGACTATGTCGTGGAGGAGTGCCCCCTCGTCGAGGGCAACACACAGATGCGCTACAAGAACTTGCTCGACCAGATTGAGGCGTCGCTCCCGGGGACCAAGCACAACTTCCTCTTCGGCTTCCTGGAGAGGGGCCGAGCGCACTTCCCGCGCGATGGGGTCGAGCTCAGTGAATGCGTCGAGTGCGGATCCGCGACGCCGTCAGGCGTCTGCGCGTACTGCCGGGCCCGGCAACTCGTCACGCTGCCCGTGGTCTCCGTGCGATGAGCCGGCGTACGCCGACGGGGGCGACGCGTCGCCGTGGACCGCTGGAGGTCGGTGACCAGGTGCAGCTCACCGATCCGAAAGGCAAGCTGCACACGATCACCTTGGCCGCCGGCGGGCAGTTCCACACCCATCGCGGGATCCTCGACCACGACCAGATGATCGGTGCGCCCGAGGGGATCGTCATCAAGACCGGCGCCGGCACGCCGTACCTCGTGCTGCGGCCGCTGTTGTCCGACTACGTGCTCTCGATGCCGCGCGGGGCGCAGGTGGTCTATCCCAAGGACGCCGCCTTGATCGTGGGCTACGCCGACATCTTCCCCGGCGCGCGCGTGGTGGAGGCCGGCGCCGGCTCGGGCGCGCTGACCTGTTCGCTGTTGCGCGCGGTCGGCGATGACGGGTCGGTGTCGTCGTACGAGATTCGGGCCGACTTCGCCGAAGTGGCACGGCGCAACGTCGAGCGTTTCTTCGGTTCCGACCATCCGGCCTGGACCCTCACCGTGGGGGAGCTCTCGGCGTCGTTGACCGAGCGCGACGCCGACCGGGTCATCTTGGACATGCTGGCGCCCTGGGACGTCCTCGACTCGGTCTCTGCCGCTCTGGTGTCCGGTGGTCTGGTCTGCTGCTATGTCGCGACGACCACCCAGCTCTCCCGTACCGCTGAGGCCTTGCGCTCCCACGGCACGTTCACCGAGCCGTGGTCGATGGAGTCGCTCGTGCGGACCTGGCACACCGAGGGCCTGGCCGTACGCCCTGACCACCGGATGATCGGGCACACCGGCTTCCTCCTCTTCGCCCGGCGCCTCGCCGACGGCGTCGAGCCACCGCTGCGCCGCCGCCGCCCCTCCAAGGGCATGACCGCCGACCCCGAGATGGATTAGGAGGGCGCGAGGGGGCCGGCAACAGGTGATCCAGCGAGCGTCTCGACGAAGATGCAGTCGCCCGGGCAGTCTCTCGCCGACTCGACGACATCGGCGACGCAGCGGGCGGGTACGACGACACGTGCGCCCGGCTCGGTCAGCAGCACGCCGTCTGCGCCCTTGACGTACGCGAGACCGTCGACGTCGAACTCGAAGACTTGCGGCGCGAGCTGGACGCAGAGTCCGTCACCGGTGCACAAGTCCTGGTCGACGTACACGCGCAGCTCGTCCGGTGGCACCGATCTCCTCGAGTCAGACCCTCCTGGCGACCGTAACACCGCGCCACGGTCTGGGCAGGTCGACGAAAGGCTGACCGTGCGCGCAAGGCGTGTATAGGCTTCGACGAGCGAGCACATGTGAGAGGTGAGTGGCCATGGCCGGTGCCAGCAAGGGCGATGCCGAGAGCCGCGCTGCGCAGTATGAGAAGCAGCTCGCCGAGCTCCAGGCGCAGTCTCGCTCGTTGGAGGAGGAGATTGGCCTTTTGCGGCGCAAGCTGACTGACTCGCCTCGTCAGGTTCGGGTGATTGAGGAACGACTGGTCGAGGCACAGCAGAACATCGCTGGCCTGGCCGCCCACAACGACAAGCTCGTGGCCACGCTCAAGGAGGCCCGCGACCAGATCCTGACCCTGAAGGAGGAGGTCGACCGCCTAGCGCAGCCACCGTCGGGGTACGGCGTGTTCCTCTCCTCCGATGACGAGGACGGCACGGTCGACATCTTCACCGGCGGCCGAAAGCTCCGGGTAGCCGTCAGCCCGACGATCGAGGTCAGCGCCCTGCGCCGCGGCCAGGAAGTCATGCTCAATGAAGCGCTCAACGTCGTCCGGGCGCTGGAGTTTGAGACACAAGGTGAGGTCGTGCAGCTGAAGGAGGTGCTCGCCGACGGCGAGCGCGCTCTTGTATCGACGCGAACGGACGAGGAGCGGATCGTCCTTCTCGCCGACCCGCTGCTCGACGGCCCGCTGCGGCCAGGCGACTCACTGATGCTCGAGACCCGCTCCGGCTACGTCTACGAGCGGATCCCGAAGAGCGAGGTCGAGGAGCTCGTCCTCGAAGAAGTCCCCGACCTCGCTCTACGAGCGGATCCCGAAGAGCGAGGTCTCGAGCATCAGTGAGTCGCCTGGCCGCAGCGGG
>JBKJUS010000112.1:0-8487 GCA_046590575.1 Mycobacteriales bacterium | reverse complement strand
GACGCGGTACAGCACCCCCGAGCGCATGCTGCCCAAGGGCCCATTGCGGACTCGGGTCAGCCGTTCCTCGAAGGTGCCCGCCGAAGGCAGTTCGACCTCGGTCGCCGCCGCCGCCCCAGCGGGCAGACGAAGTGGTGTCCCCCCGCGCCGGCGGTAGTCCGAGTGCAACACGTTGAACCCGTCGAACTCGATCACCGCGATCACCACCGGCGGTGCCACCGACGTGATCGGCCGGCGAGCGGGCGCGGGAGCGGCGACAGCTGGGAGCGCCACGCACAGGGCTGCAGCCGCGCCGGCGACTCGAGCCGCCGCGAATCGTCTCATCACGTGCACGCTCAGGATTTCCACGAACGCGCAGGAAGTCCTGCTGACCCTCCCCCGCTCCTGCTTGCACCGCACCGGCGCTAGCCGGCGTCATGGACGACCACGCCCACCGCGTAGCGCGCCCCTGTGGCAGGACTTTCGGCAGGGGCCGGCCACCCTCCTGGACCTGTCCCGTCTCGCGGAGAAGGCCGCATCCGCACTCGACAACGCGAGCGACCCGCTGCCGCGGCTCTTCGCAACCTCGGGCAGCGACCAGGAGTACGCCTACTTCGCGAACGAGCAAGCGGAGCACCAAAGCGTGGGTAGCCGCATCGTCGCGCCGCTCCCTGACGGCGCTCAGCGGATCGTGCGGGTAGTCGAAGGGCGTCCGGCGGCCTGCGGACACTAGGTTCGGGCCGAAGCGCAGAGGAGGAGGCGCGGTACGGTCGCGCGGACAGGGAGCCTGCGGCGGGCCGAGTAGTATTGTCGAACAGGTGTTCGATAGTGGAGACAGCGATGGGTGCGGTGGAGCACGCGGCGATGGTTGCGCTGCTGCTGCGTCGTGACCGCTCGTGGACCGAGATCGCCGACCTCGTCGAGCAGGCCGGGAGCGCGTCCGCGATCCTGGAGCAGACGGGCACGACGCTGTTCGATGACGCGGCCGCGGATCTCGATCGTGCTGCGGCTGAGATCGAGGCCTGGCGGGCCGACGGCATCGAGATTGTCACGGTCCTCGACGACAGCTACCCGCTGCGGCTCCGCCTCATCCACCAGCGTCCGGCGTTGCTCTGGTACCGCGGAGACATCACCCTCGCGTCCACGCCCGCGGTGGCGGTCGTCGGCACCCGTCAGGCCTCCCCCGCCGGCCTCGGGCAAGCCCGCGAGTACGCGTCGCGGCTCGCCGAGGCCGGTGCTGTCGTCGTCAGCGGGCTCGCCGCCGGCATCGACACGGCCGCGCACACCGCAGCGCTCGAGACGTCCGGTACGACGGTCGCTGTGATCGGCACCGGCCTGCGGCGCAGTTACCCCGCGACGAACGCGAAGCTCCAGGCGCAGATCGCCGAGGTGGGCTGCGTGATCTCGCAGTTCCTCCCCGACCAGCCGCCGACGAAGTACACGTTCCCGTGGCGCAACGCCGTGATGTCTGGTCTCGCACTGGCCACGCTCGTCGTGGAGGCGTCGTCGACCAGCGGGGCGAAGATGCAGGCCCGGCTGGCATTGGAGCATGGCCGGCACGTGATCTTCCCGCGTTCGATGCTCGAGCATCCTTGGGCCCAGCAGTTCGCGGAGAAGCCCGGTACGAAGGTCGTCGACGGGCCGGACGAGGCGTCGACATACCTGACGTCGGTCGCCGATCTGTACCGGCCGAACATCGACCTAGTCTGGGCGTAGGTCGTGGCGACCGTACAGGAGCTGACCAGCTCCTATACGGGAGTGCTGGTCGCAGTGCCGCCAGTGCAGGACGGCGTGTGCGACGTGTGCCGCTCGGCGACCGGACCCGGTTTTCCGATCTGCTACCAATGCAAAGAGGCGCGTGCAGCTCTCGGGTCGCGGCGAGCGGACGTCGTCGTTCCGATATCGCTGTCGATCAAGGGTGCGCAGTGGGCGACTGACCTTGCGCGGTACAAGAACACGGCGATTCCGGGCTCCGAGCACATCGCGCTGCGCGTCGCCGCGGTGCTGTGGCGTTTCCTCGAGACGCACGAGGGGTGCGTCGCTCGGTCGGCGGGCGTTGACCGGTTCGATGTGGTGACGACCCCACCGTCCCAGGCGGGCCGCTCCGGCGAGCATCGGCTCGATGCTGCGGTGAGCAGAGTCGTGGAGCCCACTGCGACGCGGTACGCGCAACTGCTTTCCGGCGGCCCAGGTTCCACGCCGGAACGCACGTTTCCTGATGACCGCTATGTGTGCGGCCGAGACCTCACGGGCCAGGCCGTCCTGTTGATCGATGACCAGTGGACGACCGGCTCGAGGACCCAGCCGGCCGCAGCGGCGCTGAAGGCCGCCGGAGCGCGCAGCGTGACCGTCGTGGTCCTCGGCAGGCACGTCGACCCAGCATCGACCCGCGCCGGCAACGCGGAGTTCGTGGCGGCTCACGCACGGAGCCCGTTCAGTTGGGAGGACTGCGCCGTGCACCAGTGACGCGCCGTCGTCGGATAGGCGGCGTGCGCGCCGACTACCGTGTCCGCTTGTGCTGAGCGACGCTACGAACTGGAGTCGGGAGCCCGGCCAGGGCAAGTACGCCCGGACCGAGCGGGAGAGGCGCTTTCTGGTCAGGGGTGTCGTTCCCGTCGGCGAGGCCGAGCGCCTCATCGAGGACCGGTACCTCGACGGCACGCGCCTTCGGCTGCGGCGCGTCACCGACGGGGACCAAACCGTCCACAAGTTGACCCAGAAGGTGCGTCCCGACGAGAGCGACCCGTCGGAGGTTCTCACCACCAACCTGTACCTCTCGCAGGACGAGTACACGCGGTTGTCCACGCTGCCAGGTTCGGTCCTTGTCAAGACCCGTGTAGTGGTCGCCACCTCGACGTGTGACTTCGTGGTTGATGAGTTCCAGGGGCGACTGCACGGCTTGCGCCTGGCGGAGGTAGAGGTGCGTGAGCTTGCTGACTCCCTTCACCTGCCTCCTTGGGTGGGAGATGAGGTGACCCACGACAACCGCTTCTCGGGAGGGCACTTAGCAGTCATGGATGAGCGTCAGCTGAGCTGCTCGGCGGTAGGTAGGTGCGTGCGTCCGAAGGGTGGCGTCGCGCGGTATGGCACAAGGCTCGCGTCGCTGGCCCCTACCGCTCCGTGCGATACACATTCGCCCTAATAACCGACTGGGGCCGCTGGCACGAAGGCTGCCGGCTCGATTAGTGCTCGTTTCGTGCCGTCGCACCTCAGACACCATAAGTCTGCACGCCCACTTCTTCGAGCGTGACGTTGAGCCGCGGAGTGCCTGCCACGGCGACCTCGAGTGCGACTTTAGTGGGATGCAGTTTGCGGGTGCTGTGTTACAGCGCACGCACCCGGCGCGTGCCTGCCGGGGCGGGGCCGGCTAACGGCTCCCCCATGCCGTTCGCGAACACGAACCGGCTCACCTTGCAGTCCCCGTAGGCTCCTCCGCCAGCGGTTGATGTGTCTCCAAAGAGATGCCACGAAGGGCAGCCAGCATCGTCCGCCCGTCATGTGAGAGAACGCTGCCACCAGTTATCACGACATTCACCAGCGCGAAGGCACCCAGCGCCCGGCCGGCGTAGCTCGGGTCTGTGAAATAGGGCCACGTCCATAGCCCCGCAGCCGCCCCCGCGAGCGGGCCACCCACCGCCATGACGAACCGCTCACGGCGCGACATCTCACCTCCCGCCTTGACTGCGCGAGTGTGGCCCCCAGACCACAGCCCTCGCCGTACAACCCAGTGGGTTCCAGCAATCCTGCCGCGAACCAAAACGCGACCCTTCTCGCCGACCACGATCTCGGTCACTTTGAGGCCGCTGGCCCAAGCGCCCACGGCGTGTCCCATCTCGTGCAGCAGGATCGCGATGGGTAGCGTGATGAAGGTCATCAAGAGTCCGAACAGCGGCGGAAGCATCCTCATCCCCCATCCATCGGCAAGCAGGGCCGTCGTCTCAACCGCCCGCGCCGTCCCCGCGCGGTACAGGCCGACAGCAGTGGTGGTCAGGCTGTCGCTGACCAGGGAGTCAGGCGCCAGTCATTGCCCGTGCAAACCTGTGGCGTCGGTCCAGCGAGACTGATGGCATGGGTGAAGCGCAGGCGTTGTTTGTTGTGGTGTCCGGTCCTCCGGGTAGCGGGAAGACGACGCTCGCCCCGCTGATCGCTGCCGAGCTCGAGCTGCCGCTGGTCGCCAAGGACACCATCAAGGACGCGCTGATGTCGGTCCTGCCGGTGCCCGATGTCGAGGCGTCCCGACAGCTGGGGCGTGGAGCAGTGACCGTAATGCTGGCAGTGGCTGCGGCGTCGCCCCGCGGCGCAGTGCTCGAAAGCAACTTCTACCGCTCCGTCGCGGGTCCGACGCTGGGCCGGTTGCCCGGGACGATCATCGAGGTCTTCTGCCGGTGCGACCAGGCAGTCGCCTCAGCCCGCTACCGCGCACGCGCCGGCACACGACATGCCGGCCACTTCGACACGGTGCGCACCGGCGAGGAACTGTGGAACGACGACGTCGCCGAGCCAGTCGCTGGCGGCTGGCCGGTGATCGAGGTAAACACGAACCGCCCAGTTGATGTCGGCGTGTTAGCGCAAGAACTGCGCGCCCTCATCGACAGCGTCTGATATTCAGCGACGTCGGGAGTCTGGCCCGGCCTGCCTGCCTAGTGGCTGACCAGTTCCACCAGTCGGGATCGTCGTCGGGCTCGTCATCGAGATCAGGTCTCGTCGGCGAGAGTGGGTGGCTTGGGGCGGCGCCCCGGTAGGGCGAACGCGACGGAGCGCGGCGGCAGCGCGATCTCTGGGCAGGCGCGGAGGAGGAGGCCGAGCTGGAGACTGGAAAGCACGGTCAGGCTGAGTAGGTACCAGCTCGGCTGGTTACCGAGCGCGCCGACGAGCAGGACGAGCGGGACGGCGGTCAGACAGAGGAGGATGCTGCGGGCCAGCCAGCTGCCTCGGGAGACGAAGACGAGAGTCACACCCACGATCACCAGCCAGGTCAGCTGGTTGCTGAGGGGGTAGTCCTTGTTCAAGGACCTGCCCGCTGTTCTCGTCAGCACGATCATGAGGACGTCGACGGCGGCGTAGGCGAGGAGGATCTGGGTGCGCCGGGCGGGGGGCTCGACGGAGTCGAGCTCGCCGCGCGGCGCTGGGCGACGGGGCAGCCGAGGGCGAGTGGGCACGCATATGGGTTCGGGGTGTTGGGTCTCCGGTCCTGCTTGTCCGCGGCCCCAGATGACGCTTACACGGCGATCCGGGTGACGTTGTTGGCGGTGAGGACGTCGTTGAGCGCGGCGCCGAAGTGGTCGCGGATCTCGTCGAGCCGGCCAGGGATGAGGTGGCCGTAGAGGTCGACGGTGTGCGCGATCTGGCTGTGCCCGAGGATCTCCTTGAGCTCGGACAGGCGGGCGCCGGAGTAGGCGAGCAGCAGCGACGCCGCGGTGTGCCGCAGATCGTGGAAGTGCAGTGTCGGCAGGCCGACCGCGACGCGGGTGGGACACCAGACGTCACGGTAGAAGTTGCTCTTGCTGACCGGTCCGCCGAACACGGTGCTGAACAACAGCTCGTTCTCGGCGGGCTGCGCGTCGAGGTGCGCGGTGATCAGCTCGGCGAGTGGCTCGACGATCGGCACCTCGCGCAGTCCGGCGGCGCTCTTCGGTGTCTCGCGGAGCAGCATCGGCGTGCGGTTGTACACCTCGGACAGGGTCGCCTGGACGTGGATGACCCGTCCGGGCAGGTCGACGTCGTCGCGGCTCAGGGCAAGCACCTCGCCGAGGCGCAGCCCGCCGAGCACGGCGATCCCGACGGCGCAGCGCCACGGCGCGGGCGTGACGTCGATCAGGTGCATCGCCTGGTGCACGGTGAGCACCGTCGGGCGCCGCTTGACCTGCCGGGGCACCCGCAGGCCGTCGGTGGGCAGCGTGACGATGTGGCCGTCGGCGCGGGCCGACTTCATCAGGCTTTTCAGCACGGCGACGTGCTGGCGCAGCGAGTTGTCGGCGAGGCTGGTGCGGCGCTGCTGGGCGAACCACTCGCGGCAGGCCGGCGGGGTGATCTTGGCGAGCTGGTGCGGGCCGAACGTGGGCAGCAGGTGCACGGTGAGGATGGAGCGGTAGCGCAGCCGGGTCTGGTCCTTCAGTGGGTGGGTGTCGATCCACTGCCGGGCGTAGTCGGTGAAAGTGACGCGGCTGCCGGGGACGAAGACGCCGGCGTTGAGCTCGGCGTCGATGCGGGTCTTGTAGGCGATCGCCTCGGCAATGGTGTCGCCCGCCTTGCGGCGGAACTTCGCGCCCGTCGGGTCGCGCCAGTCGTAGACGTAGCCGTTGCCGCGGACCGACAGGCCGGGCGGGAGCTGGCGGGGACGACCCATGTTCAGTACCTCCTGACACCGCCCGCGCAAGGCGGGCACCGGTGCCGCATGGCGGTGGTACCGGAGGTGCAGGGTGGCCGCGACGTGTTGCGTGTCTTGGGCCCCAGACGGGAGAGTTTGCCAGCAATTTGCCAGCATCGGCCTCGCAAATGATCTTCGAGACCACCCGTCGAACTGCGTTTCAAGGCTCTGACCTGCGACGATGCTTTGTGGGGCAGGCAGGGCTCGAACCTGCGACCGAGGGATTATGAGTCCCCTGCTCTAACCAGCTGAGCTACTGCCCCTGAGAATGCATCGTTGCAGGTCAGCGGGGGTGCGCCTCTCCCCCACCGGCCTCTTCCAAGGGTGTGATTCGGCCGTCGTGCCCACTACGTGCCCACTCGGAGAGCCCCGCAGGGTCACCGACGGTCTCTCTCGCGCCCGTACGGGCTGCGTCCAGCCGTTCCGCCACGACCGCATCGCCACCCGCCATCGGCCGAGCGTAGTGCCGGGTGGTCACGCTCGCGCGACTGTGTCCGAGCCGCCGCGCCGCCTCCAGCACACCGTCGGACTCGGCCACCCACGAGGCACACGAGGCCCGCAGCGAGTGCGGCGTCACCCCCACCAGGCCGACGCGTCGGCAGGCGGCGTCGAAGCTACGCCGCACGCTCGTGTAGTGGACCGCCCTGTAGTCCGCAAGTCGGTGAGCGCGAGCCCGACGAGAACGATCAGGGCGAGCGGCGTCATCAGCACTGTCCAGAACCAGATCGCGCCGAGCAGTGCACCGACGACGATGAGACCATCGCCGGCGGCGCGAGACCGCAGGCGGAGCTGCAGCCCAGCGCCGAGCGCCGCGGCCCCCGCGAACGCGAGCACGCCACCCACGACCCGGCCCTCTGCGTCGAGAAGGTTCGAGGTGCCCTCACCGTAGATATGGGCCGCGCCCACCCACGTCTGGGCCAACACGAGCATGGCTGCGGCCGGTGCCCACCACGCTTGCCGAAGTTCTCGCATGCCGCCGCCCTGGCAGAAGGAACCGATCCCGTCAGTGAGACACAAGGCGATCCGCGGCGCAAGGGTCACTTTCCCGTATGCCTTGGCACGTGATGGCGTCGGCAGCCCCCCGGCATGAGCGCCGCCGCAGATGGTGGCCGGTTACTGCCAGTGCTGGACTTCGGACACGCAGAACGCCACAGCAGGGCCGAACCAGCTTTCTGTGCCATGCGTCCGCTACCAGACGAGACCTACACCGGGCGGACAGCTCCGGAGGTGTTTGCTGTACGCGCGGGCATGCGGGACTCAGGCTGGATTGCCATCTTCTATATCCGGACTGCCTGGGCCGACGGCGCTTACCCGAGGCAACCCTCAGTCGAGGAAGCGGACGCCGAACTCGTCCGCAAGCTCGTCAAGCTGCCGCGTTTGCAGCGCCTGGTAGTTGCGCCGGAAGTAGTCGTCCATGCCGCCAGGGGTGAACAGGTGCAGGAGCCGGGACCCCGTCGAGGCGACCTCGAAGCGGTGAGAGATGCCCCTCGGACAGAAGGCCACCGTTCCTGGCTCACCGATCAGTACCTGCTCACCAACGACGAACCGGTAGCTCCCGTCGAGGACGATGAACGTCTCGTCCTCCCGGCTGTGCACGTGCAGCCCGGGCCCGTCGCCGACGTCCATGTGGCTCGACTCGAGCAGGGTGTACGCACCGCCTGTATCAGCCGCGTGCGCCCGCAGAACGAAGGACGCGCCGCCCATTGGCACCGGTTCGCCTTCACCAACAGCGGTCACGACCGGCCCTAGTGGCTCCACAGCTCGCATTCTCCTTGGATCCGGTAGGGACAAGCCAGCAGGAGTTGGCAATCGCTTCTGCGGTAGGTAGCGGCACCTACTTCTTGCGGTGGGTTGGGATGCAGGTCAGGCTGTTCATGGCTGGGTCGAACACAGCGAACGCGGTGCCCTCCTTGGTAAATCCACCAGTGCGATGGTTGCGGCCAGACCGAATGCCGACCAACCCGCCGGCCCCGGACCCCTTCTCAATGCTCCAGTCCTCATCGGCGGAATACTCCTTGCCCACATCCAAAGGATGGAGCACGCCGTCAACGGTGTACCTAAAGGTCCCGGTGCCACAGCCCCGCACCGTCCCGACGAAAGTATGTGTTTCGCGGTAGTAGCCACCTGAGGCATCCACGAAC
>JBKJUS010000121.1:0-6998 GCA_046590575.1 Mycobacteriales bacterium | reverse complement strand
CGACCACGATGCCGGCGCGGGCGGCGGCCACCGGGCCGGCGTGGGTGATGTCTCGGCCGCTGAAGCGGATCGTGCCGGCCATCGGCGACACCAGCCCGGCCACGGCGTTCAACAGGGTCGACTTGCCGGCGCCGTTGGTCCCGAGCAGGGCCACCATCTCGCCCTCGTCGACGGTGAAGTCCACGCCGAAGAGCACCTGCAGCCGACCGTAGGAGAAGTCGATGGCGCGGCAGGACAGCAGCGGCAGGTGGGTGCCGCTCTCATGCAGGACGCGGAGCTCTTCCTCCTCGACGAGCTCGTCGAGCATGCGGTCGAAGTCGGAGTTGACGGTCTTCGCAGCGGTGCGCAACACCAATGCGGACGCAACGCCGGGGATCGACAGCGCACCAATGGCAACCGCTGATCCAAACGCCGCCTCGACACCGCTGAGCAGCAGGATGCCGCCGAACCCGCCAACCGTGACGGTGAAGATCCCCTGCAACGCGGCCGCATGTGGGCGCATGGTCGCCGGCACGATCGAGAGCAAGGTCATCGCGAGAGACACGCCGAGCAGTGCGAAGCACGCTGTCCCGAGACCGAAGAGGATCACCAGGCCAACGAGTGACGGGGAGAACACCGATACGGCGATGAGCGACGTCCCGATCCCGAGCAGCGCAGCAGTCACCCGTACGAACTTGGCTGGGTCGCTCTGGAACATCGCGTCACCGCGACGGCCCACCAGCGCGTAGGCGACCATCGAGAACAGCGGCAGCACCGCAAAGAACAGACCGCGCCCGCCGGGTCCAAGCCCGAACTCCTCCTCGAGGAAGAAGAAGAAGAAGGTGTTCAGCGGGACGAGGAAAGCGCCCGCCACGGCACTCGCGGTGAAGATCCGCTGGACTGTCGGGATGAGCAGCAGCCGCCGCATCACCTCGAAGAAGCCGAGCTTGATCTCATCTACAGCTGCGACGTCGGTGCCGGCGACGGCCTGTCGTACCCGAGCGGTGTCCCACCGACCGACTCCCGGGTCGCGGAGCCGGATGCTGATGATCGCGGCGAGCAGTGAGATCACGCCCAGGATGATGAAGATGCCGCGCCAGGTGAAGCCGAGCACCGCCGCCAGCACAGCGACCAGCAACGGACCGAGGATGTTGCCGACGGCGTCGGCACCGCGGTAGACCGACAGCACCCGCACCCGCACGCTGGGCGGGTGGCTGTCCATCAGCAGGGGCGTGTGGGTGGCGCGCACGGTGCCGGTCGTCGCCCCGTCGGCCAGCAGCACGCCGGCCAGGGTCCAGGCGCCGGAGACCAGGCCGGTGAACAGAGTGAGCACGCTCCAGCCGAACGCGTTGACCACACTGATCAGTCCACGGCGGCCGTGCCGCTGGATGTAGGCGGCCGCCGGCAGGGCAGCGACGGTGAGAGCGAGGATCTTCAGCGCGCTCAGCGCCGCTAGCGTGCCCTTGTTCAAGCCCAGCGAAGCGGCGATCTCCGGCCCCAAGACGAAGAAGGCATAACCCTGCAGCTCATCGACGATGATGAGGACTGACAGGGCTATCAGCGGATACCAGCCGACGCCGGCCGTGCGCAGCCCCTCACGCAGGTCGGTCGTCTGATCGGTCCCCGGGACACCGAGGGCTTCGCGGGCGACCCCGCGCATCCGCTCCCGGACTGCCTCAATCTCGGTGACCGCCTGGTCTGCGGCGGGCTCCAGATCAGCGGTGGGCTCCAGCGTCGACGCGCTCATCGGCGTACGAAGAAGGTCTGGAGGAAGGCAGCCTCGCCTACCCGCCGGTCGCCGCGCATGCGCACGATGGCCACTTCGTGGGTGTCCTTGCCCTCGCCCCGGCTGGGCCGCCGATCGGCCACGAACTCGAGGGTGACGTTGGGCTCCGCAACAAGGAAGACGCGCAGGGCGGACAGCTGCTCTGCGTTCGGGCATTCCTGCCCTGGCCGGCAGGGGTCTCGCTCGTCGAGCAGTGATTCCAGCGTCTTTCCCGGACCCATCGGAGACTGGTCGAGGAAGACCGCGTAGTACTCGGCCTTCGGGTCACCGACGTCGACCCGAGGGTTGTTCGGCGGCCGCTCGTCGGTCCAGCGCACCAGCGCGGGCAACGGCACCTCCGTACGGGCCTTGGGCTCGACAATCTCGATGCTCTTGTCGACCCGGAAGGCGTAGTCGGACGTGTCGCAGGCGCCGAGGCACGTCGAGAGGACGAGTAGAGCTAGTGCGCCAGCACGTCTCATGCGACGGAGAGTAGTCGCGACGGCGGCGCGACGAGGGTGGGGTCAAGCGGCGGCAGCACAGCAGCAGTCACGACGCCATCGGGCACGGTGACCGCAGCGCGGTCCGACCAGCCAGCGGTCAACACATCCCAGTCGGGAACCTGCGGGAAGTAGTGCGGCCGAAGCGATGCTTCGCCGACCGGCTCGCGCAGCGGCTGGTACCGGAAGTCGGCCGAGAACCTCAGCCGGTCCTCAGTGTTCGGCAAGGCACCGTGCACCGTCAGGCTGGTGAACACGATGACGTCCCCGGCCCGGTAGTCGACGCTCGCCCACGCGGGGTCGTCCTCGGCTACCTGGACCTGAAGGGCGCCAGGACCCCGTGCCGGGTCGGGGACGACGAACCCGCGTCGGTGGGAGCCCACCAGCACTCGCAGTCCGCCAAGGCTCGCCGGACAGTCGCCCAGTGGGGCCCACGCGGTGAAAGTGTCGACGGTGCCCTGGATCAACGGGAAGTCCTGATGCGGCGGCGTGTACTCGGAGTCGCGGGGCAGGCTGGTCCTAGCGATCTTGAGGGGATGCACCAGTAACGGCTCGCCGATGAGGCAGCCCATCAGGTCGACGAGGGCCACGTGATGGGCGAGCTCGTGAAAGCGCTGCAGCCGCTGGATTTCAACGTAGGCACCGAAGTAGCCCGCAGCCCCCTCCCGAACCGCAGCGGACGTCGGCAGCGGACAGTCCGGCGTGGAGTCGGGAGCCAGCCAGCCGGCCCCGGTGAGGGCGCCGGCTACGTCCGTGCGCACGTCCTCGACGGTGCTCCGTGGCAGGAGCTGCCGGAAGAAGAGGAAGCCGTCCTGCGCGAGTCGGGCGCGAAGGGCGCCGCCGTCACGGAAAATCGGCGTCGCGTCGACCATTTCCTGCACGTGTATGGCTCCGTCCGTTGTCGTGCTGTCGATCACCGCGGCCTCAGCCGCTGCCCCAGGTGACGGTATTGGTGGTCGTCGCTGAGGCGTAGCGGGGACTTCCTGCGTAGCTGGCTGTGACGGTCTGGGATCGACCATGATCGGGAATCAGCAGCACAGCGCGGGCCACGCCGAAGGCGTCGGTCGTGGCGGTGACGACGCTGGCCCCGGCGCTGAAGACCACCTGCTGGCCGGCCAGCGCGGTGGGGTCATCGTCCTGAAATGTCGCCGCGACCTCCACCTGCTCACCCCGCGCCGTGGTGGCGCCGGTATAGGTCAGGACCGTGACATCGCGCACCACGGTCAGCGGATTCACCGCCGCGCTGGGCGCGTAGACGGCGTCACCGGCGTACGACGCGGTCAGCGAGTAGCCGCCGGCGTCGAGCTGGAGCGGGATGGACACTCGGGCGACCCCGACAGCGTCGGTCACGGCGTTCTGGGAGAGCGCACCGACGGTGAAGGTCACCGCCCGACCGCTCAGCGGCAACCCCCCCGAGGTCAGGACGGCGGACGCGGAAAGCTGGTCGGTGGCCGGCGCGCTGGCCGGCGACGTGATGACGATCGACGTGGAGCACCTGCCCGGGAAGGAGAGGTAGTCCCCAGACCGGCAGGAGCTGACCTGCGCACCATTCACGCTCACCGAGTTGATTGTCTGCGGCGCGAAGACCAGGTAGCGGTTGGCCGCGGCGCCCTTCGCCTGCACCTCGTTACCGCTCACCACCACGCGGGAGCGGCCGCCGGTGACGGTGACGTAGTTGCGACCGTACGCCGAGAGGGACCGGCCGTCGCGCATCACCGTCTCGCCCTGGCCGACGATGAACTTGGCGACCCGGGCATCGGTCTGCACCTCACCGGACACCGCCGTGGCGTTGCGCACCTGGCGCAGGAACACCTCTCTGGTGCCCTCCCAGTCGACTGCCACCGCGTTGGCGCCGTTAAGGCGCAGGGTCGTCATGGTCGCCGGATCGGCACCCGCGGGAGTGATCGCCATTACCGTGACCTGCTCGAGCTTCTGCTGCAGCACGGTCTCGGTGGAGATCTTGAACTGCGGCCCACTGTCATCGGTGTTGTTGTTGAAAAATATCGTCTCAGCCTTGACGGTCGGGTCCGCAGCGGGCAGTGCGGTGGTCGTGGGATTGACGTCCCGCGCGGTCCGGCCGACCAGCCGGGCGCCGCTGGGCGCCTGGATGGTGAAGCCGGACCCGCTCACCGCCACCGTGTTGGCCCGGTCGGTGATCATCTGCCACTGGTACCGGCGGGGGAACGGGATGGCGTCACGCTCGAGCTCGTCCGCGATGCCGAGCACCACCGGCCGGCCGGGCACCCGACTGAACAGGTGATCGCGTCCGGCAAACGGCGAGTCGAACTGGGCGTTGGGGTCGTAGCTGTAGGCATAGCGCATGTCCGCGTGCGTCAGCGACACGTTCGGGCCGTTGACGAAGTTGTCGACCGTCACCCCGTCGTAGTAGCGGCTGAACTCGGACTGGGTGAACTTCGACCCGTCGATCACGATGGTGTTGTGGAAGATCGGGTGCCCCTCGTCCATGCCCTTGGCGTACGTCGCGCCACAGCCGACGCAGGCGCTGCCCGGGTCAATCGCCCACCGGCCACCCTCGCCGTAGAGGGTGAAGTTGCCGCCGTCGTACTGGAAGTGGCCGGTACGGGCGTTGCGCCGGGCCTGGAAGGTCGAGACCACCTCATGCTCGCCCCGCTCCCCCGGCCCGCGCCCGTCGAACCCGGTCCGGGCGTCCACCAAGCCCATCGCGTCATAGTGCACCGACAGCGGCCCAGCGGTCGCCGGGTCGATCTCACGTGTCTCGGCCGGGGTGCGGTAGTAGAGGACCGCCCACGCGTTGGCTGCCGTGTGCAGCAGCGCCGGACAGGCTGCGGACACGAGGGGCGCCTCGCCCCAGCGGTCCAGCGGGCACGCCTCATCGGCGACCGGCGCCGGGAAGTAGGCGTCGTTGTAGTAGTCGACGCCGAGATCGCCGACGGTGCGCCGCCAGTTCCACTGGGCGATGCCGTTGTCCGGCGCTACGGCGAACATCAGCGACTCGAAGCCGACCGTGCCCGCCGTCCGGGTGGAGTCGTTGATGTTCACGAAGTTCTGGCCCTCACCGGGCAGCTGCTCGAACGCCCGCCACCGGGCCGTATTGCGCACGCCGCTCGTGGCGATGAAGTCGGCCAGTCCCTCGCGCTTCGCCGCCTTGGCGAACGGTATCGACCGGTCGAGACCGTAGTTGGCGTAGGTGTGCCCTTCGTGACCGGCTCCGAGCGCGTCGAACCCGTACTCGAAGTAGCGCCCGGCCTTGACCAGGGCCTTGTCCAGGTAGTCCTGGTAGGTATAGCGCCGGGCCGGCCAGAGCGTGCCGGCGGGCCGGTTGGGGATCTGCGGTCCGAGCGGGCTGTCGAATACCGTCGGGGCAGCAGGCTCGCCGCGGATCGCCAGCAGCAGCATGCCGGTGCCGCCGCCCATGACGCCCGACCAGTTGCTGGTGCGGTACTCCGACGCCTCGTTGGTGTACTCGAACATCGACCGGACGAATAGCGTGTCCTGCACGGCCGTCATGCTGCCGACGATCTCCGCCCGCTCGGCGGGAGTCATCCGCTCATAGGTCCAGTCGAAGGCGAGGCCGGCGCCCAGCCCGAGGTCGCCGAGGCCGAGATCGTCCCCACCGGTCCAGAACGGCCAGCCGGCTGATCCGAGCGACCGCAGCAGCTCGATCGTGTGCCGGCCGAACCTCTCGTCCCGTTCGTTGACCGTGTCGCCGCTGAGCTGGTACGCCAGCCCAAGCTCGATCAGGTAGCTCGTCATCTCACCCTGGAGCGTGTAGGGCTGCTGGAATCCCTGCAGATCCGTGCCGTTGGGGTTGAGCGGGGTGCGGACCAGCTCCTTGACCGGCAGGTAGACATTGGCGCGGACGACGTCGGGCGACACCCGGATCAGGTGGCCCTCGGCCTTCTCCTGCAGGCGATTCCAAGCCTGCTGCGGCACACCGCCGAGGGCAATGCGAGCGCGCATACCGGGTACATCGGCCGCCGAAAAGAGGAGCCGGGGGTGCACGGTGGTCGCCACAGGTGCGAGGACCGACGCCGGATCGAGCGCCAACGCGGGCGCGGACATCGTGGCCATTCCCGCCGCGACTGGGCTGAGCAACAACAGGCAGAGGGCACGGCGAAGGCGTCGCATCGAAAAGTTAGCCATCTCTCTGGAGGACTGTTTCCGTCACGTTAGGGTCCGATCATGAGAAAATCAACGATTTCTCACAACTTCACACGTCACGGATGAGGCCGCGGCGGCCGCGGCGGCCCCGCCGGCCACATGCGGGACGGCGTCGTCGAGCCAGTAGGCGTCATGGTCCTCGACCACGAGCAGCTCCTCCCACTTCACCCCGATGTCGCCGCGGGCGAGATGTGGCTCGACTGCCCACAGCCCGGGCGGTGGCCGGTGATCAGAAGTGGGCTTGTCGTTCCACGTCGGAGCCGGGGAACCACTCACGTAAGCAGCCTTGATGCCGCCGACGAACCACCCGATCAGCGTCGGGTCGAAGGCACCCAGGTCAGCGGTCGGCGGCGCCGCGCTCGGGTCTGGCATCCGCACCACGCGGTGCCCCAGCACAGCCTCGGGATGCAGCTGGTGGCAGTTGCGGTCGCCCCGGGCAGTCATGTCGGCGTCGACCGCCGTCGCGATCTCGCGAAAGGTGCCGCCGGAGCGCACCGCGCTGAGGATCGTGTCGCGGTAGGCCAGGTCGTCAGCCTTCGCCGCGTCGTGGGACGGGTTCGCGCCGACGGCGAAGGAGATCGCCGTGTCGACGAGATAGCCCTCGAACATCG
>JBKJUS010000027.1:0-3405 GCA_046590575.1 Mycobacteriales bacterium | reverse complement strand
AGACCACGGTGCAGCGGCTGCTCGCGCGCGACACGGCTGGCGCCGCGGCCGCGCTCGGCCGTGAGCTCGTCACCGCCCAGCGGGCAATGCTCAGCGGGCTGGTCCTCCGCGACCGCTACGGCGTCGTGCCGTCGGGGCAGCGCTGGAGGGTGACGGTCGCCGACCGCGATGCCAACCGCATCGGGCGCAGCGACCAGCGTTTCTTCAGCAAGCGCACCGCCCACGGGTTCATCGACCTGATGATCATCTGGGCGGCCCACAAGCGGGCGGTCGTCGTGGAGCACCTGCTCCTGCGACCGAAGTTCCCGGGCGACGCGCTGTACCCCGCGTGCACGGACGGTCCGTGCTGCGAGTGCGGCGACGAGGATCCGTACTCCTTCCGGCTGACGTACGTGATGCCCGGTTGGACGGCGCCGTTCAGCACGAACCTGGGCATGCGCGGGTTCGCCGACCGGATGATCCAGGAGCAGACCCCGTCGCACCTCCTGGGCAAGACCTGCTGGGTCGCCAACGACGGCTACGTGCCTGACCCCTGCGACCCGGTCGTCGACGCGGTGGCGTCCGTGCTCGAGGCCCACACGACCCGCGAGGCGGCGTGCACGTGCGCGGCCGAGATCTGCGCCGCCTACGGGACCGCCTTCGCCGCGTGGCTCTCCGAGCACGCGGTGACCCACGATCCGCCCGACGCGGTCGCCGCGGCGCTGGCGACGATGTTTCACACCGACGTCGACCTGACCGGCGTGGCGTGCGCCGGGGTGATCGATGCCGACGTACGGGACGCCCTCGAGGTCGTGCTCGTCGAGCATTTCGTGGAGATCGCCCGCGCCGGCTACCAGTTCGAGCGCTTCGAAGACGCATGGTGCGCCTGGGCCGACGCGGACGCGGCGATCGACTGGACCGAGGAGCGCCTGCAGGACACCGTGGTCGAGATCCTCGGTGCCGGCGTGATCACGCCGGACGTCGGCCACGCGAGGCTGTGCGCCTGCGCGGCGACGATCCTCGCCACCTTCGGTACGCACTTCCGGGAGTGGATGGACGGCCAGCTCGCCGCCGGCACTCCGCTGGACGAGCTGACCGACTTCGATCCGCCGGATCCGGCGCTGTGCGCGGGGCTCACCTTCGACGAGGGCGTCAGAGGGCAGATCCGGAACCTGCTGAGGCAGCGCTACGCCACGTACGCGGAGGTGTCGTACCGCCTCCACGCGCTCGTGCACGTCCTCGCCGACCTGCGCAACACCTACCCGCGCGCGACGCTGCACGACTGCGACGAGGGCTCCGACTTCAACCCTGTCCGGCTCGGACAGGCGGCACTAGGGAGCAACTGACATGAACCCCACGGAACTGACCCACCCCGTGTTCGAAGCCAACCAGGTGCTCACCAACGCGCACCTCAACGACCTGTTCGAATACCTCGACGAGCAAACCCGGCTCACCCGCTCCAACCTCATCGGCATCGGCATCGTCTGCGGGCTGGAGGTCACGTTCGAGGCGCCGGGCACGGTGCACCTGTCCAAGGGCTGCGCGGTCACGTCGCAGGGCTACCTGATCGTCGAGCCCACCGATCTCGATCTCGCCTTCGTGCGGTCGTACAAGTTGCCGATCGAGTACGGCTATCCGCCGTTCGTCCAGCCCGGCACCAACCCGGCCGAGCAGTTCGACCTGTGGGAGCTGTTCCCCGACGACGACGAGCCCGGCGCCCAGGCCCTCGCGACGAGCGGCCTCGTGCTCGAGGACAAGGCGGTTCTGCTCTTCCTCGAGCTGCGCAAGGACGGCCTGCGCAACTGCAGCCCGAACAGCTGCGACGACCGCGGCGCCGAGGTGACCACCACCGTGCGGTGCCTCCTGATCGACATCGCCGACCTCGACGCGGTGATCGCCGCGACCAGCGGAGCCGCCGCGATCGATTTCGGTGCCGACCTGACCGAGCGACTCGCCCTGCCCGACCTGCGCATGCCGCGCTTCGACGTGCCCAACACCGGACCTGTCGCAGCGGAAGAGGTGCTCTTCGCCTTCCAGGCCACCTTCCGCCAGAACCACCTGGTCGCCGCCACCGCTGGCGCGCTCACCAAGCTCTACGACGCGTTCAAGACGCTGGTCGTCGACGAGTACCCGACCAATCCGTTCGCCACCTTCACGAATCGGTTCGGCTTCCTCGACGCGACCCCGGCGACGACCGCCCAGGTCCGCTTCATGCAGTACTACTGGGACCTGTTCGACGACCTGCTCGCGGCTTACGACGAGCTGCGCTGGAGCGGCGTCGACCTGATGTGTGCCTGCTGCCCGCCCGAGGGCCTGTTCCCGCGCCACGTGATGGCGGGTGTGCTGGACCCGGTCACCTACGACACCGCCGACTACCGCCACGCGTTCGTGCCGTCGCCGGCCGTCGGCGACTGCGAGGACCGCACCCGCGAGGTCCGTCTGCTGTTCCGCCGGCTGGTGGCGCTCCTGGAGAGCTTCACCGAGGCGCCGCCGGACAAGGGCGTCCGGGCCACCCCAAGCCGCTGGGGCGACGTGGCGGTGTCGGCCAAGGCGATCCCCTACTACTACGACCAGGACGGCGCCCCGCCGGTGTTCGAGCTGTGGAACCCGCCCAAGACCGCCCGCCACCGGGCCAACCAGAACCTCAGCTACCGGGCCGACGAGTACGCACCGGCCCCGCCCCCATTCGTCACCGAGCCGCTGCGGTTCGACCTGGAACCGAACAACTTCCTGCGGATCGAGGGGCACCTCGGCAAGAACGTCCAGAGCGTGCTCGAGACGCTCCTGTCGTTGAAGAAGAGCCGCCGTCTGCCGTTCGAGGTGATCGCGCTGCGCACGGGGGCGTTCGACGAGAACATCGACGTCGACCTGAGCCACGAGGAGTGCCGATTCCAGGACCTCGAGACAATGTACGACGCCCTCAAGTCCGAATTGATCTGCTTCCTCGTCAAGCAGGTCGAGTACTTCTACGCACTCCCGGACGAGGTCGTCAAGTTCCAGGAAGCCGTAGTCCCGACGCTCGGGCTGCTGAAGCAGTACGCCCCCGACTATGTCGCCGAGCCGGGGACGCTGGGACGCAGGATCGAGAGTTTCTTGACGTGGAAACCCGGGCGACCGTTTGTCTTCACGTTCGCCCTCGCGGGCCCGGCCAGCCTGCCGGGCCAGGTGCTCGCCCTGGTCGGGGCGATGTCAGACCTCTCTGCCCGGGTCCCCGACGACATCCGCCAGCTCGACTTCGCCGCCTTCGGCGACGGCTACCGGAGCGTCGTCGAGATCGCTCGCGTGATCGAATTTTTCCGGCGCGAGGGTGCCTACGACGAGCCGGGCCTCTCCGACCGGCTCGACGACATCGTGTTCCGCTGCCGGCTCGACCCGTTCGAGGCGCTCGCCGAGGAATACAAGCGCCGCGTCCGCGAGGTCAAACAG
>JBKJUS010000080.1:0-9246 GCA_046590575.1 Mycobacteriales bacterium | reverse complement strand
AGACCACTGCCGATCTCGTCGGGAAAGCTAAACAAATCCAGCTCGACGCCGAGCTTGCGGTGGTCGCGCTTCTCCGCCTCCTCGAGCATGTGCAGGTGGGCCTTCAGCGCATCCTTGCTCTCCCACGCGGTGCCGTAGATGCGCTGGAGCTGCGGGTTCTTCTCGTCCCCACGCCAGTACGCCGCCGCCGAGCGGGTTAGAGTGAACGCGGGGATGTCACGGGTGGTCGGCAGGTGCGGGCCGCGACAGAGGTCCTTCCACTTCAGCTCGTCGCCGGCGTGGTTGTCGTAGATGGTCAGCTCCCCCTCGCCGACTTCGACGCTGGCTTCCTCGCCGCTGACTCCTGCACCCCCAGCGCTCTTGAGGCCGACCAGCTCGAGCTTGAACTTCTCGTGCGCGAGCTCGGCGCGCGCCTCGTCCTCGCTGACCACCCGGCGCGAGAAGCGCTGGCGCTGACGAACGATGTCGCTCATCTTCTTCTCGATGACCTTGAGGTCGTCGGGGGTGAAGGGACGCTCCGGTGCGAAGTCGTAGTAGAAGCCGTCCTTGATCGGCGGACCGATGCCAAGCAGCGTGCCGGGAAAGAGCTCCTGCACAGCCTGGGCGAGCACATGTGCGCAGGAATGGCGGAGGACGGCGCGGCCCTCGTCGGACGCGTAGGGCACCGCCTCGACGACGTCACCGCCAGCGAGCACATGTGCGAGGTCCCGCAGCTCGCCGTTGACCCGAGCCACGGCCGAGCCGGTGCCGCCCGCCGCCTTCAGCGCCTCGCCCGCCGTCGTACCAGCGCCCACCGCAGTGGTGGTGCCGTCGACGGTCAGACTGATCTCGGCCACAGTGAGGCGTCCTTTCGAGTCGGGCAGCTGGTCCGTCGATCCTAGTTGCGCACGCCTTTCCGCCACTTGGGGTTAAGCAGCAGGGCGTGGGGCTGGTCAGAACTCGGCGCGGATCTCGGCGGCCCAGCGGCGCTCCAGCTCGGCGAGGCTGATGCCCAGTGCACGGCGACAGCCCTGGTCGATCTGGGAGCGCGCGGTGCCGGGGCCGAGGACCCCCCGGTTGCCGGTCTCAGCGTAGAACCGTACGAGACCCGCACGCCCGGCCAGGCGCTCCACGGTTCGGGCGAGCAGGAACGCTTCGGCGTAGGAACGGAAGATCCGCTGACTCCCGCCGACCAGAAACTCAAAGTCCTCGGGCAGCCGGCCGCTGAACTGCCTCGTGCGCACGGCCTCTTGCACCGGCGCGAGTCCGACGGCACTGGCCCCCTCGCCAAGCAACTGGGCGACGCCCTCCTCGAACCACGCCGTGAAGTAGGCACCCGAGCTCTCCCGACTTGCGACGTGGAGGAGCTCGTGCGCAAGGATGCGTCGCCGGGTCTCGGTGTCATTGCCGAGGAAGTTGGCCGGGTTGATCAGCACCCGGCTGCCGGAGAATCGAAGGCGCAGCTCGTCCTGTACGACGCTCGCCGCGGCGAAGGCGACGAAGTTGTCCAGGGGGAAGGTCGCCAGGATGCGCTTACCGAGATCATCGGCGTTGCGCGGCAGCTCGATGACGACCTTCTTCTTCCACGGGCGCGTCCACACCGGGTCGACCCGGTCGAAGGCCACCTCGGCCTCGCTGAGGACCTTCGGAGCGTCTCCGGCACGGCTCTCGGGGTAGAACGCGATGAAGTGCTCCGACGTACGCGTGCGCAAGGGGGCAAAATCCCAGGCGTGGCGGGCCGACTGCAGTCCGATGTCGTCTGCGCCGTCGTCGGCGGCCACCAGCCACGCGCCGGACCGGTTGCGGGTGATCGTCAGGAAGAGGCCCTCGATCTCCGGACTGGACTCGTCGTAGCCACCGGCGATGGCGTGGGCCTCCTCGACGGGCACCAGGACGGTGTCCTCGCCATACGTCTTCCGGTCACGTGCCCGCGAGAGGTCGGCCACGTCGGCGAGATCCGGCTTGAGGGTGTACGCCGCGAACTCGATCGCGCGGGCATTCATGACCTGGGCGCGTTGACGGGCCACGAAGGCCTTGTCGCGGGGGTCGACCGTCGCGAGGTAACCGGCGACGTCGTGGCGGCGGAAGGCTTCTGCCCGGGCGCTGAGCATGGGCGTCAGGGCCGCCATCAGTCCCTGTGGGCTGCGGTCGACGCCCGCCAGGACCACTGTCCGAGGAGCCGACGAAGCTGGCAGAGCAGGCAGGAGAAGAACAGCCGAGAGGGCGACGACCCACCGCGCGCGCATAGGGCGGCTCAGCTCCGAGGGTCGATGGGCTCGCCCGCGAGGAAGGCCACAGCGGGCGGCACTGCCCGGCGAGCCGCTCCGAGCGTGGGGGCGGTGAGCCGGTGTACGACAACGAGGTCGTCAACCTCCGGAGAGGACACCCGGAACTCCGCCAGCCAGCCGTCAGGGCACCGCGCATAAGTCACCGCAAGCGCACCGACGGGGGCACAGTCGAGAACCTCGACCAGACCACCCGCGTCGATGTGCATGTCACCCATGGTAGGTCGACACAGCCGCATCGTCACCCGAGGCACTGCGGCACGCCCCGCCCGAGATGATTGGATGCTGGCATGGACGGTCCGGACGGGCAGCTGCGCGAGGCGACTCGTGCCTGGCTGCGCGCCACCGATCGCCTCAGCGCGGCCGTCGCGGCGGCCGTCGAGGACCCGGACTCCTATGCGGTCGTCCTGGAGCTCGCCGAAGAGACGGGGCTCGCCCGTTTGCGGATGCACCGCGCGCTCATCGAGCTCGGCTGGTCGCCTCCCGCTAGCGTGCGCGAGCTCGATGGGCCCTGAAGCGACGCGCCCCGTCCCGCCGTTCGAGCTCGAGACGAGCGACCTCGGCGGGGTTCGCTTGCTGCGCGTCGACGGCGAGGTGGACATCGCCACCGCCCCGACGCTGCGAGAAGCCGTGGAATCGATCCTGGCCGGGGACCCGGTTGCCGTCGTGATCGACCTGAGTGCGGTGCCGTTCTTGGACTCGACCGGTCTCGGGGTGCTGGTGGCGGCCTACAAGGGTGCCCTCGAGAGGGGGGTGCTGCTGAGCCTCGCCGGCCCCCAGCGCATCGTCGCCAACTCACTGCGCCTGGTCCACATAGACACCGTGATCCCTGTACATGACACGGTCGCCGCCGCGGTCGCCGCCGCGGGCAGCCCGCCGTCTGTCGACCTGCGGTGATCCGACTGTCAGGTGGGAGTAGCTGGTTTCGAACCAGCAACCTTGCTGACCCATCGTTGCAGGTCAGCGCCCTGATTGGCGCACCAACCAGGATCCACGTGCCACCCACGTGCCATAGCGGATGGCTCGGGCGCCACCGCCCGCACGCACGAGCGAGTCGTGCGGTACCGGTAAAGGTCACCGCTCGGGTTGCTAGCCGACCCGAAGGCGCTCGCTGCGGTGGTCAACTGATAGAAGTGGCCTGTGGTCGTGCGGCACCAGCGGACTCCCGCGGCGAGGCCTAACGGCAGGCACGGTCGGTAACCGGCCGCAAGATGATCGCGGCAGTAGGTGTACTCGTGTACGAAGGAACTCGACCGCAGGAGGGCCGAATGCCTAGCGCGGACGAGATTCGGGATGCCCAGCGGGCGACGTGGGCGGGGCTTTCAGGTGGATGGGAGAAGTGGGATCGGCTCATCATGGATCAGTTGTGCCCGGTCAGCGCAACGATGATCGAGCATCTCGACATCGCCCAGGATCAGCAGCATCTAGACATCGCCACGGGTACGGGTGAGCCGGGGCTGAGTGTTGCCCGACTCGCTCCGCTGGGTCGCGCCGTGCTGACCGACCTCGCACCGCAGATGTTGGAGGTCGCCGCGCGCCGGGCCGAAGGGCAGGGGGTCAAAAATGTCGAGACGAAGGTGTGCAGCGCCGACGACTTGCCCTTCGGGGACGCCACGTTCGACAGCGTGTCCGTGCGCTTTGGGTACATGTTCTTTCCTGATGCGGCCAAAGCCACGGCTGAGTTTACCCGTGTCCTCAAGCCGGGCGGACGCCTCTGCTCGTCGGTGTGGGTCAAGCCCGAGAAAAATCCGTGGACGACGATCCTCATGCAGGCAATAGGGAGTGAGGTGGTATTGGCGTCACCTGACCCAGATGGGCCGAACATGTTCCGGTGCGCGGCGGCGGGTCATGTCAGCGCCGTGTACGAGGCTGCGGGCCTGCGCGACGTTTCCGAGTGGGACGTCGACGTCGAGCTGGTGACGTCGACACCGGCCGAATATTGGCAGATGATGAGCGAGCACGTCTCCCTCGCAGTTGCGGCGCTCCAGCAAGTCGACGACCCAGCACGGGAGCGGATCCGGGCCTCGGTCATTTCAAATGTGAGCGCGTTCGAGAAGGACGGCAAGGTCCGGGTTCCGGGCGTGGCCCGCTGCATCGTTGGAGCGAAGTAGTACCGCACGGCGCCTGGAGAATGACCGTCACTCCAGCCAATGGGAACCTTCGGCGCGACCACTCCGGGAGGCCTTCGGTGAAGGCCGCTTTCACCAGACAATTCGACCGCCGATAGCCGGCTATTCGACTGCGGATAACGCATATCTACAGCACAGTTGCTCAACACGGCGGGACCACCGCCGGTCCAGAGCGCGCGTGGCAGGCCTGGACTGATGTGGCCAGTTGGCCAGACGGCGATCTGATCCAATCGGCCCGAATTGACGGACCTTTCGCGGTGGGCAGCACGGTCACAAGCCGCCTTCGCGACCTGCACGAGTCGGAGTCCGTCATTGTTCTCAGCGACCAACCGCGCCTGTGGGTTAACGAGACACGGATGACTGACCTGACGATGTCCTACGAGCATCACATCGACCCCACGCCCACCGGATGCCGGCTCACTGAGCGAGCCGTCATTTCAGGGCCCCTCGCCGAGCAGGTAGCGCCGCAGTTCGATACGCAGCTGCGCCAACTCTTCAATGAAACGACGGCCTTGGTTGCCAGGCGTGCCGAATCACTGGCCGCGCTGGACTCCTCCCGCCACGGATCTAGCTCGACATGACCGAGGTAGCGCGGCCCGTGGACCCCCGACAAACCTCGACCGGCGGATGGCCGCCTGAAATCGTCGACTTTGCGAGCCCAAATCACAGGGAGTGACCGGTATGAGACGGCTCATGATCGGTTTCGTCCTCGGGTCGGTTCTTGTGACCAGTTGCAGCTCCAGCGGTCAGCCCAGTGACCAGTCGTTCTACCGGCCCCCGGCCCCGCTTTCGGCCGCGGCGCCCGGTCAGCTCATCCGGATGGAGGAGGTCAAAGGCATCCCGCTGAACCCCCCGGCGAGAGTGTGGCGCTATCTGTACCACTCGACCGGTGTCTCTGGGGCGGACGTCGCGATGTCGGGCTTCGCGCTCGTGCCGACTGGGGCGCCGCCGCCGGGCGGTCGGCCGGTATACGGATGGGCGCACGGCACGGTCGGGCTCGGGGATACCTGCGCGCCCTCGCGTGACGTTCGAGCTAACTTGCCGCCGTACGGCGGCCAGCAGGTCGAGCGCGGAGCGGTCCTCGTCGCCCCGGACTACGAGGGCATGGGCGTGCCCGGCACCCCGCCTTACGCCGTGAGCATTTCCGACGCCCACAGCCTGCTCGACGCCATCCGCGCGGCCGCGAGCCTCCCCAACGTCGGAACGGTCGGATCCGTCGTCTTAGCCGGACACTCCCAGGGCGGGGCCGCGGTCCTGATGGCCGGTCAACTCGCGCCGAGTTACTCGCCCGTCCTTCAGGTCAAGGGAGTCGTCGCGTTAGCGCCCGCACCCATATTCCCGGAAGCGCTGACTGCCAGTCTCCAGTCGCCGTACAAAGGGAACGTCATCCTGGGCGCCATCGGATTCACCACGGCCTACCCGAGTCTGGACCTCGCCGCGTTCCTCACTCCTGCGGCACTCGCAGACGTCGAGGACATCAAGAGGGAGTGCCTTCCGACTGTCCTCGACCGCTACCGCACTGTTGACGCCAGCACGCTGTTTCGCGCTGATCCGAGCAGCCTTCCCGGAGTGCGGAGCGCCTTGACGGCCAACGTTCCTGACCGCATCTCGCCAGCGATTCCAGTCTTCCTCGCCAGAGGAACAAAGGACGACCAGGTCCCCGCGACCCCCCTTACGGCCCTCATCGGGCGGCTTTGCGCGCACGGGTCAGCCATTCACACCAAAACATTCGACGCAGGCCATGACGACGTGGTCACCGCCGCCGAGGACGACGCCCTCCCGTGGATCACCGCCCGATTCGACGAGGCCGCTGCCCCACAGGGCTGCCGGTAACCTCAACTCCCACCCAGTGCGGCCAATGCCGGATGCCACCAAGGAGAAAGGCACCTACCTTGCCTGGTTGGGCCGGACCTGGTCGCGCAGGATGCTGAGCATGTCGTCCCAGAATCCGAAGATGGTGCCACCGTGGCCTTTTCCGGGGCGGATGATCAATGTCGACCCAGGAATTTGCTCAGTGAGCCACCGGCCGTTTGTGGCAGGAACGCCTTTGTCACGGTCGCCGTACCAGAGCCAGGTGGGAACCTTCAGATCCGTGGGGGTGATGTCCCAGTCCAGGCCCATGGCAACCACGTCGCGTGCGGCGCCGTCGTAGGTTTGAAGGGCCTCACGCTTGTCCGCGACGTACGCCGCGCTGGTGGCCGCGTCGAGCCAACCCGCCTCCTCGGCCGGGTTAGCCGCCTTGACGGCTTCGATCATGGCGCCGTCGTCCAACTCGAGCAGGCCGGCGTACTCGGCCCTGATTCGAACCCTGAACCCGTCCAGGGCACTTGGTTCGTCGCCTGCTCTTGCAAGTTCCCACAGACGTAGGTCCTCCCGGTCATCGTCCGCCGCGTCGAGGAAGATGGGCCAGGGCGCCACGCCGGCCACGACTCCGACTGCCCGCACCCGGCTTGGATCTGCCAGACCGGTGGCGATCGAATAGGGCCCTCCGGCTGAGCCGCCGAGTACGGCGAACTCGGCCACGCCAAGCTCGTTGGCGACCAGCAGGCTGTCGGCTCCCACCGACGCCAGACTCCTTCGTGTGTCGGTAGAGCGCCCGTAACCAGGTCGGCTGAACGAGAGCAACCGCACCCCTTGCCGCCGGGCGGCGTCGTTCCCGGTGCTCGCCGCCAGCCGGCCTCCCGGGCAGCCGTGGTGGATCAGGATCGGCGATCCCGCAGGGTCACCGCCCTCCCAGAAGTGCAGGACACGGTTCCCCGGCAGGTCGATCAGAAACTGCTTGTCGGCGTCTCTTACATCCTCCGCCGTTCTCATCCGACGGCGGTCGGTAAGGCGTTGTTCCAAAAGGCGTCTTCGGCTGAGGCGTCGAGGTAGGCGTCCCAGAACTCGGTGATCCGTCCGTTCTCGACATGCCAAATGTGGATGACCTGTCGAACGTAGTCGCGGATCGTGCCTGTCAGCAGGACGACGCCGTGCCCCTGGTCGTCCGTCGTGATGCTGTGCACGACGCATCCGCCCTTCCCACCACTGACCTCAGCTACCTTGCCCAGGTACCCCCACGTGGCGGCCTTCCCGCGGTAGTCGCCGGACAGGGGGTGATGCCCAGAAACGTGCCACACGCCGTCTTCCGGAACAGCGGCATCGAGAGCCGCTATGTCCATCGCTGCGTACGCCTCGTAAACCGCGCGGAGAACGTCCTCAATGGCGCTGTTCATACCGGGCTCCAAGGCAGATGGGCCGGTGGCGCTGGCAGCTCGACCGTTACGGCACGCACCGTGTCACGGTCGCCGGCACCTCGCTAGCCGAACTCGCTTTTTGCGACGTAAGGATAGGGCCCGGTTAGCCCTGATGTGGAGAACTGCACTTTTTTCACGGTTGGCGAGGTGCGACCAGCAACGAGTCCAACTGACGTCACGGCTCGGTCAGCAGGATGACCGTCCGTTCTAACATCGAGGGGCCGGGGCCAGCTTCGGTCGACCATTTCGTCAACGGAGGTAGCCGTGTTCGCCCGAATCGCCGTGTGGGAGCCGATGCCTGACGACGAGCGCCAGTGGGTGATAGACGCCGCGAAGACCATTTCCGGAGTGCTGGCCGCGTATCACGTGGTCGACCCGGCGACTGGGAACGGAATGTCCATCTCAATCTTCGACGATGACGTGGACATCGCCCTGGTCAAGGCCGCGATCGCTGACAAGGCGGTCGAGATCGGCTGGCATGACGTACCCCGCCCGCTTCCTCTCTCTGAAACCATCTACCGGGTGCTTGAGAGCTAGCCAGGGTCAGTTGGCGGAGCCCGTGCCCCGGCCGTGCAGTACGGCTCTGACGCTTCTCGGCCACTCCTTCCCAGCGCACTTCTCCGTGCGGGTAATGCAGGTTCTCAAACTGTTGGCTAGCGGACCTACCCTCGCAACATCCTGCCCAAGTAGATGCCTACGTCCTCCACGATGCCGTACCGCAGCCAGGCGCTCTGCCTCTCATCCCCCGACAGCCAGCGCACCTCGTGGTCCAGGTCTTCACGGTCGCTGGACGACCAAGTGATGTGGCCCTCTCGGAGCTCCGAGACGTAGGCCCACGGCGCGTAGTCCTCCTGGATGTCCAAGGTGCAGTTCAGGCGGGTCAGTAGCAGCCAGAGGGCTGCGTCCCCTGATGTGGTGTAACTCGCCCTCGTAGTTCGTCGGCTGGCTCGTGTCGGTCCCGGACGTTGAGGGGCCACCGCGTGAGGCTCTGTGAGAACCGACCAAGGAACTCACAGAAGAGGATCAACGCGATGGCCCTAGACGATTCTGCACTGCTCGAGATGATCGAGATGCTCCGCACCGCCGATGGTGGTGAGCTGATGCGCCGGCTGCTCGGCGGGATGCTCCAGGCCGTGGTCGACGCTGAGGCGACCGCCCAGATCGGCGCGGGCCTGCACGAGCGGACCGAGGCTCGCACGACGCAGCGCAACGGCAGCCGCGACAAGCTCGTCACGACGACCGCCGGCGACCTGACGGTGCGGATCCCGAAGGTCCGGACCGGGTCGTTCTTCCCGGCGCTGCTCGCTCCGCGCCGGCGCATCGACGTGGCGCTGCACGCGGTCGTGATGCAGGCCTACGTCGAGGGGGTCAGCACCCGCCGGGTCGACGACCTGGTCATCGCGATGGGTGGCACCGGGATCAGCAAGAGCGAGGTGAGCCGGATCTGCGCCCAGCTCGACACCGAGGTCGCGCTCTGGCGCACCCGCACCCTCGACCAGCTCGCCTTCCCCTACGTGTTCCTCGACGCGACGTACTGCAAGGTGCGCCTCGGCGGTCGCGTCGTCAGCCAAGCCGTGGTGATCGCGACCGGCGTCAGTGCCGACGGCAGAAGGGAAG